>DATDPC010000079.1:0-14799 GCA_035292965.1 Dehalococcoidia bacterium | reverse complement strand
ACTCACATGAATCATCCGAACCCTTGGCTAATGCGTGGCGATTGGCACTATCCCACGTCTGGTAAGGAATAGGGCCCTGTCGGCCGGCTGGCCACGCCAAGCGCTCACCGAGCCCCCGCGCTTCGGTGACCGCGGCGCCGCTGCTACGATAGGCGCATGCCCGACAGACCCGTACGCGTGCGCCTTGCGCCCAGCCCCACCGGCACGCCCCACCTCGGCACGATGCGCCAGGCGATCTTCGACTGGCTGCTGGCGCGCCACAGCGGCGGGACGTTCGTGCTGCGCATCGAGGACACGGACCGCAATCGATTCGTCCCGGAGGCGCTCGATTCGCTGTACGAGTCGCTGCGCTGGCTCGGCCTCGACTGGGATGAGGGGCCGGAGGCCGGCGGGCCGCACGCGCCGTATTTCCAGTCGCAGCGACTCGACCTCTACGCCGCCGCGGCGAAGCGCCTGATCGACGCCGGCCACGCCTACGAGTGCTACTGCACGCCGGAGCGCCTGGACGCGATGCGCAACGCCCAGCGCGAGGCGAAGCAGCCGCCGCACTACGACGGCCGCTGCCGCACAGAGGCTGGTCGAGCAGAAGCGAAGCTAGAGGCGGGCGACCGGAGCCCCGTCGTGCGTTTCGACATGCCGGACGAGGGCGTCACCGTCGTCGCGGACGCGTTGCGCGGCGACGTCAGCTTCGAGAACGTGCGCCTGGACGATGCCGTGTTGATGAAGTCGGACGGCTTCCCGACCTACCACCTTGCGATGCCGGTCGACGACCACGAGATGCAGATTACGCACGTGATCCGGGGTGAGGAGTGGCTGCCGTCCGCACCGCTGCACAAGTGCCTCTTCGACGCGCTCGGCTACGACCTGCCGGTCCTGATCCACACGCCATCGATCCTCGGGCCGGACAAATCGAAGCTATCGAAGCGTCACGGCGCCCAGAGCGTGCTCGACTACCGCGACGCGGGTTATCTGCCGGACGCCGTCTTCAACTTCCTCGGCCTGCTCGGCTGGTCGCTCGATGACAAGACGGAGATCATCTCGCGCGACGAGTTCGTCGAGCACTTCTCGACCGACCGCCTGCTCAAGAGCCCGGCCGTGTTCAACAAAGAGAAGCTCGACTGGATGAACGGCGAGTACATTCGCCTGATGCCGGTCGAGCGCCTCGCCGCGCTGCTGATCGAGTGGCTGGAGCGCCCCGAGGCCGATGGCGGCCTGCCCGCCGCGGCGCCGCGGCCGCTCGACGCGGCGTACACGGCGCGCATCGTCCCGCTCGTGCGCGAACGCGTGAAGCTGCTGCCGGAAGCGCGCGACATGATGGCGTTCTTCTATCTGCCGGACGGCCTCGATCTCGACGCCGAGACGCTGGCGGGCAAAGCCTTCGCCGGCGACCACGACAAGGCCCGCCTGCTGTTCTCAGAGGCGCTGGTCACCGCCGAAGGCGTCGATCCGTGGAACCACGAGGCGCTGGAGGCGGCGTTTCAGGCGCTGGTGGAGCGCCTCGAGGTCAAGCGCGGGGACCTCTACATGCTGATCCGGATCGCGATCAGTGGTCGGCCGGTCGCGCCGCCGCTGTTCGACTCGATGGAGCTCGTCGGCCGGGAGCGCTGCATCGAGCGCCTGCGCGACGCGGTGAACAGGTTCTAGCGCCGCTCCAGACGCCGTTTGTCTCGCCGAAAATCGCTGTGCTACGATTTGGTGCACCCTTGGGGAGTCGTCTAGTGGTAGGACAGCGGACTCTGAATCCGTATGCGGGGGTTCGAATCCTCCCTCCCCAGCCAGTACGAGGCGGTATCGTCTAGGGGACCAGGACGGAGCCCTCTCAAGGCTCAAACCGGGGTTCGAATCCCCGTACCGCTACCAGCCAGCCTTACGCTGGGTGAATAGGCTGCCGCGCAGGCATCCGGCGCGTTTTGCGCCAGAGGAGCGCCCGTGTCGAGCCAGTTCCCAACACCAGCCGCGAACAAAGCAGGAGCTGAGTCATTGCATGACGCGCAGAGGGCTGCCGCGAAAGCGCCCGGCGCGCTCTTTGTTTTCTCGGGGGAGTTTGTGACGAGCTTTGGTATACCAGCCGCGAACAAGCAGGAGCTGATCGAGCGCATCCTCGAGCAGCGCGCCAGCCTCGAGGCGCTGCTTAGCCCGCTGACGGTCGAGCAGGCGACGGAGCCGCTGGCGCCGGGCGGCTGGTCGGTCAAGGACCACATCGCTCATCTCACGGCCTGGGCGGGCAAGGCGATCGCGGCGCTGCAAGACGCGCCGGTCTATCAGGGCCTCGGCCTCATACGACCGCCGGCCGACCCGCGCGACTACGAAGCGATCAACGTCGTCCTGCACGACCGCGACAAGTACCTCTCGCTCGAAGACGTCGTCGAGGCGTTTGGGCGGCGCCATAGCGAGCTCCTCGGCGCGCTGATGCTCGCGTCGGAGATGGACCTGCGCCGTCCGGCGGACGAGGGCGAGATCGACGGGCGCACCGTCCTCGCCGTCGTAGCCGCCAACACGTACGAGCACTCGATCGAGCACGAGGGCTGGATCCGCGAGAAGCTCGCGCCCTAGACCGCGCCTCGGGCCGTTTGACACATTTTTCACAAGTTATAGGCCGTTTGGCTCTCACATTCGTGGCCCAGGCCACCCGAAGCTATATGTAGGTGGCTAGTAGCCGCCGGCATGACATGGCGAAAACCAAGGCGCTCAAGCGCCCCGTACAGCAGAACGCCCATCGCGGGTATCGAAGGCAGGCGCCAACAGACCGGCGCAGGCTGGTCTTTATCGCTGCGGCCGTGGCGGTTGTAGCCGTCGTTGGCTTGATCATCGCCGGCGGCGCGCTGCGCGATTCAAACAAGGTCAGCCACGAGGCGCCGGCAGAGGGCTTCGTCCTCGGCTCGCCCGACGCGCCGGTGACGATCATGGCCTGGGAGGACTTCCAGTGTCCGATCTGCAAGGCGGCGAACGCGTCCGTCCTCAAGCAGGTCGAGCAGGACTACGTGACGGCGGGCAAGGCGAAGATCCTCTTCCGTCAGTTCCCCTTCCTCGGCCAGGAGTCGATCTGGGCGGCGGAGGCTTCGCAGTGCGCCGCCGATCAAGGCAAGTTCTGGGACTACCACGACGCGCTGTTCAACGCCCAGGGCGCCGAGAACAGCGGCGCCTTGTCGAAGGCCAACCTCAAACGCATCGCCGGCGACACCGGCCTCGACCTGACGGCGTTCAACACCTGCTTCGATTCCGGCGCGCACCAGGCGTCCGTGCAGGCGGAGAAGCAGGAAGGCGCGCAGCTTGGGATCAGCGGCACGCCCACGATCTTCGTCAACGGCACGCTGGTCAAAGACTGGCGCGACTACGCTAGCCTGAAATCGATGATCGACGCGGCGCTGGCAAGCGCGACCAAGAGCTAACGGTGGTAAGTCCCGCATACATGCGGCGTCTGCCGTACCTGCTGGCGTTGCTGGGCTGTCTCGGTCTCGGCATCAGCCTCTACCTCGTGACGGCGCACTACGGCAAGAAGCCGATCGTCTGCAGCGGCGTCGGCGACTGTAACTACGTCAACTCCAGCGATTACGCCTCGGTTGCCGGCGTGCCCGTCTCCCTGCTCGGCGTCGGCATGTACGCTACCCTGATCGCGGCGGCGCTGCTCTGGTCGCGCGATTGGCGGGACGAACGCCGGATGATCTTCTACTGGGGTCTGGCGCTAAGCGGCGCCGGCTACGCCGGCTACCTCACCTACGTCGAGCTCGAGATTCTGCACGCGGTCTGCGTCTGGTGCGTCGGCTCCGCGATTATCCTCGCAACGAGCCTCACGCTATCGACGGCGGCTCTCTTCTGGCTGCCGGCCGCTTCCGAGGTTACGCCCGCTCGCTCGCCAGCCACAGCTGGTAGAGACGCCGACGCGAGACGCCGTAGCGCCGGCTGAGCAACGCCGACGCCTGAGCCTGCGTCAGGCCGAGGCGTCTCATCTCGCCGACCTCGTCGCGCAGCGCCGATTCGTCTTCGGGCGGGCGCTCCGCTTCGCCGCCCTCAATGACGAGGACGATCTCGCCGCGCACCGTCTCGAAGTGCGCCAGCGCCTCGGCCGCCGTGCCGACGAACACCTCTTCGTGCAGCTTCGTCAGCTCGCGGCAGACGGCGAGGCGCCGGTTTGACATCACGCCGGCGATAAGCGCCAGCGACTTGCGTAGACGCTGCGGCGACTCGAACGCGACGAGCGTCTCCGGTCGCTGCGATTGTTCCTCGATCAGGCGTCGCAGCTCGCCGGCGCTTCGGGGCAGGAAGCCGGCGAAGCGCCAGTTCAGCGTCGGCAGCCCGGCGACGGACAGCGCCGCGACGACAGCCGACGGCCCCGGCACGGCAACGACCTCGTGGCCCGCCGCCCGCGCCGCCGCCACGAGATCGACGCCCGGGTCGCTGATCGCCGGCGTACCGGCATCCGTGACGAGCGCGACGTCGCCCGAATCGAGGGCGGCGAGCAGCTCCGGAATGCGGGCTTTCGCGTTGTGGTCCGTGTAGCTGACGAGGCGGGGGCCTTTGACGCCGTAGCGGTCGAGCAGCACGCGCGCCGTGCGCGTGTCCTCGGCGGCGATGACGCGCACCTCAGCGAGAACTCGCAGCGCCCGCAGCGATACGTCTTCGAGGTTGCCTATCGGCGTGGCGATGACGAAGAGACGGCCCATAATTGGTTTAGTGCTAAGACAATTTAACGAAAAACGCTTGCTCGCGCATTGACCACCCGTGACCGGCGGCGTTATATTCTCTTATGGCCCCAGTACGCACTGAGTTTCCCTGTTTCGCCGACAGCGTAACGCTTTCGGCCGGTGGTCATTAACCTAAGTAAGGGGTGGATGTCGTGACCATAGAAAGTCGCACAGGGGAAACCGGAGTCCCCGTCACAACGAAGGCAATGCGCCACGCCTACGGATTCGACGATGTGGCTATCGTCCCCGGGGCGTTCACAGTCAACCCAGAGCTCACCGATGTCACCTTCCGACTCGGTGAGTTTGTTTTTCCCATACCCGTGATCGCCGCGGCGCTCGATGCCGTCGTCGACCAGAGCTTCGCGGCCAAGATGGGCGGCCTCGGCGGCCTCTCCGTCCTCAACCTCGAAGGCATTCACACCCGCTACGAGGACCCCGCGTCGATCGTCGATGAGCTGGCCCACACCTCGAAAGAGAAAGTCACCGAGCTGCTGCAGCACGCCTACACCCAGCCGATCCGCATGGACCTGATCGCCAAGCGCGTCCAGCAGATGAAGAGCGCCGGCATCGTCACAGCCGTCTCTTGCACACCGGCGAACACGAAGAAGTTCGCGCCCATCGCCGTCGAGGCGGGCTGCGACATCTTCGTCGTCCAGTCCACGGTTACGACGAACCGTCACGTTTCGACCAGCCTCGAGGGCCTGCGCTTCGACAAGCTCTGCGCCGAGATTACGGTCCCGGTCGTCGTCGGCAACACCGTCGGCTATGAGGCGACGCGTGAGCTGATGGACACGGGCGTCGCCGGCATCCTCGTCGGCGTCGGTCCCGGCGCCATCTGCACCAGCCGTGAGGTCCTCGGCATCGGCGTGCCGCAGGTAACGGCGACGATCAACTGCGCCGCCGCCCGCGACGACCACTTCCGCGAGACCGGCCGCTACATCCCGGTGATCACCGACGGCGGCATCGGCAAGTCTGGCGACCTCTGCAAGGCGATCGTCGCCGGCGCCGACGCCGTCATGCTTGGCTCGATCTTCGCCGGCACCGAGGAGGCGCCCGGCCGCGGCAACTCCTGGGGTATGGCGACGCCGCACGCGGAGCTGCCGCGCGGCTCCCGGATCACGGTCGGCGTCAGCAGCACGCTGGAGCGCGTGCTCTTCGGCCCGACGTCACGCAACGACGGCACCGAGAACCTGATCGGCGCCCTGCGCACGGCGATGGGTATGTGCGGCGCCCGTACGATCCGTGAGTTCCAGGAAGCGGAGCTGATCGTCGCCCCGTCGATCAAGACAGAGGGCAAGAGCTACCAGCTCGCCGGCCTGACCTAGGCACCACCCGTCCACAGCGACGTCGAAAGCGCCCCGGCAAATCGAGGCGCTTTCTGCTATTCTCCGCGCGCCAGGAGGAACCAAACGTGGCGATAGCACCAGGCGCGTATCCCCTAACCTACGACGTCGACGCACAAGTGACGGACCGGAACCGCATGACGGTCGCGTTTCGGATCATTCTCGCGATACCCCACCTGCTCTTAGTCGGCGCGCCAGGTGGCGTCAGCATCGGCTTGCCCGCAGGTGTGTTCTTCAACAAGGGGCAAAGCCAGTTCGGCAGCATTGGTGGCAACGGCATTTTGGGCGCCGTCGCCGGTGTCATGGCGATCATTTCCTGGTTCTCGATCGTCTTCACGGGCAACGAGATCAAGGGACTCTACGACTTCCGGAGCTACTACCTGCGCTGGCGCGCTCGTGCCGTTGCCTACACGGCACTGCTGCGTGACGACTACCCGCCCTTCGGCGAAGGCGCTTACCCCGTGCAGTTCGCACTCGGCGAAATGCCCACGGTGCGGGATCGTTGGTCAGTAGGCTTGCGGCTGATCTACGCGTTGCCTCACGCGATCGTCCTGCTCTTTGTCGGCATCGCCTGGGTGATTACGGCGATCATCGCCTGGTTCGCGATCCTGTTTACGGGCGCCTACCCGGACGGTATGTACAAGTTCGGCATTGGCTATCTGCGCTGGTCGCTGCGCGTCGAGGGCTACGTGCTCCTGATGTACGACACCTACCCGCCGTTCAGCCTCGACTAGGATTGCCCCCGACGCGCCCTCGGCGCTATCTTCGAGACGAGGGGCCTGATGACGAAGGACGAAGCGATGAAGATCGGCGCGCACGTATCGACCGCCGGTGGGCCGGTGACGCTGTTCGACCGCGCTGAGGCGATCGGCGCGGAAGCGGCGCAGATCTTCCTGACGCCGCCGCAGCAGTGGCGCAGCAGCAAGGTGGAGCCGGAGCAGGCGGAGGCGTTTCGCGCCCGCGCCAAGGACAGCCCCGTCGGCCCGATATTCGTCCACGGCATCTACTTGATCAACCTCGCGACGGCGGACGAGACGATGCTCACGCGCTCGACCAGCTCGCTCAAGTCGGCGTTGCGTTCCTGCTCTGATCTGGGCATCGCCGGCGTGATCTTCCACCTCGGCTCGCACAAGGGTCAGGGCCTCGACGCCGTCTTCGATCAGGTCTGCACCGCCTGCACCAACGTGCTGAAGGAGACGCCGGAAGACGCGCTGCTCGTGCTCGAGAACTCGGCCGGCGCCGGCGGCAACATCGGCTCCCTCTTCCCAGACCTCGGCCGGATCATCCGCGGCGTGGGCAACCCGCGCGTCAAGGTCTGCCTCGATACGCAGCACTCGTTCGCGGCCGGCTACGACCTCTCGACCGCCGAGGGCCTCGAGCTGGCGATGACCGAGTTCGAGCGCGAGGTCGGCGTCGAGCAGCTCGTCGCCGTGCACGCCAACGACTCGAAGGTCGAGCTCGGCAGCGGCCGTGACCGCCACGAGAACATCGGCGACGGCCACATCGGCCTCGATGGCTTCCGGCGCATCCTCGGGCACCGCGTCTTCAAGGACGCGCCCTTCCTCCTCGAAGTCCCCGGCCTCGAGGGCAAGGGGCCCGATCAGGCGAACATCGACCTGCTGAAGAAGCTGCGCGCCGAAGCGGGCATCGAAGCCTAGCTAGCCCAGCGAAGGTTCCCTGGTGTGCCAGTCCGTGACGCGCTGATACGCGTCCGCGGCGCGCAGCACCGTTGCTTCGTCCCACCAGCGCCCCGTTAGCTGCATGCCGATCGGCAAGCCCTGCGAGTCGAAGCCGCATGGCAGCGAGATCGTCGGCAGGCCGGCGACGTTGAACGGGCTCGTGTTGCGCGCCAGGATCGCGCCCGGCGCCCAGGCCGGCGCCTCGTCGATCTTCAACGGTGGAATGCAAGAAGTCGGCGTCAGCAGCAGGTCGATCTCGCGGAAGAGCAGCTCGAGGCCGCGCTTCAGCTCGAGCTGGCGATAGCGGTCGCGCGAATAGTCGACGCCGGAGAAGGGCGGCCCGTTGAGTCGTTTGAGGATCGGTTCGCTGAAGCGCGCCGGGTCGTCGCGCAGCGCCGCTTCGTGGTAGGCCAGCGAATCGGCGAAGAAGGCGCCGCTGGCCGCGTACTCGAGCGGCCCCGGCACCTCGACCTCGCTCACCGTCGCGCCGAGGTCGCGCAGGACGTCTGCCGCGGCGTGGACGGAAGCGCGTATCTCCGGCTCGCAAGCGCCCTCGTCGAAGAAGAAGTTGCGCGCGACGCCGACGCGCAGCCCGCGCGCGCTGCCATCGAGCGCGGCGGCGTAGTCCGGCACCGGCAGGTCGACAGTCGTAGGGTCCTGCGGGTCGAAGCCGGCGATCGCGCTGAGGATCAGGGCGCAATCGCGCGCCGTGCGCGCCATCGGCCCGGCGTGGTCGAGCGACCAGCTCAGGGGGATGACGCCGCGGATGCTGACCCGGCCGTACGTGGCTTTGATCCCCGTGATGCCGCAGAGCGACGCCGGGATGCGGATGCTGCCGCGCGTGTCTGTGCCCAGCGAGCCGTAGCACGTGCGCGCCGCGAGCGCGGCGCCGGAGCCGCCCGACGACCCGCCGGTGATCCGCGACGTGTCCCAGGGATTGCGCGGCGTCGGGTAGAAGACGTTGACGTTGGTGCCGCCCATCGCCCACTCGTGCAGGTTGAGCTTGCCGAGCATGACGATGCCGGCCGCCTTGAGCCGCGCGACGGCCTCGGCGTCTTCGGCCGGGACGTGGCTCTCGCGGGGCTTCGAGCCGGCGGTGGTGCGCACGCCGGCGGTCTCGTAGAGGTCCTTGATCGCGAAGGGGACGCCGTGCAGCGGGCCGAGGTAGCGCCCGGCGGCGCTCGCCTCCTGCGCCGCCTTCGCCTCAGAACGCGCCGTCTCGAAGGTGCGCGTGATGTAGGTATGCAGCGCCGGCTCAAGGCGCTCGGCGCGCTCGATGCAGGCGTCCGTGAGGTCTACGGACGAGACTTCGCGCCTCGAGACGAGGTCCGCGGCTTCGGCGAGAGAGAGGCTGGTGAGTTCGGTAGACGTAGTCAATGGTGGCGCCTTTCGATGCATGCGCAGATCCGGCCGGGGCGCCAATTCTACACCTGAGCAGAGGAAGGGAGCTTAGCCAGCGATGACGGGAGTTGGTTCCGGCGTGGATGGGTGGCGGTCCGGCAGGAAGATCTCCTGCACGATATCGACGAAGGCCTGCGCGACGGGACCCAGCGGGCGGCTGCGACGGCAGATCAGCGCGATCTGGCGCGTCGGGTTGGGCATGCCGGTGATCGGGATCTCGCGCAGGATGCCGGCCGCGAGCTCGCGCTCGAGGGCGACGCGCGGCAGCATCGCGATGCCGAGGCCCTCTTCGACCATCTTCTTCGTCGCCTCCATGGAGTCGAGCTCCATCTGGATGCGCGGCACGACGCCGTGCTGGCGGAAGATGCCCTGGGCGAGCGAGTAGTAGCTGGAGTTGCGGTCGAAGAAGATGAACGGGTGGTCGCCCAGCTGCTCGACCGTGACGGAGCCGCGGCCGGCGAGCTCGTGGTTGGCGTTGGCGACGAGGATCATCTCGTCCTCGATCAGCCCTTTCGTCTCGATGTCCTGGTGGTAGACGGCGCGCACGAGGCCGACCTGCGCCTCGTCCTGCAGCAGCATCGCCAGAACCTGCTCCGAACGGCCCGTCCGCACGGACACCTCGACGCGCGGGAAGCGGTCTCGGAAGGTCTTCAGCACGCCGGGAAGGATGTAAGTGCTCACCGTCGTCGCCGAGGCGAGGATCAGCGAGCCGGACTGGAGGTTGCGCAGCGAATCGATCGCGTCGCGGCCGCCGCTGAGGGCCTGGAGTACGCGCTCGGCGTGGGGCAGAAAGACGGCGCCGACTTCGGTGAGGCGTACGCCACGGCCGGAGCGCTCGAACAGGCGCTCGCCAAGGTCGCGCTCCAGAGCCTGGATGCGTGCCGTAACCGATGGCTGGGTGAGAAAGAGGGCTTCGGCCGCGCGACTGAAGCTACGCTGGTTCGCGACCTGTACAAACGCCTCTAGTTGTCCGAGATCCAAATAACGCCCCCCTTATAGGAACCTTCTATATATTAGCAGGCTCTATAGGTGTATACGTCAAGGGGCGTCCGGACGGATGCCTGGCTTCAACAGGACGATGTCGCCGTCGCCGAGGACCGCCGCCTGGCAGGCGAGACGCACAGGCTTCGCCAGAATCGATTCGCCGCGTTCGGCGATCAGCGTCTTGCGCTCGCTGCGAGACATCTCGGCGAGAGACTCGGCGCCGCTGACGACCTCGCTGAGGCAGGTGGTGCAGACGCCCTGGCCGCCGCAGGTCGTCGGCCAGTAGTAGCCGAGGGCGTTCGCTGCGCCCATCAGCGTCTCGCCGATCTTCGCCTCGTACTCGATGTTCGAGGGCTGAACCGTCACTTTTGCCACGATTCGAGTCTAGCATCCGGGTCGTCGCTTGCCGCACGCGGCCCGACTAAGCTACAAAGTGTTACGCATGGCTGAGCTACCGCGAGTTGTTGTCACGGGCGTGGGCATCGTTTGTCCCGTCGGCCTCGACGCGCCTTCCAGCTGGAAGGCGCTGCAAAACGGCGTCTCCGGCACCGGCCGGATCACCCAGTTCGACCCGTCTGACTTCGAGGTGCAGGTCGATGCCGAGGTCAAGGGCTTCGTGCCCGAAGACCTGATGGACCGCCGCACGGCGCGTCGCTCCGGCCGTCACACGCAGCTCGCCGTCGTCGCGGCGAACGAGGCGGTCGCGTCGGCCAACCTGGCGATCGACGACTCTAACCGCGACGCGATCGGCGTGATCATCGCCAGCTCCGGCATGTTCTCGATCATCGGCGAGCAAGAGCGCGTCGTCGCCGAGCGCGGCCCCAGCCGCGTCGACCCGCTGACGGTGCCGCGCGTCGGCCAGTACAGCGCGGCGGTGCGCGTCGGCCGGCTGCTCGAAGTGCGCGGGCCGAACTCCAGCGTCAACAGCGCTTGCGCCTCCGGCGGCGACGCCATCGGCCAGGCGTACAACCAGCTGCGCCTCGGCAACGCCGATTGCATGATCACCGGCGGCGCCGAAGCGCTGATCGGCCACGTCGTCATTGCCTCGCTTGGCGGTCTCGGCGCGCTGACGAAAACCTGGAACGCGCAGCCGGAGCGCGCATCGCGCCCCTTCGACGCCAAGCGCAGCGGCTTCGTCCTCGGCGAAGGCGCTGGCATCATCGTCATCGAGACGGAGGAGCGCGCCCGCAAGCGCGGCGCGCCGATCATCTGCGAGCTCGCGGGCGCCGGCTGGTCCTTCGACGCGACCGACGATGCCGCGCCGGACGTCGACGGGCAGGCGCTGGCGATGCGACGCGCCCTCAAGGCCTCCGGCCTCACGATCGACGACATCAGCTACATCAACGCCCACGGCACTTCGACCCAGCTCAACGACAAGGCGGAGACGGCGGCGATCAAGCAGGTCTTCGGCGAGCGCGCCTACGGCATTCCCGTCAGCTCCACCAAGTCGATGACGGGGCACCTCGCCGCCGCCGCCGGTGGCATCGAGGCAGTGATCTCGGTGCTGACGCTGCGCGACCAGATCATCGCCCCGACGATCAACTACGAGAACCCGGACCCGGCCTGCGACCTGGATTACGTACCGAACAAGCTGCGTAAAGCCGAGGTGGACGCGGTGCTATCAAACTCATTCGGGCTTGGCGGCCAGAACAGCTGCCTCGCCTTCAAGCGCTACAGGTAGGGAACGATGAGCCACATCGCATGGATGCAGGAGGGGAAGCTCGAGCGGGCGCATGTCGGCGGTAAGGGCGCGTCCCTCTCCGACCTGATCGCCGGCGGCTTCCCGGTGCCAGAGGGCTTCTGCGTCACGGCGGACGGCTACCGCTACTTCGTCTCCTCCAGCGGCATCGAGTCGCAGATCGAGAAGCTCCTCGCCGACGCAGACCTCAGCTCGCCGGCGACGGCGCGCGAGGCGGCCGAGCGCGTCTCAGAGCTCGTCGCGTCGGCGCCGCTGCCGGATGACCTGCGTCAGGAGATTTCGCAGGCGTACGAGAAGCTCGTCGAGAAGACCGGCTTCGCCGTCGCCGTGCGCTCCTCGGCGATCTCAGAGGACGGCGCGTCTTCGTCGTTCGCCGGGCTGTATGAGACCTACCTCAACGTCCGCGGTGTCGATCACGTTCTCGAGTCCGTGGGGCGCTGCTACGCGTCGTTGTGGTCGGAGCGGGCGGTGCGTTATCGCGCCAACCGCACCAGTAACGACATGGACGAGGCGATGGCGGTCGTCATCATGGGCCTCGTCCCTTCGGACACGTCCGGCATCGCCTTCACCGCCCATCCCGTTACCGGCGACCGCAACCAGGTCGTGATCAACTCGAGCTGGGGCCTCGGCGAGGCGATCGTCTCCGGGCGCGTCACGCCGGACTGCTTCGTCGTCAACAAGGACACGCTGGCGATCGTCGAGCGTGAGATCTACCCGAAAGAGATCGCTGTCTTCTCCGACCCGGCCGGCGGCGGCACGATCGAGCAAGACCTGTCGCCGGCCCAGGCGCGGGCGCCGTCGCTCACGGACGAAGAGGCCTGCGCCGTCGCCGGCATGGCCGCGAAGGTCGAAGTGCACTACGGCCTGCCCCAGGACATCGAGTGGGGCATGCACGCCGGCACGCTTTACCTGCTGCAGGCGCGCCCGATCACCACGCTCGGTTAGCAGATTCGCCCGCGCTGGGAATGACGGAAGCGGCGTCCTCACCGATATTCGAGGCCGCATCGGCCGCCGATAACTAGATCGTGACCACCGCAATCGCCTTCTTCCTGCTCGGCCTGCCGGCGGCGCTGTTCGCCGACTATCTCGTGCGCCGTTTCACGCGCGCCGAAGAAGAGATCGACGACGAAGATGACATCGACGAGGCGGACCGCGTTGAGTTGCCCTGGCAACGCGGCTCCGGGCCCGACCGCTTGCGTCTCGTAGTCGTGGCTACGGTGCCGGTGCTGATGGCGCTCGCCGGCCGCCGCTTCGATACGCCGCAGGCGCTCGGCGTCTCGGCGCTGCTCGTCGCCCTCGTCGTCTGCACCGCGACCGACCTGCTGCGCTTCCGCGTCCCGAACGCGATTACGTATCCCGGGACGCTGCTGGCGCTCGGCCTCGCCATCGTCATGCCCGATGCCGACCCGGTCGGCGCGCTGGCGGCGGCGCTGCTCGGTGGCGGCATGTTCCTCGTGCTCGCGATCCTCAGTCGCGGCGGCCTCGGCCTCGGCGACGTGAAGCTCGCCGTGCTGATCGGCGCAGCGCTGGGGCTGCCGGCGGGGTATCAAGCGCTGTTCCTCGGCGTCATCCTCGCCGGGGCGGTGCTGCTGCTGTTTTACGTGACAGGCCTCGTCGGCCGCAAGCAGGCCGTGCCCTACGCGCCGTTCCTCGCGATCGGCGCGGCCGTCGTCGTGCTGCTGCACGGCGCCGCCTTCGCGCCGCTCTAACAAAGTAACCAGTAACCAGTAACAAGTAGACGGAAGTTGTCCGAACGCTGCCGGTTACTGGTTACTTGTTACCGGTTACTCGCTAGAATGACGGCGTGATCGACCGCGACGCCCCGTCTCCGCTCGCCGTCCGCTGCGTCCACCTCTACCGGCTGCTCGACCCCGAGCGCCGCGAGCCGGTGACGCTCTGCCAGCACCCGGTGCGAGAGGGCAAGGACTGCATCGGCCCCTTCCTGGACGACCTGCCGACGACCTGCGGCCTCTGGGAGGCGCACCCGGAGTCTGAGCTGATCCCGCTGCCGCAGCCCGAACGCTGGCAGCGCCGCCGCCGCAGCGGCTACTACGACATGCAGCGCGGCTGGGGCTAGGCGTGGAATCGACGCCCGATCGCAAGCCCCCGAGCCGCGGCATCGAGGTCAAGCTCCTCGACCACACGCGCGACCCGATCCGGTCGCTCTACGTCGCCTACCGCACCGCCTACTCAGCCCTGACGCCGATCCAGATCGAAGCGCGGATCGAGGATGAGCGGATCACGCGCGAGCAGATGCTCGGCTTCATCGAGAAGCGGATGGAGACGGGGCACGCCTCGCCGCTAGAGCAGGTCTACTTCGAGTTCGCGATCGCCGGCGTGACGCGGGCGTTCAGCCACCAGTTCGTGCGCCACAAGATGGGCATCAGCTTCGAACAGCAGAGCCAGCGCTACGTCACCTTCAAGGGTGGTGAGTTCCCCTACACGGTGCCGGAATCTGTAAAGCGCGCCGGCCTCGACGGCGACCTCGACGCCGAGTTCGACCGCATCGCCCAGCTCTACGACAAGATGGTCGCCTCCGGTGTGCCGGCGGAGGACGCGCGCTTCGTCCTCCCGAATGCCACGAACACCAACTTCAAAGTCACGATCAACTTCGCCGAGTTCCTCCACATCGCCGACCTGCGTCTCTGCACGCGGGCGCAGTGGGAGTTCCGCAAGGTCGTCGCGATGATGCGCGGCGAAGTCATGCGCACGTTCCCGGAGATCGGCCGCTACCTGCAGCCGAAGTGCGGCGAGCAACGCATGGGCTACTGCGACGAGCCCTACGAGGACTGGCAGCGCTGTCCGATCGGCCGCAAGCGCCCCCACAAGCGCGACCTCTTCGCGATCTACGACGCCCACCGCCGCGGCGAGTTCATGCCCGTCGAGGTCGCCACCTCGAGCGACGAAGCCCTGGACGACGCCGACTTCCGCACGATCGAGGACGAAGAGAGCAGTACTTGATGACAGACCTCATCGCCTCCTGGTGGACGATCGCCGGCGCCACGCCCGGT
>DATDPC010000078.1:0-14251 GCA_035292965.1 Dehalococcoidia bacterium | reverse complement strand
TGACCCACCCGGACGCCGGCGAAGGCTACACCGTCTACAAGCCGCAGCGCGGCGAGGCGCCCCTGCACGACTTCCCAACCGGCACGCTCTATCAGCGCGAGTTCGCCGCCTACGTGGTCAGCCAAGCGCTCCGCTGGGGGCTCGTCCCGCCGACCGTGGTGCGCGAGGAGGGCCTGGAGGCGGGCCTCGGCGTGCTGCAGCTCTTCGTCGTGCACAACCCGGCGCATCACTACTTCACGCTGAAGGAAGGCCGCGACGAGGACATGCGCCGCATCGCCCTGTTCGACTGGCTGATCAACAACGCGGACCGCAAGGGCGGCCACTGCCTGATCGACGTCAACGGGCGCATCTGGTGCATCGACCACGGCATCGCCTTCCACGCCGAGGACAAGCTGCGCAGCGTTATCTGGGACTACCAGGCGACGCCGGTGCCCCAAGACCTCCTCGCCGATATCGAGCGCTTCGCCGGCGAGCTCGATGGCGATACACCCCTGCACGACGAGCTCGCGTCGCTACTATCGGACCGTGAGTTCGAGACGCTGCGCCAACGCGCCGCCCTGATCCTGCGGGAACGGGTCTACCCGCTACCGCCGCCCTACCGCCCCTACCCCTGGCCGATGATCTAGGCCGCGACGGGCAAACAAGCAAACGCGCAAACGGGCAGGGTAATCGTAGGGACGAACCTTTAGGTCCGTCCGAGAGACGCTACGTTCGCATGGGATCGTTCCGACTTGGAGACTACGCACAGCCGCTCGGACGGAGCTGAAGCTTCGTCCCTACGTGCGTCTCGCATGCTCCACCGTTCACGGTGGAGTGACGCCCCGATGCTACTTACCGATAAGGCTTAGGAACTCTGAGCGCGTGCGGGCGTCCGTGCGGAAGCGGCCGAGCATGCAGCTCGTCACTGCGGCGCTGTTCTGCTTCTCGATGCCGCGCATCATCATGCAGAGGTGCTGCGCCTCGATCACGACGCCGACGCCGCGCGGCTGCAGCACGTCCTCGATCGCCGTCGCGATCTCAGTTGTGAGGCGCTCCTGCACCTGCAGGCGCCGCGCGTAGACCTCGACCAGGCGCGCCAGCTTGCTGAGGCCGACGATCTTCTCGCCCGGCAGATAGGCGATGTGGCAGCGGCCGAAGAACGGCAGCATGTGGTGCTCGCAGAGGCTGTACAGCTCGATGTCGCGGACGACGACCATCTCGTCGTACTTCGCCTCGAAGATCGCGCCGCCAACCACGTCGTGCGGGTCGATCTTGTAACCCTGGGTGAGGAAGGCGAGGCTGCGCGCCACCCGCTGCGGCGTCGAAAGCAGGCCGTCGCGCTCCGGGTTCTCGCCCATCTCCTCGAGGAGGCGGCGCACCGTCTCGACAAGCGCCGGCGAGGGCTGCGGCAGGGGCAGATCGCTTCGGTAGGCGTCTTCTACGTCGTCTGGCACGGTTCGATTGTACCTGAGCGCCTACCACGTCTCGTGATGCACGTACTCGTCGACCGGTTTGCGCTGACGCCCCGCCGATTTCGCGTCCGCGGCCGGGTACCCGAAGCCGATCGCGATCGACGCATCGTACTCCGGCGGCGCGCCGAGGATGATCCGCGCCTCGTCGATTCGGGAGAGCAGCGTCGGGCAGCTCGTGACGCCTTCCGCCCAGGCTGCGAGCATCAGGTTCTGGGCCGTGCGGCCGCGGTCGAACTCGGGCGTGATCGCATCCGGCCGCGTCAGCACGACGATGACGAGCACCGAGGCGCGCAGCGGGTCCGTGAAGTCGCCGCAGGCGGCGATCGCGTCGATGTTATCGCGCTCGCGCAGGACGACCATGCGACAGGGCTGGTGGTTGCGGGCACTGCCGGCCATGCGCCCCGCCTGGAGGATCCGCCGCAGCGTCTCCTCCGGCACCGGCCGCGCGTCGAACTCGCGGATGTCGCGCTTGGAGATGATTGCCTGGTAGGTGTCCATATAAACCTCGCATGTAGCTTGGAGCACTCGTAGCTGCAGGCCTTCAGGCCTGCGACGGGCGTTCCGGCCTTCGCCAACCCAACCGCAATTCTTCACCGGCCCGTTGCAGGCAGGTCTAAAGACCTGCAGCTACCGCCGCCGGGGATTGCCCGACGCTGCCCTTATACTAAGCGGGAGATTTTCTCCTGTGCAGGCACTTACTCTCGGAGGTAACAATGGCAATCCCCCTGTCTGAAGGCGCGAAGAAGGCGCTGGACGGTCAGAGCCTCGCCCACGTGGCGACGCTGATGAAAGACGGCTCGCCCCAGGTAACGCCGGTCTGGGTCTACCGCCACGGCGATCACGTCATGATCAGCACCGGCACCGACCGGATCAAGACGCGCAACCTCGAGCGCGACCCGCGCGTCGCCGTCTCGATCGCGCCGGTCGACGCGCCGTTCCCGCCGATCCTGATCCGCGGCCGCGTCATCAAGATCATCCGCGGCGAAGAGGCCGTCGATGGCTTCGTCGAGGTCGCGAAGAAGTACGGCCAGACGGACCCGCAGCGCCCGCCCGCCGCCGAGCGCGTCGTCTACGAGATCGAAGCTACGCACTGCTTCCCGAAATGACCGCAGAACTGACCCCGGACACACAGCAGTTGATCGAAACGAAGAGCCTGGCGCACTTCGTCACGCTGATGCCGGACGGCTCGCCGCAGGTCACTCCCGTCTGGGTCGACCACGACGGCACGCACGTCTTGATCAACACGGCGGAGGGCCGCCAGAAGCCGAAGAACCTCAACCTCGACAAGCGCGTCGCCCTCTCGATCGCCGACCACGAGAACCCGTATCGCTACGTCCAGATTCGCGGTCGCGTCGTCGAAGTAACGCGCGAGGGCGCCCGCGACCATATCGAGAAGATGGCGCGCAAGTACATGGGCGAGCAGGCGCAGTACCCCCACCGCGAAGGCGAGGTACGGATCCTGATCAAGATCCTGCCGGAACACATCGAAGGGCGGGCAGCGAGGCCGCGCGAGTAACCAGTAACAAGCAACCGGTAACCAGCCGCCCGGCCTCCTCTGGTTACTTGTTACGGGTTACTTGTTACTATCGTCCCATGCGGCCAAGGTGTTGTGGTGGCACGCGTCCCTCCCAAGGATGAGGCACGGGTTCGATTCCCGTTGGCCGCTCCAGTAGCCCAAAGGCCGCGCCTCAGCGCGGCCTTATTCTTGGTCAACAATCGATGACAAACGACAAACCGCTCGAACACTACCTCCGGCCCGACGAGTGGCTGGAAGATCCCGAACCCGGCGACGCCGAGCTCGAAGCCGCCGACGCAGAACAGGGCGCGATCGAGCCGCTCGAACCCGCCTCGCGGCGGCCGCGTACGCCCGTCCAGCGTCGCGTCTATTCGACCGGCAACGAAGACCTCGACCGCCTGATCCAGGAGATCATCCTCTCGCTTTCCTCAGGCGCCGGCCTCGAAGGCCCCGTCCCCTCTGCAGACCTGGAGCTGACGCGCGAGATGCTCACCTCATCTGTGCGCCTGATCCTGCGAAAGGCAACGCGCGCCGAGCTAAAGCTCGTGAACACGACGCTGAAGGAGTTCGCCTACTCGTTCCGCGTCTTCGCGCCCTATCGCGGCCAGCGCAAGGTCAGCATCTTCGGCTCTGCACGCGTCGAGCCCGGCGACCCGAACTACATGACGGCGCGCAACTTCGCCACCGAGATCGCGCGCCGCGGCTGGATGGTGATCACCGGCGCCGGTCCCGGGATCATGGCCGCCGGCCACCAGGGCGCCGGCGCGAAGCAATCCTTCGGCGCCAACATCCGCCTGCCGACGCTGAACCCGGCGAACATCTACATCGCCAAAGACGGCAAGCTGATCAACTTCAAGTACTTCTTCACCCGCAAGGTGACGTTCATGAAGGAGTCGAGCGCCTTCGTCCTCCTGCCCGGCGGCTGGGGCACGCTCGACGAGGCCTTCGAACTGCTGACGCTGACCCAGACCGGCAAGAGCGACCTCCATCCGATCGTCCTCCTCGAACCGCCCGGCAGCACCTACTGGCGCAGCTGGGTCGAGTTCATCCGCGACGAGGTGCTGGCACACCACTACCTGCTCGAGAGCGACATGGCGCTGCTTCGGATCGCGACGACGCCGCTGGAGGCTGTCGAGGAGATCGAGCGCTTCTACCACAACTACCGCTCCGCCCGCTTCGTCGGCGACCGCCTCGTCCTCCGCCTCCAACGCGCTCCCGACGACGCCGCCCTCCAGCGCCTCAACCACGACTTCGCCGACCTCCTGGAGCAAGGCAGCATCGACGTGATCGAGCCCCTGCCCGTCGAGGTGCGCGACAACGACGAGGTCGACGCCGCGCGCATCGCCCTCTACCCGCAGCACCGCTACGGCCGCGTCCGCCAGCTAATCGACGCGCTGAACGCGCTGTGAGCGCTAGAATTAGCAACCACCCCGTCGTGCCCGTTCGTTCGTAAGGAGACAACTCTAATGGCTGACAAGATTCGCGTCGGCATCGTCGGCGCAACCGTTACCCAGGGCGGCAGCGGCTGGGGCGCCAACGCCCACGTACCCGCAATCAACGCCTTGCCCGACTTCGAGCTAAAGGCCGTCTGCACGGCGCACGAGGACACGGCGAAGGCCTCGGCGGCGAAGTTCGGCGCCCAGCTCGCCTTCCACGACATCGACGCGATGGCGGCGCACTCGGAGGTCGACCTCATCACCGTCTGCGTGAAGGTGCCGGGGCACAGGGACCTCGTCCTCGCCGGCCTGCGCGCCGGCAAGCCCGTGTTCAGCGAGTGGCCCCTCGGCGCCAACACGGCCGAGGCGGAGGAGATGGCGTCGCTGGCACGCCAGAAGGGCGTCCGTAGCCTCGTCGGCCTCCAGGGCCGCGTCGATCCGGCGATCAACTACCTGCGCGACCTCGTCGCCGAAGGCTACGTCGGCGAGGTGCTCTCGACCAGCATGACGATCATCAACAACCACCAGATCGAGCGCGGCTCCGGGCGCGTCTGGCAGGCCGACAAGGCGATGGGCGCCAACACCATGACGATCCAGGGCGGCCACACAATCGACCTCTTCTGCCACATCGTCGGCGAGTTCGCCGAGGTCGCCTCGAAGGTCGAGACGCGCGTGAAGCAGTGGCGCAACACCGACACGAACTCGATGGTCGACGTCACTTCGCCGGACAACATCGCCGTCGCCGGCACGCTACGTAGCGGCGCCGTCGCGTCCGTCTACGTCGCCGCCGTGCCGATGGGCGGCAGCGGCTGGCGCCTGGAGATCTACGGCACCGACGGCGTGATCCACGCCTCCGGCGCCGGCGGCGCCCACTTCGGCCCGAAGACGATTCGCGGCGCGAAGAAGGGCGAGCAGATCGCCGAGCTGCCCGTGCCCGCGAAGTACACGGTCGTCCCGGCCGGCACGCCCGAAGGCCCGCCGGCCAACGTCGCGGCGCTCTACACCGCCTACGCCGCCGCCGTGCGAGCCGGCGCCGAAGCGCACCCAAACTTCGACGACGCCGTCCAGCGCCACAAGCTGATCGACGCAATCGTCAGCGCCTCGGAGGCGGGGAAGACGGTGCGGTTGTAGCGACTTAGGCGACTTCTTGGAAGCAACCCCGCCAAGGTCCGGCGAGTAGTGCGGCAATTCGTTGCGACAAGATAGCCTCGTGGTTCGGCTGAGGAACCACAAAGTACAGCCGCGAGTCGTGCTTCAGCGTTATCACGTGATCTGCACCGAGCACTGACTCAATTTGAGCTTTGCGGATCGCCCATTGATCGCGCAATTGTGTCCGCGTCCGGTGCTGATAGATGACGAGGCTTTGGCCGCGCGCAAACAGCGGGCGCAAGTCGTCGAAGAAGGTGTACTTAGGGCCACGTGCCCCGAGCATGCCCACGCTCTTCGTCCCGAGACCGTTGTCGGGATCGACGCAGACGACATCGCAATCGGACACAGCGTCGTGCGCCGCTTTCAGCCAAGCCCGGCGTCGCGACGATCGAGCATCAAAGTGGATTCCCGAGAAGCCGAGCGTCTCGCTGAAGTACCGCGTGTTGTCGGGCAAGAATCGCTTCTCCTCGATCAGTCGAACGCTGCGCATCGGGCTTCGGGAAATCTCCAGGAGGCCGTCGTGCAGTTCCTGATCGCAGTGTTGAACGTAGGCATAGCTGGTTCGTTTCCCGTCCTTGTTATGCGATTCGTTAGGGAAGAGGTACCAGATGAGGCCGACGCGAAGAAGCCTGTCGCCCGGGGCGCCGGCGAGTGCCTTCAGCAGTCCTAACTTGCCGAAGTCGCCGACGTCACCCGCGTAACGATCCTGCACTACTCCCCCACCCTCACGTCGCCGAGCTTCTCTAGCGCCTTGACCAGCGCCTGCGTGCCCTCGTCGCGCAGGCCGTCTGCTTCGATCGAGGCGAAGAGCTGAGCTACGAGCGCCGTCGCCGGCAGCGGCAGCGCGTTGTCGCGGGCGACCTCGAGGGCGAGGCGCAGGTCCTTCTGCTGGTGCCACACCTTGAAGCCGGGCCGGAAGTCGCCGTCGATCATCTTCGGGCCGAGGTTCAGCAGCTGCCAGGAAGACGCGGCGCCCCCGCCGATCGCCTCGAGCATCGTCTTCGGCGCCACGCCCGCCTTCTTCGCCAGCACCAGCGCCTCGCAGACCGCCATGTTGGTCACGGCCACGGCGACCTGGTTGCAGAGCTTCGTCGTCTGGCCGGCGCCGTGCGGGCCGCAATAGGTGATCGTCTTGCCGAGCGCCTCGAACAGCGGCCGCACGCGCTCGAACACCTCTCGCTTGCCGCCGACCATGATTGAGAGCGTCGCGTTGATCGCGCCACCCTCGCCGCCGGAGACGGGCGCGTCGAGCATCTCGATGCCCTTCGCCCGGTAAGCTTCAGCTATCGATCGCGTCACGGACGGCGAGATCGTCGACATGTCTACGTGGATCAGGCCAGCCGACGCGCCCTCGGCGATGCCGCCCGGCCCCAGCGCCACGGCCTCGACGTCCGGCGAATCGCCCACCATCGTGAAGACGACCTCGCTCGCCGCCGCGACCGCCGCGGGCGAATCAGCCGCCGTCCCCCCGGCTGCTACGACGTCGTCGACGCCGGGGAGGCTGCGGTTCCAGACGGTGAGCGTGTGGCCGGCGGCGATCAGGTGCTTCGCCATCGGCCGCCCCATAATCCCGAGGCCGATGAAGCCAATGCGCATGGTGAGTCTCCTGCAACGCGTTCCCTCTCCCTTGGGGAGAGGGCTAGGCTCCGTCCTGAGCCGGTCGAAGGGGTGAGGGCCAACGCCCCGTCCGCATCATACGGCGGCGTGTGCGTACTGAGCCGCTGCGTATCCTTCGGCCCGCTTCGCTTGGCCTCGGCTGCTCCGCTCGGGTTTGAAAGGGGGAGTCTGAGGGGAGACCCCTCAGCCTCCCCCCGCATGGGCTTCGCCCCCGCTACCCCGGCTGGCGTCACCTTCTGAAGCTCCGTAGGGACGAAGCTTCAGCTCCGTCCGAAAGGGCGGGGCGTTGTGCACAATACGAGGCGCTTACACGCCGACGGACGCGTGCTTGTGCATGAAGTCTACGTAGACCTTCGCGTGCTCTTCGCCGATCGCCTCCAGCTCCTCCGGTGGGCTGACGTCGATATCGTCGTGCTCTTCCTTCAGGAGGACGTGCAGCTCGGCGCCGGGGATCAGCGACGCGGCCAGCTCGCCGACGGCGCGCGGGTGCACGAGGTCGTTCCCGGGGACGATGCAGGTTGGCGTCCTGATCGCGCGCAGGCCGGCGTCCGTCATGCCGATCACCGGCAAGTCGGCGCCCCGGAGGAAGTAGGCGGCCCAGCGCTCGAACGAGGCGATGAAGCGCTCCGGCGGTATCGACATGATCTTCTCCCGGTTCGAAGGGTTGGCGGTGATGCGCTCGGCGAAATGCTCTGTCTCGCAGGCGGCCTGCATGCCGCCGCGCTTCGCCGCTTCGATGAACTCGCCGTAGTAGTTGTGGGCGAGACGGTTGGCGGCGAAGCCGCCGCCAGTGACGCGCCAGAGCAGCAGGCCGCGCACCGCCTCCGGGTGGCGCATGTAGGTGAGCATCGACATGCGACAGCCGGACGACGTGCCGCCGATGAACGCCGGCAGCGCGTCGAGCTGGCCGAGCAGGTCAACGAGGTCGTCGGCCCAGACCTCGTACTCCGCCTCGTTGCCTTCGAGGACGACGTCGGAGGCGCCGCAGTTGCGACGGTCGTGGACCAAGACCCGGAAGCCCTGTTCGGCGATGCGCTGCGCCAGGTAGCGCACGTGCGACATGTCCCGGCGGCCGCCCGGCGATAGCGCCACCCACGGGCCGTAGGCGCCGAGCACCTCGTAGTTGATCTTCGCGCCGCGCACGTCGGCTACCGGCATCGCCGTCCTCCCTCGAATCGAATGCGGCGATCGTCGCGCCCAGCGGTGAGCCGTGTCAACGCACTCGACCTCGTAGGGACGAAGCTTCAGCTCCGTCCGAACCACGTCGCGACGGTGATCAGACGATTCGGGTGGAGACGATGCACGTGCGCGCGGACGAACCTAAAGGTACGTCCCTACGAAGGTCTCTTGTGTCACGAGCACCTTGCCCGATTGCCCGATTGCCCGAGGGGACGGGGAAGTGGCCCGGGTTGGCCCTAAACGAGGCAACGTTAGAATAACGAGACTCAAACGACGCAGGGCTACGAGGGAGGGGACGGATGCGGCTGAACAAGGTTAAGCAGATGTGGCGCGAGGGCAAGGTGACGATCGGCGGCTGGCTGTCGATCCCCAGCTCCTACACAGCTGAGATCATGGCGCACCAGGGCTTCGACTGGCTCTGCGTCGAGACGCAGCACAGCCCCGTCGAGTTCGACGACGGCTTCGCCATGCTCCAAGCGATCTCGACCACGGACGTGACGCCCTTCGTCCGCGTCGGCTGGAACGACCCACGCCTGATCATGAAGTACCTCGACGCCGGTGCCTACGGCGTCATCGTGCCGATGGTGAACAACCCGACGGAGGCTGAGAAGGCAGTCGGCGCCGTGCGCTACCCGCCGGACGGCTACCGCAGCTCAGGCCCCTTCCGCGCCTCGATCTATGGCGGCAGCGGCTACCAGGCGCAGGCGAACGCGGAGATGGCCTGCATCGTCATGATCGAGACCGCCGAGGGGCTCGCCAACGTCGAGGAGATCGTCAGCGTCCCCGGCGTCGACGCCGTCTACATTGGCCCATCAGACCTCAACTACGCTCTCGGCCTCGGCCCGCGCGACGACCCGTTCGGCGAGAAGCACCAGGCCGCCGTCAACAAGATCCGCGAGGCGTGCGAGCGCCACGGCGTCGTCCCCGGCGTGCACACGTGGGGCCCGTCATACGCGGCGCGCTTCATTGAACAGGGTTTCAAGATGATCCTGCTCTCGGCCGATTCCGGCATCCTCGCCGCCGCCGCCCGCGCCGACCTCGCGAGCCTGCAGCAGCAGCTCGGCGAAGCCTCGACGAACGCGTGATTCGACAGACGTATCCCCTCTCCCTCTGGGAGAGGGCCGGGGTGAGGGTTTTCCAATCGAATGCCTGACGACGCCGACGTCCGCGTAGACGCGACGAAGCTCGCCGGGCTTGGCGTGCGTTGCCTCGTCGCCGCCGGCGTGCCGGAAGACCACGCGCGCATGACCGTCGACATCCTGATCGCGTCCGACCTGCGCGGCATCGAGTCGCACGGCTTCGCCCGCTTCGCCGACTTCTACGTCTCTCGCGCCCGCGAGCGCCAGCTCAAGCTCAACCCGCAGGTGCAGATCATCCGGGACGCCGCCGCGGCTGCGACGATCGACGGCGACGGCGGCCTCGGCTTCGTCGCCGGCACGCTGGCGATGCGCACGGCGATCGAGAAGGCGCAGGCGACGGGCATCGGCATGGTCTCGGTGCGCAACAGCACCCACTACGGCGCCGCCTCTCCCTACGCGATGATGGCGCTCGGCTACAACATGGTCGGCATCTCGATGACGACCGGTGGCAACGGCGTCGTGCCGCCCGGCGGCGCGAAGCGCGTCTACGGCCTCAACGCGCTCGCGGTCGCCGCACCCTGCCGCCCGCCGGCGCCACCGTGGGTGCTCGACATGGCGACGTCGGTTGTCGCCGCCGGCAAGCTCGAGATCGCGCGCCGCCGCGGCAAGCCGATCCCGGCGGGCTGGGTCAGCGACAAGGACGGCAACGACGTGCTGGACCCCAACGCCTACTACGAGAGCGACGGCTGGGGCGGCCTCCTGCCCCTCGGCTCCGACGTCGAGACCGGCGCCTGGAAGGGCTTCGGCCTCGGCATCATGGTCGACGTCTTCTGCGGCATGCTCTCCGGCGGTCATTCTTCATCGGAGCTTCCGAGGCGCGCCGCCAACCACTTCTTCGGCGCGCTGCGCATCGACGCCTTCACCAGCGTCAATACGTTCTACGACCAGATGGAGTCGATGAAGCAGACGCTGCGCGAGTCGCCGCGCCTGCCCGGCGCCGGGCCCCTAACCTTCGCCGGCGAACCAGAAGCGGCGATCGAGGCCGACTACCGCCGCAACGGCATCGCCTACCACCCGTCAACAATCGAAGGCCTGCGCGCCCTCTGCGCCGAGCTTGGGGTCAAATACGACCTCTAGCGCGCTTCTACGAAGAGCTCGCCGTCTGAGGCGAGGGCGATGCGGCGGCGGACGCCGCGGACGGCGTCGCGCAGCTCGATCGTCAGGTAGGCGCCCTCGTTGGCGAAGGGGCGGATGTTAATCACCGTCTCGTCGACAACGTCGAAGCCCTCAGGCCGCGGCACGTCGGCGCCGGCGCCGAAGGCGTTCAGCGCCGAGCGCGGCGCCACCTGGTACTCGACGCTGTAGGTGCGCTCGTCGCAGCAGGCGCTGAGGCTGGCGACGCCCCAACCGCGCTCCTTCTCGACCACCACGTAGCCGCCGCCGCCCAGCCAGACGAATGCGGCGTCGCCCCGGTTCTCGACGTACATCGGGCAGCGCGTCCCACCGATCGGCTTGCCGACGGAGACGAGGCCGCCGTCGCGCCTCAGGTCGTCGGCGGCGACTATGCGCAGGAGGTCGTTCGTCTCCGGCGGCAGGCAGGGGTCGCGCGCTTCCGCCGTCGTGCCGTTGTCGTCGCCGCCGGTCAGCAGCGCGCCGGCCCCGAGCGCCAGCGCCAGCGCGACGACCGCGAGCGCGACGCCGAGGCGAACCGGTAGCACGGACGGCGCGTCACGCCTGCGCCGTGACGCCCACCAGCCCGCGAGCGCCGGGCGGTTATCGAGGCCGGTCTCTTCGAGCAGAGCGCCGACCTGCTCCCGAACCGCCTCCAGCGTGACGCCGAGGCGCAGCGCGATATCGACGTTCGATTTGCCCTCGACGAGGGCGTCGAGCACGGCGCGCTGGTGCGCGTCCGGCTGCCAGCTCCCGCGTCGCCCGGCCATCGTTGCTTATCCCGCCGCGTCTCGCTGGCGGTAGACCTCGTAGAGCACCAGCGCCTTCGTCACTGTCTTTGCGAGCCAGTCCTTTCGCAGAAGGACGGCGAAGCAATCTCGCGTCGAAGTACGAGGCGGTTCGTTCACGAGACCGGCCTCCGCTGGCGGTAGACCTCGTACAGCACCAGCGCCGCGGCGATCGACAGGTTCAGCGACTCGACATAGCCGCCCATCGGGATGCGCACGAGCGCGTCGCACAACGACGCCTGCTCCTCCGAGATGCCGATGCGCTCGCTGCCCATGATCAGTAGGACCGGCTTCGACGCGTAGTCGACCTCGCGGTAGTCGCGGTCGCCCGCGGCCGTCGTACCGACGACGGTGCAGGCGCCGGATCGCGCCCACGCCACAAGCTCGTCCGCCGTTGCCCTGATCAGGCGCTGGCTGAAGATCGAACCGAGGCTGCCGCGCACGGATACGGGGTGATACGGGTCGGTCGCTCGCCCGGAGAGGATGACACCATCACCGCCGATCGCGTCGCAGGTGCGGATCACGGTGCCGAGGTTGCCGGGGTGCTGAATGTCGTGCAGCGCCACGAAGCAGCGCTCGCCGCGCGTCGCCGGCGTCAGCGTCTCCCAGCGCTGCCGGACAACGGCGCCGACCGACTGCGCCTCCTCCCGAAACGCCAGCGCATCGAAGACCTCCGGCGTCACCTCGAGCAGGTGGACGCCCCGTCCGAGCGCGTCCTGAACAACGGCGCGTTCGCTCTCCGTCAGGCGCTCCGGCGCGCAGACCACGGTCTCGATCTCGGCGCCGGTGTCGAGGGCGGCGCGTAGGAGACGCTCCCCTTCGGCGAAGAACGCGCCGGTGCGGTCGCGCTCCTTCTTATCTCGCAGCGCGCGGACCGATTTGACGCGCTCGTTGGCGCGGGAGGAGATGATCACGCCGGACGGCTAGCCGCCGTACTTGAAGCCCGTCTCCGCCAGCGTCAGCGGTTCGCCTTCGCGCTGCACGCCCGCCTCGACGACCTCGCCGACGAAGATCGTGTGGTCGCCCAGCGCCACCTTCTCGCGCACGCGGCACTCGAACCAGGCGAGTGCGTCCTTCAGTACCGGCAGGCCGTTGGGGCTAAGCGTGAACTCGGCGCCGCCGAGCTTGTTGCCCTCCGGCTCCACGTGCTTGAAGAAGCCACTGGCGAGCGGCACCTGACCGGCCTCCAGCACGTTGATGTTGAACAACCCGCTGCTCTCGATCATCGCCGTCGACGGGTTGTCTGCCTTGGCGCCGAGGACGACCAGCGGCGGCGCGAACGACGCCTGGGTCAGCCAGTTCACGGCCGCTCCTGTCATCGTCTTGTCGTCCTTCACGGTCATCACGAAGAGGCCGTAGGGGATCATTCGCAGCGCGGTTTTCTTTGCGGCTTCGTCCATTTCTCTCCTCCTGATAAGTAACGACGCATCCTATACTACGCGCGTGCCAACCCGCCCGGCCAAAGCCCAGATCACCGACCGCGAGAAGCGCAATCGCGCCGCCGACCTGCTCGCTGTCGAGCTCGAGCGCCTCGGCCGCGGCGACATGCCGGTCGTCCTCTGCTTCAGCGACGCCACCTGGCGCGAGGCGATGCGCGACCTCGGCTGTCCCGCCTACGACGCGCGCCTCGCCTCACCGACGGCGCGTCGCGGCACGCGCGGCAAGCTGGGCATGGCGACGATCTGTCACTTCCGCCACGATCACCCCGGCGTCGTCTACGTCCGCACCTATCGGCGCAACTGGCGCCAGATCGTCGAGACGGTGCGCCACGAAGCGCTGCACCTCGCCCGGCCGAGCTTCAGCCACCGCCAGGTCCACGCCGCGCTAAAGCACCGCGCTTAGGCTTCGTCTCGTTCCCAGCCCACGTCGGCGTAGAGACGCAGGCCGTCCATGCCAACCCTCGCGAGCAGCGCCGACAACGCTTCGTGCGTCACTGGGTGCACCAGCGCCGGGTCGAGATCGAGCAGCGGCTTGAGGACAAAGTTGCGCTCCGCGAGGCGCGGGTGCGGCACGCTAAGCCCCGGCAGCTCGACCACCTCGTCGCCGTACAAGGCGATGTCGAGGTCGATCGGCCGCGGCGCCCAGCGCGTCGTGTCCTCACGACCGAGCGCGCGCTCGATCGCCTTGATCTGGCGCAGGAGCTCCAGCGGCGCGAGATCGGTTGTAACGCGCGCCGCGCCGTTGAGGTAGTCGGGTGGCGGCGCCGGCGGCTGCGGCTCCGATTCGTACAGCGGCGACACGGCCTCCACCTGCACCTGCGGCGGCAGCAAGCGCAGCGCCTTCGCGATGTTCGCCTGCCGGTCGCCGAGGTTGGAGCCGAGCGCGAGGTAGACGCCGGGCATCACGCCTTCGGGCGCACCGTCGCGTCGGTCATACGCACGACGTCGACCATCGCCGCGACGTCGTGGACGCGGACGATGTCGGCGCCGTTGACGATCGAGATCGCGACCGTCGCCGCCGTCGCCCAGACGCGCTCGTCCCCGGGGCGGTCGAGCACGGCGCCGAGCGTCGACTTGCGCGACGTGCCGATGAGCAGCGGCAGGCCGAAGGCGTGCAGCTCGTCCAGGCGGCGCAGCATCTCGAGGTTCTGCTCCACCGTCCAGCCGAATCCGAAGCCGGGGTCGAGGATCAACCGCTCGCGCTTGACGCCCGCATCGCCGGCGAGCCGGAGGCTCTCCTCGAAGCCGGCGCGCAGGTCGCCGATGACGTCGTGAAACTCGCGGCCGCGCTGGTTGTGCATGACGACGGCCGGCACGCCGAACTCGACGGCCAGCGCGGCCAGGGCCTCATCCTGCCGGAAGCCCCAGATGTCATTGAGCATGTGCGCGCCGGCCTCCAGCGCTGCGCGCGCCACAGATGTCTTGTA
>DATDPC010000077.1:0-7444 GCA_035292965.1 Dehalococcoidia bacterium | reverse complement strand
CGCTGCAACGCCCCTACCCGCCGCTCTGGTACCCGACCAGCAGCGCCGACCGCATCCCCTGGGTTGCGAGCCACGGCTTCAACACGCTCTTCGGCTTCACGCGCACCTCG
This sequence comes from Dehalococcoidia bacterium, assembly GCA_035292965.1. Lineage (GTDB taxonomy): Bacteria > Chloroflexota > Dehalococcoidia > DSTF01 > WHTK01 > WHTK01. The sequence goes on along the minus strand of DATDPC010000077.1, from coordinate 7,334 downwards.
CTCGACGTCATCGCCGACGGCATCGCCCAGTACCGCGTCGAGTTCGCCGCGCACGAGGGCGATGCGGGCCGTCTCAACGGCCACGTCGCGGAGCCGCGCCTCGGCGCGACGCGCCACGTCTACGTCGCCGCCACGGACGACGAGGCGATGCGCGTCGCCCGCACCGCGTACACCGAGTTCGAACGCAGCTACGTCACCCGCCCCGGCCACGCGCCGACCGGCGACGCCTCCCGCCGCGGCGACTTCGATACGGCCATCGGCTGGGGCGGCATCTTCGCCGGCTCCCCCGACTCGGTGCGCTTGATGGTTCAGGACTTCGTCGACCGCACCGGCGCCAACTACTTCGTCGGCACCTTCGCCTTCGGCAACCTGACGACGGAGCAGATCCTCAGCTCGATGCGCCTCTTCGCCGAAGCGGTCATGCCGGCGATCACGCCGGCAGCGCTATCAGACGGAGCTAAGTCGCAAACGCTTTCTTAGCACTCGTTTAGCCCCTGCATCACCATCGCCTCGCATCTACCTGCCATCCTGAAGTGGATGACTGGGGTCATTCATGAAGGTGGGATCAAGTGAAGCTGCTGCTTATCGGTCTAACGCTCGCGGTCCTCGCCGCCGGCTGCGCCAGGAGCAACGACGCCCCGGCCGCGCCGACCCAGGCGCTGCCAACATCGACGGCGCCGGCTCCGACGCCAACCCAGACGCAGAGCCGGAACCAGCCGACCTCGAACACGCCGACGGGCACGGCGAGCGCCTGCCCCAACAAGTCGCTGGAGGACTGCTTCTCTTACACCCAGATGTCGTCCTTCCTCGACGCCGTCGAGCCGATGGTGGCGCAGTACTTCCAGTCACAGTTCCCGAAGCTGCCTTCGCCGAACAACGTCGTCTACATCCCCCACGGCCGCGCTGCCGCGTCGCGCTGCGGCGGCGCTTCTAACAGCCTCGCCTACGAGTACTGCCCGGCGGACCAGCGCATCTTCATCGGCCAGGACCTGCTCTGGGCCTTCTACAACCAGGCAGGTGACGCGGCGCCGGTGATCGCCCTGGCGCATGAATGGGGCCACCACATCCAGAACTGGATGGATGTTCCCTTCCCGCGCACCGCCGCCGAGAGCGTCAACTACGAGAATCAGGCCGACTGCGTTGCCGGATCGTTCGCCGATTACGCCGGCGGGCAGGGCTGGCTCGAGTCCGACGACCTCGATGACGTCGAGACTCTGCTCGCCAACATCGGCAGCGACGGCGCCGGCCGCGACCACGGCAACGCTGCAGAGCGCGCCGCCGCGTTCCAGCTCGGCTACGAGTCCGGGATCAAGGGCTGCAACAGCTTCTCGCCCAACGCGAAGCTCGCCTGACGAAAACAAGCAGGGTGGTGTGTGAGGAATCGGGGGCTCAGGCCTTCGATTCCTCGCGTGCCGGCTCCGGCGCTACGCCTCGGCGACGGCTGCCGGCTGCGTTCGCTCAACCTCCGCCAGCCGCGGCGGCTTCGCGAGCAGCAGCAGCGCCGAGAACAAGACGAACGCCGCCGAGGTAAACCCCCAGACGTAGTGGTCGTCCATCGCCGATAGCAGGCCTGCGTACAGCGGCGCGCTCAGCGCTGAGGCGCCGACCAGCAGCGGGAAGACGACGCCGCGGATCGTCCCGAGGAAGCGCCTCCCGAAGTAGTTCGGCCAGATCAGGTTCGTCACGGTGACGTAGCCACCGATGCCGACGCCCCAGATGACGTTGTAGGCGATCAGCAGCGCCACGCTGTCGCGCGCGAAGATCATCGGCAACATCGAGGCGGCGATGATCAGCCCGCCGATGGCGCCGATGTAGCGCGTCGGCACCTTCTCGGCGAAGAAGCCGCAGACAAGCGTCGAGATCACGACCGTAAACGGGTCGAGCGTCGTCGCGAAGGCGACCACGGACGGCGTCAGGCCGACGTCCTCCCAGAACGAAACGCGATAGACGACCGTGCCCGGCAGCACCAGCCCCGCCATCGACAACGACGCCAGGATCAGCCACAGCGCCGGGCTGCGCAGCACCTGGCGCGTCGTCCAGTCGTCCGCCGTCTCGATCTCGTTGCCGCTCTCATCGTCGATCTCTTCGATCGGGCTGTCGCGCCCGTCCGGGTGCAGGCCCAGCTCCTCCGGGTCCTTGCGCATGAAGAACAGCGAGAGCGGCACGATCGTCAGCAACGCGAAGGCGCCGGCGACCGCCCAGGCCGTGCGCCAGCCCGCCTCGTCGATCAGCGTCTGCACCACCGGGATCAGCAGCATCGCCCCCAGCGGTATGCCGGCGAACGAGATCGCCAGGGCGCGGCCGCGGTTGACGTGGAACCACTTCGCCACCGGCACCGTCGTCAGCAGCTGCCCCGGCGGCGCGCCAAAGCCGCTGAGGCCGGAGACCGCCGAGAGTGCATAGAACGCCGGCAGATTGTGCACCAACGCCAGCGCCATGATGCTCAGCCCCGCCGTCACGCCCGCGAACACGCCCAGCAACCGCGGCCCGAATCGATCGAGCATCGAGCCAAGCAGCGGGCCCGAGAGCCCCCGACGATAAGACGCACCGAGAAGCCGAGCGACAGCGCGCCGCGCGTCCAGCCAAGGTCGTCGCTCATCGGGTCGACGAAGAAGGAGAAGACAGCCGTGTTCAGCGGCGAGGAGGCGACGTTGATCAGCCCCGCAACCGCGACGATGACCCAACCGTAGTAGAAACGGGCGTTGAGGAAACGGAACACTACTGGCGATTCTAGGCAGCGCCCGCGTATGGCTCTATTCGGACACGAGCCGTCTTGCCAGCCGTCGCGAGAGCGACGCCCTACCGTCTTTGCGAGCCAGCCCGCAGGCGGCGAAGCAATCTCACGATGAAGTACGAGACGATACGATCCAGACGACAACGCGGCTACCGCCGGCGCGCCCTGTCTACGCACCACAAACAGAGACGCCCTCCCGGTTTGGGAGGGCGTCTCCTGCCTTCGTTGCGTTGGGTAGGCTTACGCCTTCTTCAACGGCGCCTGCGCCGGGTCGATGAAGTGCTTCATACCGGTCGAGGTGCCGACCTCGATGTCCATCCAGTTCGTGCCGCCCTTGAAAGCGAACACGTTGCGGACGGCCGGCCACATCAGCGAGAAGCCACCGGCGCCGCCGATCTTCTCGTTGAACATCACGCCGGCCTCGTAGCGCTGAATGTCGTGGGCCAGAGCCATGCGCTTCTTGTCGTCGAACTCCTGTCGCGCCGCCTCCGTCATCGTCGTCAGCTGCGTGTCCGCGCCCCAGTAGGCGCCACCGGCCTCGTTGTAGAAGAAGAACAACGAAGAGGTAGCGTCACCACCGGTGACGTCCGGGCCCCAGCTGGTGCCGTTGAAGTTGCCCTTGGCGTAGCGGTAGTTCGGCGTGTTCCACTCACTCTGCCAGCTCATCGTGTTGCGCTTCTGCTTCCAGATACCGCTGCTCTCCATCATGCCCATGAAGATTTCGGCTCGCGTGTAGTAGAAAGCCGGGAAGCTCGTCGGCGCCGGCGCAGCGTAGTTCTGCAGGAACTCAAGCGGCGTCTTCGCGCCAGTCGCCTCGATCAGCAACTTCGCGTCCGCGATGCTGTACTCGAAGTTCTTCGCATTCGGGCCGAAGTCTTTGCTCTTCGGGTCCAGCTGCCAGCCGTCCCAGACGCCGATGCTGATCGTTCCCTCCCAGCCCGATACCACCGGCAGGCCCGCTTCCGCGAACTTGTCGATGTTGTAGTAGGCGGCGATGAACGCGTCGCGGTCGATCGTCTTCATGTAGGCGCGCCGGATGCGGTCGTCCTTGAACGGCGAATCCGGGTGCTTGCTGCCGAAGTAGAGACGCTCCGAGCCGCTGGGAGACGGCGGTGACGCGCGAAGCACCAGCTCCGGTATCTCTTTCTTCGTCTGAAGGAGGTCTGCCGCCTGCACCTCGAAGGAGTAAATCGAGCCGTTGCGGAACTGCGCCAGCGCCGCCGCCGGGTCCGGCAGCACGGGCTCCCAGATCTCGTCGATGTAAGGCTCGCCGTCCTTCAGCTTCGCTCGCTTGAAGTTCGGGTTCTTCTTCCAGCGGTAGGACGCGTCCGTGAACTCCGTCAGGTAGTAGGGGCCGGTGCCTACTGCGTTGCGCGCCGGGTCGAGCACGTTCAGGTCGGCTGCTTCCTTCGGGATGATGTACAGCGTGCCGAGCACGTCCGTACCGAGCGCGGCGTAAATCAACGCGTTCGGCTTCGCCAGCTTGATCACGACCGTCTGCTTGTCCGGAGCCGACATTGAAGCGATCGGCGCCGCCGGGTTCTTCTCGTTCAGCAACTCGGCCGCGAGGATGCCTTCCTTCTTCAGACGCTCGAACGTAAACAGCACGTCGTCCGCGTCCGCCGTGCGGCCGTTGACCGGCGCGATCGGTGGCATGCCGACGCCTGGGTCGATCTTGATCGTCAGTGTCAGCTTGTCCGGCGAAAGCTCCCAAGACTGCGCGAAGTCGCCCTCGATCGTGCCGTTGGCGTTTTCGCCACCCTTGCCGTCCGCGATGCGGAACAGCTGGCTGTAGCCGCGGCGCGCCAGGCGGATCTGGGCGCCCGTCTTCATCGGGTCTTTCGAGGTCGGGACGTTGGGTGACCGGGCGATGTAGGTACCGCCCTTCTTTACGTTCTTCGTCTCGTCGACAGCTGCAGTAAGCAGTCCCGATTTGTCCTTGTTGGCGTCGCCGCCGCCGCCTTCGTCGCCACCACCGCAGGCGGCAAGGAACGCAGCGCCAAGCGCACCCGCGCCCGTCGCGGCCAGCGCGCGTCGCCTGCCGACGCGCTTCGTTAATGCCTGAGACCAGTAGTTTTGCTCCACGATGTTGCCTCCCTAAGAGCTAGGAGCGGATCGACACATACCAGCCGGCAGCCCGCCGGACGGTCTACGATCGCCCCGATTCTTTGCTAGCGGAAACAATTTGTCAACTCTGCACGCAAATTCACTACGTCGATACTTTACTGTACGACTTCGCCAACTCGGCCGGATTCGTGAAGTTTGCCCCGACTGCCTGTCTCCGCTCACCGCAAGCGACTCTTGGTCAGGTAACACGCGTCCGGGATAGCGACGCCGATCAGGCGGAATCTTCTCCGACAACCTGCCGCCGCGCAGACCTACGAAACCAGCAGCACCGCCTTACCGGGGTAAGCACGGTCGAGCAGGCCCTGAGCGACGGCGCCGATCTCCGTCCACGTCGCCTCCACCGCGACAAGCGGCTTCAGCGTCCCAGCCGAGACCATGCGCACCAGCCGCCCGAGCCCGACGCTCGCCGTCTCGCGCGCGATCTCGGTGAACACGGCCAGGCCGGAGACGTTGAGCCGGCTGCGCAGCATCACCGACGAATCGAACGTCGCCGGGCCGCCGCCGGAGATGCCGTAACAGACGACGTGGGCCGTCGGCGCGCACATGGCCATCACGTTCGCCAGCACCTGCCCGCCGACCGACTCGAGCACGAGGTTGTAGGGACCGAACGGCTGCGCCGCCATCCCTGTCTCGTCGGCGACGACGTTGTGGGCGCCCGCGTCTTTCACGGACGCCGCGTGCTTCTCCTGCCGCACCAGCCCCGTGACCCTGGCGCCACCGTGCACAGCTAGCTGCACGCCGATGTGGCCGACGCCGCCGGAGGCGCCGGTGATCAACACGTTGCGCTCCAGCAACCCATCGCCGCGGTCGAGCGCGTACAGCGCCGTCAGGCCCGCGACCGGCAGCGTCGAAGCCTGCTGGAAGCTGACGTTGTCCGGCAGCACGGCGATGTTCGTTGCCGGCACCGGCACCAGCTCTGCCCAGGCGCCGGTGCGCAGCATGCCGACGACGCGCTCGCCGACCCTGGGGCCGCTGCCGTCCGCAGCCGCCTGCTCGATCACGCCGGCGATGTCCCAGCCCGGTCGCGCGCCCGCCGCGGCGGCCTGCGAGCCTCGCACCTCGCCGCGGTTGAGCGAGAGCGCGTGCACGCGGATCAACGCCTCGCCCGGCAGTGGCTTCGGGTCGTCAACCGTCGCGATCGCCAGATGCGCCGTTGCGTTCGGGTCGACGGTTACAGCTCGAATGCTCATCTCAGGGCCGGCCACGCATCGTCGAGCCAGGCCGGCAGCTGCTCGCCCGGTTTCGTCACCGGCAGCGGCTGATCGTCATCGCCGCGCGGCTCGACGGCGTAGCGCTTCAGCGCGTCCGGGATCTCGTAGTACACCTCGAGGCGGTTACCGTCCGGGTCAGAGAAGTAGATGCTGCGCTGGCTGACATGGTCGGTGGCGTGCGAGATCGGGACGTTGTGCGCCTGCAGGGCGCAGTACGCCTCCTTCAGGTCAGAGTAGCTGCCGACCTCGAAGGCGATATGGAAGAGGCCGACCTGGTCCGGGTTCGGCTGCTGCACGCTCGCGGGGTTCGGGTGGGGAAAGACGTCGAGGGCGTGGAAGTTTTCGCCCAGGGTCATGAAGGTGCCGCCATGCTCCGGGTCCTGCTCGCTGACGTCGAAGCCGAGGATGTCGCGATAGAACGCGCGCGACCGGTCTTCGTCCGAGACGCGCAGGGCAATGTGGCCGACTCGCTTTACTTTCACTGCTTACCCCCGCCTGCTAGAAGCTGCCGCGATTATCGCGTCAGACGGATCGTCTGGCAATCTCGCGATTCGTGCCAGGACGCCAGCTTGAGATAAGATCGCGAACGCCTTGGGAAGGAACCATCCGTCGATAGCCGCGGTCATCTGTACTCGAAATCGAGCCGGCTTGCTGGACGGCGCGCTCACCAGCCTCCAGCACCAGAGCCTGCCCGCCGATCAGTACGAAATCCTCGTCATCGACAACGCTTCGACGGACGACACCGCCGAGGTGGTCAAGCGCCATCAGGCCTGGTCGTCGCGCATCCGTTATTTCTACGAACCGAAGCTAGGCATCTCAAACGCGCGCAACCGCGCCATCGCCGAGGCGGAAGCGCCGATCATCGCCTACACGGACGACGACGCCTGCGCCGACGCCGGCTGGCTCGAAGCCGTCCTCGCAGCGTTCACCAGGACGGCGCAGCGGCCGCTCGCGGTCGGCGGCCGCATCGCCCTCGGCTGGGGCTCGCTGAAGCGGCCGCGCTGGCTGCCCGACACCGGCCTGCTGACGCTGGGCAGCCTTGATCACGGCGACGCGTCGATCCCCTGTCGCTACGCCTACGACCTCTTCGGCTCCAACCTCGCGTTTGAGCGCGCCTACCTCGCGGCCAGCGGTGGATTCAACTGCCGGCTCGGTCGCACGGGCGCCAACCTGATCAGCGGCGAAGAGACGGAGATGCTGGCGCGCCTGCATGCGGACGGCGGTCTCCTCCTGTACGAGCCGGCGGCGCAGGTCACGCACCT
>DATDPC010000076.1:0-11642 GCA_035292965.1 Dehalococcoidia bacterium | reverse complement strand
CCCGCCGGGCGAGTTCGACCTCGTCGGCTTCGTCGTCGGCGCCGTCGAGCGCGAGGCGCTGATCGACGGCTCGCGCGTCGCCGCCGGCGACCGTCTACTTGCGCTGCCGTCGAGCGGCCTGCACACGAACGGCTACTCTCTCGTGCGCAGCGCCCTCAACCTCGGCCTCGACCCCGCGAACGCTACGGCGGACCGTCAGCGCCTGCAGCGCCACGAGGAAGAGCTGGGCGAGACGCTGGCGGCGGCGCTGCTGCGGCCGCACCGCTGCTACGTCAACGACCTGAAGCCTGTCCTGAGCGCTGTCGAAGGGCCGGCGCTGAGCTACGTCAAGGCGATCGCGCACATCACCGGCGGCGGCATCGAAGAGAACCTGCCGCGCGTCCTGCCTGCCAACCTCGGCGCGCGCGTCGACCGCGGCGCCTGGGAAGTACCACCGCTGTTCCGTCTGATCCAGCGCGCCGGCGGCATCGACGAGGCGGAGATGTGGCGCGTCTTCAACATGGGCCTCGGCCTCGTCATCGCCGTCGCGCCGTCAGACGTCGCGTCCGTGAAGGCGCTGGTGCCGGAGGCGTTTGAGGTGGGTGAGGTGACCGAAACGCCGTCTGGTGGCGGCCGCGTGACCTGGGCGTAGAATGGGTCACGTGAGAGCGACGATCCGCATCACCAATGTTCAGGCGCCCGACCTCCAAGAGGAAGTCCCCGAGGCGATGATCGACACAGGGGCAACCTGGACGACGATCCCTCGCGCCCTGGCACAGCGACTCGAACTGCCGTCCCTTGGCCCCGTCACGGGTCGCACTGCGGGCGGGGTCGTAACGTTGGAGCAGAGCTATGCATTGATGGGACTGGCCGGAAGGCAGAGCGTGGGACCGTTGATGATCAGCGATGATCTCGACATGTTCCTCGTCGGCGTTCTAACGCTCGAGTCCCTGGCTCTGGCGGTCGATCCGCTTAACCAGCGCCTAGTTGAATCTGAGCTTTTCCTTCTGTAGATGCGCGCGCTACTCGCCCCCTACGACAAGACCGGCCTGATCGACCTCGCGAAGGGGTTGGTTGACCTCGGCTGGGAGCTGATCGCTACGGGAAACACGGAGCGCGCGATCCGCGAGGCGGGGATGCCCGTCACCAGCGTCGCGGAGGTCACAGGCTTCCCGGAGCTGCTCGATGGGCGGATCAAGACGCTGCACCCGCTGATTCACGGCGGGCTCCTCGGCCGGCGCGACCTGCCCGCCCACGTCGATCAGATGAAGGAGCACGGCATCGTCGGCATCGACCTCGTCGCGAACAACCTCTACCCCTTCGAGGCGACGATCACGAAGTCCGGCGTCACGTTCGAGGACGCGATCGAGAACATCGACATCGGCGGGCCGGCGATGCTGCGCGCCGCCGCGAAGAACTTCGCCGACGTCCTCGTCCTCTGCGACCCCGCCGACTACGCCTCGACCCTCGAAGGTCTGCGCAACGGCGGCGTCGACCACGACCGCCGCCGCCAACTCGCGGCGAAGGCGTACCAGCACGTCGCGCTCTACGACACGCTGGTGGCGCGCTACCTGCGCGACGGCGACGACGGCGCCTTCTCGATGCCGGCGGAGCTTTCGCTGGCGCTGCGCAAGCGCGAAGACCTGAACCTGCGCTACGGCGAAAACCCGCACCAGGCCGGCGCGCTCTACCTGGAGGCGGGCCGTCGCGAGCCCGGCGTCGCGGGGTTCAACCAGCTGCACGGCATCCCGATGTCGTTCAACAACGTCCTCGACGCCGACGCCGCCTGGCGAACCGTGATCGACTTCGATGGCCCGACGATCGCGATCGTCAAGCACCTCAACCCCTGCGGCCTCGCCTCCGACGCGGCGCTGCTGACGGCCTACGAACGCGCCCTCGCCGGCGACCCGATATCGGCGTTCGGCGGCATCATCGCCTGCAACCGGCCGGTCGACCTGACGCTGGCGAAGGCGATGCGTGACAGCAAGAGCCCGTCCAGCGGTCAGCGCATGCGCTACGACATCATCCTCGCGCCCGCCTACGCGCCCGACGCCCTCGCGGAGCTGCAGAAGTGGCGCGACACCCGCATCCTCGAGATCCCGCCCGGCGCGGCCTCGTTCGACCTGCGGCGCATCGGCGGCGGTTACCTGCTGCAGGAGCCCGACCTGAAGCCGGACGAGGCGCTGGAGCTGAAGGTCGCGAGCAAGCGCGTGCCGACGGAAGAAGAACTGGACGACCTCAAGTTCGCCTGGCGCGCCTGCAAGCACATCAAGTCGAACGCGATCGTGCTCGTGAAGGACCGGGCGATCGTCGGGATGGGCGCCGGCCAGCCGAACCGCGTCACCAGCGTCCGCATTGCGGTCGAGCGGGCCGGCGAGCGGTCGCGCGGCAGCGTCCTCGCCTCAGACGCCTTCTTCCCCTTCTTCGACGGCATCGCCGCTGCGGCCGCTGCCGGCGTCACCGCCGCGATCGAGCCCGGCGGCTCCGTGCGCGACCCGGAGGTCATCGCCATCGCCGACGCGGCGAGCATGGCCCTCGTCTTCACCGGCGAGCGCCACTTCAGGCACTAGCGGTCAGCTTTCAGCAGTCAGCTTTCAGGGGTTGGCTATGCGCGACTTCCGGCAGCTTGCCGTCTGGAACAAGAGCCATCTTCTGACGCTCGACGTCTATCGGGCGACGGCATCATTCCCACAGAGCGAGCAGTACTCGCTGACGAGCCAGATTCGGCGTTCCTCCTCTTCGATCCCGTCCAACATCGCGGAGGGCTGTGGCCGAGACGGAAATGCGGAGCTGACGCGGTTCATACATATTGCGATGGGCTCGGCGAGCGAGTTGGAGTATCAACTCCTACTGGCACACGAGCTCTTTTACCTGAACGATGGTGATTTCGACAAGCTGGCCGGACAGGTCGTGGAAGTGAAGAAGATGCTGACCGGCTTCGTCGGGCGCCTGAAAGCTGAACGCTGATAGCTGACGGCTAGCCCTTACGTACCTTCGACCAGTCGAAGCGCCGCATGCGCGCGAGCCCCTTGATGTCACGCCAGACGGTGCTGCCGATCTTGACGCGGCTGTCCTTGTCCTCCAGCCAGCGCACCGGGACAAAAGTGACCTTCCAGCCACCCTTCGCGGCGAGCAGCAGCAGCTCCGTGTCCCAGAACCAACCCGTGTCTTGAATGTGAGGCAGCAGGCGCTGGGCGCAGTCGCGCGTCACCGCCTTGAAGCCGCACTGCGTGTCGCGCAGGCGCGTTCCGAAGACGAGGTTGATCAAGAAGACGAAGCCACGCGAGAGCACCTCTCGCTTCAGTGAGCGCTCTGTCTCCGAGCCGGGCCCGAGTCGCGTGCCGGCGGCGACGTCGTTACCCTGATCGGCGACGGCGCTGACGAGGCGCGGGAAGGCGCCGAGGTCGGTCGACAGGTCGATGTCCATGTAGGCGAGGACGTCCGTGTCGCTGGCGAGCCAGACCTTGGTCAGCGCCCGGCCGCGGCCCGGCTCCGGCACGTGCACGCACTCAACGTTGTCGAGCTCCGCCGCGAGCTTCTGGGCGATCGCCAGCGTCCCGTCGCTCGAGCCGTTATCGGCGATGACGATGCGCCACTCGTGAGGCAGGTTCTCGGTGAGGAAGATCTGCAACGTCCGAACGCTGCGCGCGAGCACGTGCTCCTCGTTGAACACCGGCAGGACCACGTCGACGCGCGCCATCGCCCCATTATCAACAACCGGCAGCGCCTGTCATTGAGGGTTGCTACCTATGACTCACCAGACGCCGGGCAGAAGCTGAACCGGCCCCGGTCTTTCGCCGGAGCGGCGTCGGTCTATGAACCTCGCCTATGCGGGATGTGCTGTGGCCTATGGAATCGAAAATGTGATTGACACTAGGAGGGGCCGATGCTAGATTGCGGCTTGCTAAGCCCTTCACAAACAGGCAGGCGTGACGGGGCGAATATGCGCGGAGGCGACTGGTGAGATGGACCTCCTAGGACTCTTCATCGGCTTCCACCCCGACGAGGTCTTCGGCAGCAAGGTATCGGTCGACATGGCCGAGCTCCTGGTCGTCTTTGGGACGATCGCGATCAGCCTCGGAATCATGGTTGTGCTCGGAAACTGGTGGTCTCGCTGACCGGGAGGAATCTTCTGTGGCGGTAGGTAACCGTCCCCGGACTGAGCGGCCCAAGGGCCCCGGCATCCTGGGCATCATTTACGACAAGCTTTTCCACAACTACGTCTGGCAGTCGATCTTCCGTAGCGGCTACCCGAACACGCCGCGCAACCAGATGCTCGTCGTCGCGACGAACGTCTTCCTTCACCTCCACCCGACGCGCATCCACAAGACGCACGTCAAGATCACCCACACCTACTGCCTCGGCGGTCTAAGCTTCTTTCTCTTCCTCGGCCTGACCGTCACGGGCGTGTTGCTGATGTTCTATTACGTGCCGTCTGTCGAGCGCGCCTACACGGACATCGCCGCGCTGGAGACGAACGTGCGCTACGGCGCCCTGATGCGCAACATGCACCGCTGGATGGCGCACGGCATGGTGCTGACCGTCCTCCTGCACATGATGCGCGTCTTCTACACCGGCGCTTACAAGCCGCCGCGGGAGTTCAACTGGGTCGTCGGCGTGATTCTGCTGATTCTGACCCTGCTCCTCAGCTTCACCGGCTACCTGCTGCCGTGGGACCAGCTGGCGCTCTGGGCGATTACCGTCGGCACGAACATCGTCGGCTCGGCGCCTGTCCTTGGCGACTCCGTCGTCTTCGTGATGCGCGGTGGCTTCGAGGTCGGTCCGAACGCGTTGATCCGCTTCTACACACTGCACGTAATCGGCCTGCCGCTGGTCGCTGCGATTTTCATGGCGGTACACTTCTGGCGCATCCGCCGTGACGGCGGCATGGCGCGGCCGCTCTAGAAGAGGCGAGGCGTGGCAGCAACGACTGCGACCCAGGTAAGGCCGAGACGCGAGCGGGAAGAAGAGCTTCTCGTCTGGCCGGACCTCGTCTTCATTGAGTTCATCAGCGCCGTCCTGTTCACGCTTTCGTTCACGTTTCTCTCGGCGCTGGTCAACGCGCCGCTGATCAACCGGGCTAACCCGGACGAGACGCCCAACCCTTCGAAGGCGCCGTGGTACTTCCTCAACCTGCAGGAGATGCTGCTGCACATGAACGCCGCCCTCGCCGGCGTCGTCCTGCCGACGATCGCGCTGATCGCGCTCGCCGCCATTCCTTACTTCGACCGCAGCCGTCAGGGTCAGGGCACCTGGTTTGGCACGCTGAACTCGGTGCGCATCACCGTCTTCTCAACCACGTACACGGTCATGGCGACGGTGCTGCTGATCGTCTTCGACTCCGGCAAGCACGCAAAGCTCTACAAGTCGGTCACCGGCGACGAGTGGCCCGTGGGTCCGAAGAAGGAAACTGGCGGAGCGCACCGGCCCGACTGGCTGCCGGACGTCGGCATCATCACCGCCGGTTGGGACCTGCTTCTCAGCACCAGCGTCCGGTCGATTCAGACGGAATGGACCTGGCGCACCGACCTCGGCGGCCTCGTCTCGTTGTTCCAGAAGGGCGAGGGCCACGACGGCTACCTCGACTGGCCGAGGGACTTTACGCAGATTCCGATCCCACTGAACGGGACATCGTTCCCGCGCTGGGGTACGTACCACGGCGAGCCTCCGCCGCAGTGGTATCAGGACCTGCCTGACTGGCTGACCGGTCTCTTCTGGTACGACCTCAACCTCAACCTGCCCGCGTTCGTGGTCGAGATCCTGATCCCGACGATGATCATGGTTACGCTTTCGGCAGGACTGCTCTACATCCTCTGGCGCATCGGCTGGGTGCGAACCAAGCGCGACATTGTCATCGCCGTCTTTACGGGCTTCATCGTCGTCTTCTGGGTCATGACCATCGTCGGTTCCGCCTTCCGCGGCGCCGGTCAGGACCTTGTGCTCCCGTGGGACGTCCCACGGATCGACGGCTAGACCGTAAGACGGCGCTGGTAGACGCTAAGAACGCAGGAAAACGGAGCGAGAGGAGGCCAGAGCGATGGGACGCGTAAGCTTGTGGCCTGCTGTTTTGGGCATGGCGCTGGCCGCCATTGTGGTCACGATTATCAAGCCCGTCGAAAGCTCGCTCTCGTTCGCGAGCGGCGGTCTTGTTTTGCTCGCGCTGATCGGCTGGGTTCTTGAGGCACGCGCCGTGGCCGGCCCGCCGCCGATGGTTGAACCCGAGCACGAAGAGGAAGAAGAGGCCCCGGGGCCCAGCTACTGGCCAGTCGTCCTCGCCCTCGGCATCGTTGGCATCGCCGCCGGCCTGATCTACAACTGGCCTTACGGCTCGCTGATCGTCGCCGTACCGGTGGCGATCGCGTCAGGCTCAGCCTGGGGCCGCGTCCTCCGCGAAGAGATGATCCCCGCGCCGAGCGAAGGCCCCTACCTTGGCCCGCCGCTGCGAACCGCGGGCGGCCGCATGCTCATGCCCGTACCCGGCAACATGCTCGCGGCGCAGGCTGCGGGCGGCGCTGCGATCGCGATCGAGCACGTCGAGACGAAGCAGGTCTCGCGACGCAGCCTCCTGCTCGTAACATTCTGGGCAGGACTGCTCAGCGGCCTGCTCGCGCTCGCCGCGATGATGGTCGACATGCTCTATCCGCGCGGCGTCTCCGGCTTCGGTGGCATTGTCTCGCCCGGTACGGTTGACCAGTTCCCACCCGGCACGAAGAAGCAGATCATCGAGGGCAAGTTCTGGCTCGTGAACCTGACGGCGGAGCAAGGCGGCCCCGGCTTCCTCGCCCTCTGGCAGAAGTGTCCCCACCTCGGCTGCACCGTTCCCTGGAAGGAGAACTTCTCCTTCCTTGACCCCGCCACCGGCGCGACGAAGCGCGGCTGGTTCCGCTGCCCTTGCCACGGCTCCACTTACACTGACGCCGGCGTGCGCGTGTACGGCCCTGCGCCGCGTCCGATGGACCACATGGAGCTGACGATCGACCCGAACTCGAAGCGCATCTCCGTCAACACCGCCAAGATCACAAAGGGTACCCCCGATAACTCAAAGTTCGCCGTCAAGGCGCCTTAGACAATCGATGATTAGCGGTCAGAGCAGGCCACAGGCATGAACACGCGCAAGCAGATCCTTGTCATGTCTGCATTGCTGCTGATGATGCTGATCATCACCGGTATCTACGGCGCCTGGTACCCGAGCCGCGAGACTGACGCCCAGACCGAGTTCGACGAGGCGACGGCAAAGCGGGCCGCCATCCTCTTCGCGCGCAACTGCCGCCTCTGCCACGGCGACGTCGGCGAGGGCGGCGCCCTCGGCGCGCGTCTCGCCGCTGCGCCGGGGCTCGACCGGGCCGACCTCCAGGGCTTCACCGACGTCAAGGTCAAGCTCTCGAGCAACATCGACGCCTCGACGACCTCCGTACCGGTCAACGACGGCGCGAAGTTCAAGGCCGCCGCCGTCATCCTCGTAGAGGACGAGCGCATGGAGGTCAAGAAGATCGACGGCAACACGCTCACCGTCGAGCGTGGCCTCCACCCGACGACGGCCTCGCCCCACCTCGCCGACGCCAACGTCCTGCTCAGGGACGCGGACGCGCTCAAGGACAAGACGAAGCTGATCACGAACACGATTACCTGCGGCCGCGTTGGCACGGCGATGCCGATCTGGGGTCAGAGCCAGGGCGGCACGCTCAGCGACGAGCAGATCCGCCAGCTGATGGTCCTGATCACCCAGGACCGCTGGGACCTCGTCAAGGAAGAGGTCGATGTTGAGGACCTCGTCCCTTCGAAGCTGACTCAGGCGATGTCGGACGCGACGATCTCGATGTTCGTCACAGACGTCAGCCTCTTCACGGTCAAAGAAGCGATCCGGATCGGTGAGGAGCGCATGCGCCTCACGGGCGTGCCCGACCTGCCGAAGGACAAGAACAATCAGCTGCCGAAGGACAAGAGCGGCGTGATCACGGTCGAGCGCGGCATCCTCAAGTCGGCCCCCCAGGAGCACGCCGTCGAAGAGAAGATCTACCGCTTCCCGGAGGCCCCGGAACCGAGCATCAACGCGTCGACCTGCGGTCAGACGGCCCAGGCGCCCGCGCCCGCCGGCACGCCCGGCACGATCGAACCGTTCACCGGCCAGACGATTATCGTCATCGCCGCGAACATCGCCTTCGACAAGAAGGAGCTGACGGCGAAGACCGGCTCGCAGATCCGCCTGCGCCTCGATAACAGAGACGCCGCCACAAAGCACAACGTCGCCGTCTACAAGAGCTCGACCGACCTGACGCCGGCTTCGAGCGGCAGCGTCGGCCTCACATTCGACGGGCCCGGCATCGACGACACGGTGTTCGATGCGCCCGCCGTCGGCAGCTACTTCTTCCGCTGTGACGTCCACCCGACGATCATGACGGGCACCTTCACCGTCACGAACTAGACGCAACCACCCGCGTCGATTCGGGTCTGCGGGATGAATCCCGCAGCTTCTCCCGTTGCACCCTTGTCCATTGCGAGCCACTCGCAGAGGCCTGCCCTGAGCTTGTCGAAGGGGCGGAGCAATCTTTGACATCCCGGCACCTCTCGGAAGACACGCGTGTCCGCGAACGCCAAACCAACGGCCGTTGACAGACCTGCCTCCCGCCGCCACAAAAGCGCGGTTTGACCCGCGCGCCAAGGCCTGCCTATCATGCTTGCGGCGGGGGTTAGCGAGATGACTACTTGCGATACCCTACATCCCGCGTCTTCCGACGCCCGAGACTAGGCTTCTCCCTCAGGATTCTCCTCAGCGGCGCAGCCCTCCTCTTCTTCCTGATGTCAGGTCGAGGCCAGGAGCCCGTTGGCGTTTTCGCCGGACCAGCTGCTGCGCCCGCCAACAACGGCGCCGGCTACTCCTTCGGCACGGAGAACTCCTGGATCCGTATCCAGAACATCGGCGACGCCGATGCAAACCTCGAGATCAACTACTTCGACGCGGATGGCAACCTGGCGACGACGGACGTCTGCCCATCGCAGTGGTGCCCGCCGCTCTACCCCGGCAGCGGCTGGACCTTCTTCCAGCAGTACAACCCCAACTTCCCGCCCGGCTTCCAGGGCTCGGCCGTGGTCAACACTGACCAGCCGATCGTCGCCCTGGTCGCGAAGGACACGTGGCGCAACGGCCACTTCTCGATCGCCGGCGACACGGTCGAGCCCGGCGCCGGCTCGCAACGCATCTACCTGCCGGCGATGTCGAAGCGCGCCACCGGCGACTGGAACGGGCGCTTCGTCATCCAGAACATGAGCGACTCGGTCACCGCCTGCGTCGGCATCACCTACCTCAGCGCCGCCTCCGACAGCGAGGTCGCCTCCGAGCCGTCGGGCAAAGAGGACGGCTGCCCCAATGGCGGCATCCCCATCTCGCCGCGTGGCTCGCTCTTCCGCGCCCCGGACAGCATGCCCGTCGATGACGGCTTCCTCGGCTCCGTGCGCATCGAGGTTTATAAGAACGGTAAGGGTCAGGGGCCGGAGAAGCAGTTCATCTCCGCGATCGCCGACACCTGGAACGAGTACCTCGCCTCCTTCAGCTCCTCCCACGGCTTCGACGAGAGCGAGCTCGGCACGGAGACAGTGCTGCCGCTGATCGACCGTCAGGTCGGGCCGGCGAACTCGTACAGCACGCGCTTCCAGATCGTCAACAAGACGCCCTCGAAGCCGGCAGACGTAACCCTCTTCGTCAAAGGCTACGACCTCAGCTCCGGCCAGCCCGTCCACGTCCAGAAAGAGAACTCGTTCACCGTCAACGCCGCCAAGGCCTGCTGGCAGAACGCCGACGACGAGAGCAACTGCCTCGCCCCGGGCGACGCGCTGCCCTTCAACTTCGTCGGCACGATCCGCCTCGAGTCGTCGCAGCCGCTCGCCGTCGTCGTCCTGCGCGGCACGACCTTGAACGAGACGTTTACCGACTATCGAGGCATCCGGCCTGCAGACGGCTCGTACCGCGTCCTCCTGCCGGTGCTGAACAAGAGCTTCGGACCGGTCGCGGGCGTCGGCGACGGCTGGGGTAGCTGGTTCCGCGTCATGGTCGCGGACGGCGGCTACGCCAACGTCAAGGTGACCTACTACGGCCTCGACCTCGAGGGCGGCAGCGCCGGCTACAGCCTCGCAGCCAACCGCGAGTTCACCGTCTTCCAGTACAACGAGGGCATCCTGCCGAACGGCTTCGCCGGCACCGCGATCATCGAGTCCGACCGCCCGATCGTCGCGCTGGCGAACATCTTCACCGACATCTTCACCGGCGACGACGACGTGCTCTACAACGGCATCTCGCTGGACAAGTAACCAGCTCTGTCTTTGCGAGCGTAGCGAAGCAATCTCGGGCAAACGGGGCATCGTCAAAGTTCGGCACGTCCGTCCGAGGTTGCTTCGCCGGCTCCTCCTCGCAAAGACAGAGCCTTCTCTTGTTACTGCTTACTGGTTACTTGTTACCATTCGTCCGTGAAAGTCGTCTTCCTGGCGGATGCGCCCTACATCCACACGCGGCGCTGGATCGACCACTTCGTCGCCGAGGGCTTCGATTGCGACGTGATCTCCTTCCGTCCGGCCGAGATCGAGGGCGCGCGCGTCCACCACATCAACGGCGCCGAGCCCTTCGGCAAGGCGCGTTACCTGATCCACGCACGCCGCGTGCGCCAGCTTGTGCACGACCTCCAGCCAGACCTCGTTCACGCGCTGCATCTGACCAGCTACGGTTTCCTCGGGGCGCTCTCCGGCGCTCATCCCCTCATCATATCCGTCTGGGGCACGGACGTGCTGGAGGCGCCGCACCTGACGCCTTTCCACGGCTGGCTCACCCGCTACGCCCTCTCCCACGCCGACGCGATAACCGCCACCGGCCTCCACCTCGCGACCGAGACGACGCGCTACGCCCCGCGCGGCAAGCCCGTCACCGTCGTCCCCTACGGCGTAGACCTCGAGCGCTTTGCGCCCAAGAACGCCCATCCTGAGCGCCGCCCTGAGCCTGTCGAAGGGGCTCTCGAAGGACGTGATTCAGACGACGCCCCGTTCGTCATCGGCGCTACGTCGCGCTTCTCGCCCGAGAAGGGCGTGCGTTACCTGGTCGAGGCCTTTGCGCTGCTGCGGCGCCGTCTCGGCGAGCGGGCCGTCCTAAGGCTCGCCGGCGAAGGGCCGGAGCGCGCCAAGCTCGAAGCCCTCGCCCGCGAGCTCGGCGTTGCGGACGCTGTTGAGTTCTGCGGCTGGCTGGAGCACGACGCCCTGCCCGCGTTCCTCGGCTCGCTCGACGTCTTCGTCCTGCCATCTACCTACGAGGGCTTCGGCGTCTCGGCGGTCGAGGCGTCCGCCGCCGGCCTGCCCATCGTGGCGACCAACGTCCACGGCATCCCGGACGTCGTGCGCCACAGCGTCACGGGCCTGCTCGTCGCACCCAAGGATCCGCAGGCGCTTGCCGACGCGATCGCAAGCCTGGCGGACGACGCGCCCCTGCGACAGCGCCTCGGCGAAGCGGGCCGCGCCTACGTCGCGAAGCATTACGACTGGCACGCCAACGCCGCGCAGATGGACCGCCTCTACGAGGCTGTGCTGGCGCTGCACAAGGTCGCAGCCGGTGCCTGACCTCTTGCCCGATTGCCCGATTGCCCGATTGCCCGAAGACGAACTGCCGATCGTCAGCGTGCTGATCCCGG
>DATDPC010000075.1:0-9016 GCA_035292965.1 Dehalococcoidia bacterium | reverse complement strand
GCAAGAGCACGACCAGCGGCCTCGTCGCCTTCATCCTTAAAGAGACCGGCTATGACCCCACCTACCTCATAGGCGCCGAAGTCGCCGGCCTCGGCGACAACGCCGCGCCCGGCTCCGGCCCTCATGTCGTCGTCGAGGCGGACGAGTACGACCGCGCCTTCCTCTCCTACAGCCCCGACATTGCCCTCGTCACCAACGTCGAGCCCGACCACCTCGACTACTACGGGACGTGGGAGGCGGTGCAAGAGGCGTTTCGCGCCTTCGTCCGCGCCGTCAAGCCCGGCGGCACGCTCGTCCTCTGCGCCAACGACGCCGAGGCCCTCGCCCTGCGCGATCACGCCCAGGAGGGCGTCGCCGTCGTCACCTACGCGCTCGACCAGCGCTGCGAGTGGCGCGCCTCAGACGTCGAAATCGAGACCGATGGCCTGGCGCAGTCGTTCACGGTCTACCACCACGGCGAGCCGCAGCATCGATTCCGGATCAACCTGCCGATCCGCCACAACGTCACCAACGCCCTCGGCGCAATCGTCGTCTGCCTGACGCTAGGGCTGAGCCTTGACGAGATTGCGACCGCCCTGGAGCGCTACACCGGTGTCCGCCGCCGCTTCGAGAAGGTCGGCGAGGCCGCCGGCGTCCTCGTGATCGATGACTACGCCCACCACCCGACCGAGGTCGCCGACACGGCCGCCGCGGCAACAACCCACTTCCCCGGCCGCCGCATCGTCGCCTGTTTCCAGCCGCATACCTACGCCCGCACTCGCTACCTGCTCGAAGGCTTCAAGACCTGCTTCCGCGACTTCGACCGCCTCTTCCTGCTCGAGACCTACGCCGCCCGCGAAGCAATCGCCGATGGCATGACTGCCGGCCAGCTCGCCGCCGAGGTCAAACAACCGCAGCCGACCTACGTCGAGACCTTCGAAGCCGCCGCGGACGCCGTAGCCGCCGATCTGCGCCCAGGCGACATCTTCTTCACGATCGGCGCCGGCGACGTCGACAGCGTCGGCCCCATGGTCCTCGAACGCCTCCGCGCCCGCGAAAACCCCCGTAGGGACGAAGCCCTTCGACCCGGCTCAGGACAGGCTTCAGCTCCGTCCGAAGGACGCCCCTGATGGAAGAGACGCTGCTCCGCGAAATCGAAGTTGTCTTTGCGAGCGAAGCGAAGCAATCTTGGGCTAAACGGCGCGTTTCGAGAGGCGGTGCGCCTGTCCGAGGTTGCTTCGTCGGCTTTGCCTCCTCGCAAAGACAAGGGGGTTTGTAGTGGACGCGACTTTCCTCAAGGCCCTCGAACGCGTCGCCGCCGTGAAGCGCGACGAACCGCTCTCGCGCCACACGACGATCGGCATCGGCGGCCCCGCCGACGCCTTCGTCACCGTCGAGACGGCGCCCCAGATGATCGACGTCCTCACCCTCGCCCGCGATGCCGGCGAGCCCGTCTTCGTGCTCGGCTCCGGCAGCAACATCGTCGTCGGCGACCGCGGCATCCGCGGCATCACAATCGATAACAAAGCCCAAACCCTAACTCCCATGCTCCACCCTTCAGGGTGGAGTGCCGAAACCCAAACCAACGGCGCTGAACGCCCCGTCTTCAGGGCCGAAGCGGGAGCCAGCTTCGCCGCGACGGCGCGCCAGCTCGCCTTCGCCGGGCTCGCCGGCCTCGAGTGGGCCTGCGGCATCCCGGGGACCGTAGGCGGCGCCGTTGTCTACAACGCCGGCGCCTACGGCGGCTGCCTCGCCGACGTGCTTACCCGCGTCGGCGTCTGGGATCCCGCCGCCGGCGAGGTCGAGTACGCCGCAGACGACCTCGGCCTCGTCTACCGCGGCAGCGCCTTCACCCGCGGCCTCATGGCCGGACGCGCCGTCCTCTGGGCCGAGTTCGCCCTCTGGCCCGGCGACGCCGCCGAGCTACGCGCCCGCGTCGCCGACTACGACGCGCGACGCCTCAACGCCCAGCCTCGCGGCCGCAACGCCGGCTCCTTCTTCAAGAACCCGCCCGGCCAGCCCGCATGGCGCCTGCTCGAGGCCGTCGGCCTGCGCGGCGGCAGCGTCGGCGGCGCCCAGTTCTCGCCGAAGCACTGCAACTTCCTCGTCAACACCGGCAACGCCACCGCCGCCGACGTCGCCGCGCTCAAGCGCCTCGCCCAGGACCGCGTCCGCGACCAGTTCGGCCTCGAGCTCGAAAACGAGGTCTCTCTAGTAGGCGAAGGCTTCGGCGACACGCCAAATCCCCTCTCCCTAGAGGGAGAGGGTTAGGGTGAGGGTGATGACGCTGCGTTCGTTTCAGACGGTTCCGGCTGCGAGCCGACGCCTCCTCTCCCGCGTGGAGAGGGCAGGGGAGAGGGCTTAAATCAATGGAAGACTTTCTCTGGGGCCTCTGGAACGGCGTCACCGCCTGGCCGCTGCTGATCATCCACGTCTTCGGCTGGTGGGACCGCTTCCCCGTCTACAACCTCGCCCGCGACGGCGGCTGGTATCAGTTCGGCTTCCTCCTCGGCGCCGGCTCCCCCTTCCTCGGCCTCTTCAACAAAGGAAAGCGCGGTTCCCGCGAATGAACGCCTTCGTGATAACAAAGACGCACCCCCTCTCCCTTTGGGAGAGGGCCGGGGTGAGGGAGCGCCACCCCTTAGCTCGCCGGAGGCCCCGTCATGCCTAAGCGACAGCGCCTCGGCCTCATCTTCGGCGGCCGCTCCGTCGAGCACGAAGTCTCCGTCGTCTCCGCCCAGCACGTCATCGCCGCCGCCGACCCCGCTCGATTCGAGGTCGTCCCCATCGGCGTGACCAAGGACGGAACGTGGCTTTCGCCCGAAGAAACGCAATCGCAGCTCGCCCGACCCGACCCGCCGTTCAAGAAAACCCTCGTCTCATCTGGCGAAGCTGCGGCTTTCAACCCGCAGGCTGTCTCCCATCTCCAACGCCTCGACGTCGTCTTCCCGCTGATCCACGGTACGCACGGCGAAGACGGCACCCTGCAGGGCCTGCTCGAGATCGCCGGCCTGCCCTACGTCGGCTGCGGCGTCGCCGCCAGCGCCCTCGGCATGGACAAGGCGCTGATGAAGGCGGTCTTCGCCGCCGAAGGCCTGCCCGTCGCCGAGCACGTCGTCCTTTACGTCCCGCCCGGCAATGCCCCACCGTTCACGGTGGGGTCACCCCCAACAGACCTCCTCGCCATCGCCCGCGACGTCGAAGCGCGTCTCGGCTTCCCGGCATTCGTCAAGCCGGCGAACGGCGGCTCCAGCCTCGGCGTCTCGAAAGTCCGCGGCCGCGAAGAGCTCGTCGCCGCGATTACCGAAGCGTCGCGATTCGACCGCAAGCTCCTCGTCGAGCGCGCGATCGAGGGCCGCGAGGTCGAATGCGCCGTCCTCGGCAACGACTTTCCCGAAGCAACGCCGCTCGGCGAGATACGCCATCAGCGCGACTTCTACGACTACGAGGCGAAGTACCTCGACCCGAACACGCAGGTCATCGCCCCGGCCGATCTGCCCCAGGACGTCGTCGAACGCGGCCAGGCGCTGGCCCTGCGCGCGTTTCGCGCTTTGGGTTGCTCCGGCATGAGCCGCGTCGACTTCTTCCTAACACTTGACGGTTCGCTTATTATCGACGAGATCAACACGATCCCAGGCTTCACGCCCGCCAGCATGTTTCCGAGACTTTGGCAGGCAATAGGAGTAAGCTATAGCGAATTGATTACGCGCCTAGTCGATTTAGCAATGGCGCGTGAAGAGGAGAAACCGGTTGCCTAGGAGCCGCAGCCCCCGCCGGCGGCCCGAAACCAGAAACCGCAGACCACAGGCCCCCAGAAATCTGGGAGCGCTGCGTCTTCTTCTGCTCACCGTACCCATCGTCATCGTCGCCGGCCTCGCCTACACCGCAATGCGCTCCCCCTGGCTCACCGTCCAGGACGTGCGCGTCAGCGGCGCGCAAACGCTGGACACCGCCTCCCTCGCCGAGCTGAGCGGCCTCCAGGGCCAGAGCATGCTGCGCCTCGATGTCGATCAGGCGCGCTCGCGGCTCCTCGAGGTGCCGCAGGTCGGCGCCGTCTCGGTCCACCGCAGCTGGCCCAACACCGTAACCCTGCGCATCACCGAACGCATCGCCGTCGCGATCTGGACCGTCGGCGGCGTCGATTACGCCGTCGATGCCTCCGGCGTCGTCCTCGGCCCCGGCGCCCCCGCCGGCCCGGCGCCCCGCATCGTCGAGCCCGACAGCGGCCGCGTCATGTCCCCCGGCGACCGCGTCCACCCCGACGCCATCGCCCTCGCCCAGCGCATCTTCGAGGAGTCGCCACGTTTCCTCGGCGAAAGCATCGATCAGCTCGAATACAACCCGGCGATCGGCGTCACCGCCGTGTTCCAGAGCGGCCTCCGCGTCACCTTCGGCGACGAGCGCGCCTACGACTACAAGGTCGCCGTGCTCGCCAAGCTCCTCGACCAGGCGACGGCCGCGGGCCGCCCGCCCCACCAGGTCGACCTCCGCTTCGGCACGAGGGTCACGTATGACTAGATCAGTAACCAGTAACCAGTTACCAGTTACCAGTAATCGCCCGGACGCGTCTGGTTACTGGTTACTTGTTACTGGTTACTGGTGGCGTGGGGAGGGGCGGTCATGAGGTACGGCACCTTCGCCGCCATCGACGTCGGCACGACGAAAATCTGCACGATCGTCGGCGAGGTCGCGCCCGGCACCGGCGAGACGCGCATCCTCGGCGTCGGCGTGACGCCCTCCGCCGGCCTCTCGCGCGGCATGGTCGATAACATCCGCGAAGCCACGGACGCGATTCGCGCCTCCGTCGAAAAGGCGGAGCGCGCCAGCGGCACCCGCATCCTCTCCGCCCACGTCGGCCTCAGCGGCGCCCACGTCCAGAGCGTCAACAACCGCGGCATCGTCGCCGTGCCCGACCGCAACCGCCCGATCTCCGGCGATGACATCGCCCGCGCCCTCGAAGGCGCCAAGATCATCAGCATCCCCAGCAACCGCGAGATCCTTCACGTCCTGCCGCGCTACTTCGTCGTCGATGGCCAGGACAGCGTCTCCGACCCGCTCGGCATGTACGGCTCCCGCCTCGACGTCGAAGCGCACATCATCACTGTCGCCTCCAGCGCCGTCGCCAACGTCTCCAAGGTCGTCGAGGCCGCTGGCGTCCAGGTCGACGAGCTTGTCCTCCAGCCCCTCGCCAGCGCCGAGTCCGTCCTCAACCCGGAGGAGAAGCGCCAGGGCGTCGTCATCGCCGACATCGGCGGCGGCTGCACCGACATCAGCGTCTTCCTCGAGGGCGCCATTCACCACACGGCAACCCTGCCCGTCGGCGGCAACCACATCACGCGCGACCTCGTCGTCGGCCTCCGCTGCCCCTACCACAGCGCCGAGCTCGCGAAAGAAGAGTTCGGCGTCGCGATACCGAGCGCCGTTCCGGCCGACGAGACGATCGAGATCGAAGCGTTCGGCGCCGAGCGCCAGCGCAGCTACCCGCGGCGCCTGGTCTGCGAGATCATCCAGGCCCGCTGCGAAGAGATCCTCGAGATGATCATCATCGAAGTGAAGAAGTCGACCGAGCTCGAGTTCGTCTCTGCCGGCCTCGTCCTCACCGGTGGCACCGCCCGCCTCCCCGGCCTCGACATCCTCGCCGAGCAGGTCACCGGCCTTCCCGCCCGCGTCGGCCTGCCGGAGCACATCTTCGGCCTCGTCGATGAGCTGCACGACCCGGCCTTCGCCACCAGCGTCGGCCTCCTCCAGTGGGCCGTCGGCGACCAGGACCTCGCCCCCGTACAACGCCACGCAGCCGGCCCCAGCGCCTTCGATGGCCTATTCAAGCGCATCAGCAACTGGGTGCGCGTCTTGCTACCGGAGTGATTGCGTGAGCGCGAAATCCCCCCGTCTCTCCCGAAGGCCAGGCTTCACCCTGCCCGACGCTGCTTCTCTGCCAAGATCCGACGAGGCTCCGCGTTTCGTCAGCAGGGGTAGCGGGGCCCTCCTGAGCCTGTCGAAGGGCCATGCGCGGGGGGTTTGGGGGGTGTCCCCCCAGCTCTCTTTTCCTTTAGTCCGGCGGAGCAGCCCGAGAGGGATGCGCAGCCGGACGCACCCGCTCCGAGACGATTACCCGCCATTTCAGGCCCGGAGGTCACAATGAAAACCAGCCGTGATTTCGAAGGACTGCCCCTTATAAAGGTCGTCGGCGTTGGGGGTGGCGGCTCAAACGCCGTCAACCGCATGGGCGCCGAAGATATACCCGGCGTCCAGCTCGTCGCCGTCAACACGGACGGCCAGGCGCTGATGCACGTCAAAGCCGACCTTCAGATCCGCATCGGCGATCGCCTCACCAAGGGCCTCGGCGCCGGCGGCGACCCCGTCCGCGGCGAACGCGCCGCCGAAGAGTCGCGCGACGAGCTCCGCGAGGCCGTCCGCGGCGCTGAGATGGTCTTCGTCACCGCCGGCATGGGTGGTGGCACCGGCACCGGCGCAGCGCCGATCGTCGCCGAGGTCGCGAAAGAGGCCGGGGCGCTGGTCATCGGCGTCGTCACCAAGCCGTTCAGCTTCGAGGGCACCCGACGCGCCGTTCGCGCCGAAGAAGGCATCCTCGAGCTCCGAGAACGCGTCGACACCCTCATCGTCATCCCCAACGACCGCCTCCTCCAGATCTGCGACCCGAAAGCGTCGATCGAAGACGCCTTCGCCACCGCCGACGACATCCTGCGCCAGGCGATCCTCGGCATCTCCGAGGTGATCACCCTCCCCGGCCTGATCAACCTCGACTTCGCCGACGTGCGCCGGATCATGAGCGAGGCCGGCCCCGCCCTCCTCGCCATCGGTCGCGGCCGCGGCGAAAACCGCGCCGTCGATGCCGCCCGCGCCGCGGTGACCAGCCCGCTGCTCGACGTCAGCATCCAGGGCGCTCGCGGCGTCCTGTTCAACGTCGTCGGCGGCAAGAACCTGACGCTGCAGGAGGTCTACGCCGCCGCCCAGGTGATCAGCGAGGTCATCGACCAGGACGCCGAGATCGTCTTCGGCGCCGCCATCGACGAAGACCTCGGCGACGAGGTCAAGATCACCGTCATCGCCACCGGCTTCGAGCCCGTCAGCCGCCAGCGAGACCGCGCCCAGCCCGCCGACACCTTCGACCCGCTGCGCGAAGACGACCGCGTCCGCCGCGAAGCACCGGCAGCCTACGGCGACCTCCCGGACGTAGACACAGAGCTACCAGCCTTCCTCAGACGCGGCGTAAACGTCCGCTAAGCCGGGTCTCGTCAGACAGTAAACGAATCCCCTCTCCCTCGAGGGGAGAGGGCTAGGCCCCGCCCTGAGCCCGTCGAAGGGGTGAGGGTGCGACGCAACGTCGCTGAACGCACGCAACGTATTGCACGACGTAGCCCGCTAGTCCTACGAGAGCCTCAGGACCAGCGGTTCGGCGTCCAGCAATCCCGTCTTTGCGAGCCACTCGAAGAGGGCGAAGCAATCTCACAACCGCCGCCAGACGCTGCATTAAGCGCAAACCAACCCGTCGTCAACAGCCCCTCTCTGTGGACGGAGAGGGGCGCGCGGCAGCGGAGGAGAGGTCGTCTCGCCCTAAAACAACGCCTTCGCCAGGCTCAACGCCCCCTGCTTCCACGGCACCCGGTGCGTCACCCCGGACGCCTTCGCAAACGCCGCCTCGTTCGCCACGTACCAGTCGTAGTTGCGGATCAGCGCATCCTTGTTCGAGTACTTCGGCGCGTAGCCCAGCTGCCGCTCCGCCTTCTCGATCGACACGAACGAGTCCTTCACCGCCGTCTCGTACACCCACGGGTACAGCGGCGAGAGGTGGAACTTGTCGAGGATGCGCAGCACCCACAGCGCTGGCGCCACCGGGATCGACACCACCTTCTTGCCGAAGCCAGCGTGGTCCAGCACCGCCTGGAAGTCGCCCTTGAACGTCCCGAACTCCTTCGCGCCGATGTTGAACGTGTCGCTCACCTTCTCGCGCTCCAGCGTCGCGCACAGATAGATCGCGTCGCACAGGTCCTCGACGTCGAGGTACTGATAGAGGTTGTTGCCTCGCCCCGGGATCGGGAACTTCTTGCCATCCTTCGCCCAGTCGTACAGCAGCGCAAATACACCCAGGCGCTCCGGCCCAATGAACGACTTCGGCCGGATGATCGAGACGCACATGCCCTTGGCGCGGTAGTCGGCGCAGACCTTCTCCGCCTCGATCTTCGCGTGACCGTAGGCGCCGACGCCCACCATCTCGTCCGTCTCGTACAGCGGGTGGTGGTCCGGCACGCCGTACACCGCCGTCGACGAGATGTGGATGAAGCGCTCCACCTTGTGCTCAAACGCCGACTCGATAACGTTGCGGCTGCCGTCGATGTCGGTCGAGAGGATGTCTTCCTTGCTGTACAGCGGCAGCGCCGCCGCAGTGTGGATCACGATGTCGATCCCCGACATCGCCGCGTCCACCTTCGCGCGGTCGCGGATATCGCCGCGTATCTCCGTGACCTCGCCGCGCTCCGGATAGTCGAAAGGCAGCAAGTCCAGCGTCGTCACCTTGTGCCCGTTCTTGAGCAAGTGCCGCACAAGGTTGATGCCGAGGAACCCGGCGCCACCCGTAATCAAGAACGACTTCGCGTCAGCCAAGTCTCGCTACTCCCCATTGATCAAAGAGCCGGGGACACCCCGGAGCCCGCTAAAGACGGCTGGTCGTGCCGCATCGGCGTCTCTCGGTGTCTCTGCCGGAATACAGCGCTCTTCTTATCCTCGCACGATTGACGCCGAAGCGCAGGCCTCAACCAAACGTAGGGACGAAGCTTCATCTCCGTCCGTGCAGCGCTGCTACCCGTAAACGCGCCCTCATGCTTGCCTGCATCCCAACCGCCAAGCTTCCCCCTCTCTGCTTGCGCGCCGCCCTGAGCCTGTCGAAGGGGAGAGGGGGACTGAGGGGGAGAGGTCGCCCTACACCCCATCTAACTCAGCCAACCAACCGAGGCTCCACAACGCCAGCAGGGGTAGCGGGGGCGATCCTGAGGCTCTCGAAGGGCCATGCGGGGGGAGT
>DATDPC010000074.1:0-9952 GCA_035292965.1 Dehalococcoidia bacterium | reverse complement strand
CCGCGTCGACCTGCTGCAGCTGCACAACCCACTGGGCGTCGCCGCGCCGGACGGCGGCCTGCCGGACGACGCGAGGGTCGAGGAGGTCGCGGGCGTGATGCGCGGCCTCGTCGCGGAGGGACTTGCAGGCCACGCCGGTTTCACCGGCCTCGGCGAGCCGGCGCTGCTGCACCGCGTGATCGGCGCCCGGCGATTCGAGACGGTGCAGTCGTACTTCAACGTGCTCAACCCCAGCTCCGGCTTCGGCGGAGTCAGCGGCGGCGCGCTGGACTTCGGCGGCCTGATCGACGCGGCGGCCGGCGCGGGAATGGGCGTGATCGCGATCCGAGTCATGGCGGCGGGCGCCCTCGGCGGGCCGGGCGGGCGCGCCACTCCTTTCGGCGGCGACATCGTCCCCGGCAGCAGCTACGCGGGCGACGTCGAACGCTCGGAGGCGCTGACGTCTCTCTCGCGCGAACTCGGCCTCGAGAGCGTGAC
Organism: Dehalococcoidia bacterium; assembly: GCA_035292965.1. Taxonomy (GTDB): domain Bacteria; phylum Chloroflexota; class Dehalococcoidia; order DSTF01; family WHTK01; genus WHTK01. Next base: position 9,475 of record DATDPC010000074.1, on the reverse strand, counting down.
GGAGCTTGGCTTCCGCTTCGTCCTCGCGAAGAGCGGCGTCTCTACATCCCTAATCGGCTTCTCCGACGTAGATCAGCTAGAGAAGGCGTTGCGGTGGGCGGAACGCGGCCCGCTCCCAGAAGACGCGGTCAGGAGGGTGCTAAATTCGGCCCAATAACCTGTCTATAACAGGAAATTATGCTGTCGGCACTATCAATACTCGAAGCATTGACAAGCAGGGCCGTGCGTACTTACATTTGCGCCATCAATGAAACTGAGAAGGTATGTGAATATTAGTTAATAGGGTGACCTTTCTCCCAGGGGGAGCATGCAGGTTTGAGCCGGAGGGCTCAGGGAGGTAATTAAGTGACCGGAAACTATTGGGACAAGTTTGCAAATAGCCGGATAAGCCGCCGAAGGGCGATCGCCGCGACCGGCGCGACTGCCGCTGGAGCGCTGCTACTGGCAGCCTGCGGCGGAGACGACAAGGGTGGAGATACCGGTACTAAAGAGCCGGCAGCCAGCACTACAGGCAAGCTCGACGCTTCGAAGGGCGTGCCCGGCGGCAAGCTGATCTGGCAGAGCTACGGCGACCCGGGTGGCGGCCTTGAGCTGATCAAGATCCGCAACCCCGGCGTCTACAACATGGCCAGCTTCACCCACGATGGCCTCCTTGATTACGCCTACGGCGTGCAGGGCTATCCGGGTATCGGCGCGGAGGTTTTGCCTTCGATCGCCACGGCTTTGCCGGAGACATCGCCGGACAAGCTTACGCAGACGTTCAAGATCCGCACCGGCGTGAAGTTCCACAACGGCGACCCGATGACGTCAGCGGACGTGAAGTGGACGTACGACACCCTCGCCTTCGGTGCCACCTCGGCCTGGAAGGGCGACTTCCCGTTCATCGAATCGACATCGGCGCCGGACGCTACGACCTTCGTCGTCAAGACGAAGTACCCCTTTGCCGACTTCGCTCAGGCCATGACGATGAAGAACGCCGGCTCCATCCTGTCGCAGCGGCACCAGGAGAGCGCCGACGCCGAGAAGAAATTGGTAGGCACCGGCCCCTACACTTTCGTCGAGTACACGCCGCCGACGATCACGCGCTACAAGAAGAACCCTGACTACTGGGGCAAGCCCCTGGGCTTCTTCGACGAAGTCGAGCGCCTCGGCACCGCCGACAAGGAGAAGATGCTCGCCGACTTCGTCGCGAAGCAGGTGCACGTCACCTACTGGTTCACGCCTCAAGAGCGGGACCGCATCAAGCAGTCAAGGTCGGACGCACTGCTATGGAAGTGGACGCAGGCGGCCGGGCACAACTTCTACATGCGCAACGACAAGGCGCCGTTCACCGATAAGCGGGTGCGCCAGGCGATGAGCATGTCCATCGACCGCAAGTCCCTCGTCGGCCCGATGACCAACGGAGAGGGACAGATCGAAGGCCTCATGTCCGTCGGTGCCGCCTGGAAGTTCCGCCTGGCGGCCGACCTCGGAGCGAACGCGAAGAACTTCGAGTACAACCTGACGACTGCCAAGCAGCTGCTCAGCGCCGCCGGCGTTCAACTGCCGATAAACCTCGGTCCGATTCCAACCTGGGACGCCACCGTCATCGGCCCGGCGATCGTCGACGCGATCACGCTGATCACGACGAACTGGAAGAACAACGGCATCGCCACGGCTACCCTCAAGGAAGAGAACTTCGGCCAGTTCATCGGCAGGCTCAACGGCGTCTATGACCTGACCGCCTGGGGGCCCAACACGGAAGCGACCAACCCGGACGTGGGCAACACGCTCAAGACGAAGTACTACTGGGCGGATGGCGATAAGCCACCCCTCAACGACACGTGGATCAAGAACCCGGCGCTGAATACCCTGCTCGACAAGCAGATTGCCGAGTTCGACAAGACGGCGCGGCAGAAGATCTTCACCGACATCGAGGACCTCCTGTCCGACGAGATGCCGCACATCCCAACCATCGTGGGGAACCAGAACTACTTTGGCGATCCATCGCTGAAGAACGCTCAGATGGGACGCGATGCTTACAACGGCGCCTTCCCGTGGTTCAAGTACTGGTGGTTCGACAAGAAGGTCTAGGCGGTATGACGCCTCTGCTCTCATAACAATCCCGGCTCGGCTCGATGCGGGCCGAGCCGGGATTTCTTCGCTGAAGACGCATCCAAGAAGCAAGCACATAGGGCGAGGAGCGCTATGGGTCAGTACATCGCAAGGCGGTTTCTTCTCGGCATCCCCGTGCTTGTCGCCGTCAGCGTCCTGATCTTTGGCGGCGTCCGACTGATCCCGGGCAACATCTGCGGGCTCGTCCTCGGGTCAGCCGAAGCGATGACCCCCGACAACTGCAGCCGGATCGACCACGATCTGGGGCTCGACAAACCTGTCCTAACCCAGTACTTCCACTGGGCCGGTAACGCCGTCCAGGGCGACTTGGGCAAATCCATGAAGACGCACCGGCCAGTGCTTGGCGACATCCGGCACCGCATGAGTACGACGCTGGAGCTAGGCTTACTCGCCAGCGTCTTCGCGATCGGCATCGGTCTGCCTATGGGCGTTTACTCCGCTTTCAAGCAGGACAAGCTGCCCGACGTGGCCTTGCGCTTCGTGACGATTGGCTGGCTAAGCATGCCCAGCTTCTGGGTGGGCACGCTGCTAATAACGCTCCCTGCGAAGTGGTGGGGCTACGCGCCGCCTGCGGGTTACGTCCAGGTCTGGGACGACCCTCTGCAGAACCTGCAGCAAATGTACATTCCGGCGATCGCGCTCGGGCTGGCCCTCAGCGCCACCTTGGCGCGCTTGACGCGGTCCTCGATGCTGGAGGTCCTGAGGCAAGACTATGTCAGGACTGCCCGCGCCAAGGGCTTGCGAGAAAGCGTTGTACTCTCCAAGCACGCGCTCAAGAACGCCATGTTGCCCGTGATCACGCTATTCGGCCTGCAGCTTGGATTCCTCCTGGGCGGGACCGTGGTGCTGGAGTCGTTGTTCTCTTTGCCAGGCCTTGGGACGTTGCTGCTTACCTCAGTGCTCTCGAAAGACTACACGCAGATCCAGGGCCTGGTGCTCTTCTTCGCATTCATCATCATCGTGATCAACATCGCCGTCGATCTGAGCTACGGCTTGTTCGATCCGAGAGTGAGGTACTCCTAAATGGCGATCGCGGTCGAAGCCGGCGGATTAAGCGAACCCAAGTTAAGCCCGACCGGATGGCTCCACACTGCCAGCCAGGCCGCCCGCAGGAACCCGGCCGGTGCGATTGCCGGCGTCTTCTGCGTTGTCCTGATTGGGCTCGCGGTTCTGGGACCGAACGTTGCTCCCTACAGCGCCAACGACATCAGCTTCGTGCGCCTGCAGGCGCCGTCAGCATCCCACCCCTTGGGCACCGATACCCTGTCGCGAGACATGTTCAGCCGGATCGTTTACGGCGCTAAGAACAGCCTCGGTATAGCCTTCGCGGCGATCGCCGTGAGCACCGTGATAGGCATCGTCCTCGGCATCAGCAGCGGTTACTTCGGCGGTGCGCTGGACCTGGCGGTCAGCCGCGTGATCGACGTCATGTTGGCCTACCCGGCGCTGGTCTTCGTCATCTTCGCCGTGGCGATCTTTGGCAGGGATTTCTGGACCGTCGCCGTGGCGATTGGGCTGATCCTGACTCCCGGCGCGACCCGGGTCGTTCGGAGCGCGACGATCGGCGTCCGCAATCTGCAGTACATCGAGGCGGCCACGGCGATTGGCGCCGGCCCTCTACGGATCATGGTTCGCCATGTCCTGCCAAACGTCATGGCGCCGATTATCGTCATCGCCAGCGTCAACATCGGCATTGCGATCCTGATCGAAGCGGCGATTAGCTTCCTCGGCCTCGGCGTCTCCAGCCCGACGAACCCCAGCTGGGGCCGCATGCTGCAAGAGACGCGGCCGACATGGCAGACGGCGTGGTGGACGATGATCGTACCCGGCGCAGCGATCAGCGTCGCTGTCGTCACCTTCAACATCTTCGGCGACGCGCTGAGAGACTGGCTGGACCCGCGCCTGCGGGGCAGCCGCTAACCGTACCTCCATCGACAAAAGAAGGGCCTTCCTGCAGGGAAGGCCCTTCTTTATCGCGAAGGAGCAGCCGTAAGCGCCGGATTCGGTATGATGCCTTCGCGCCGAAAACGCGGCGTGCAGGGAGGGAGACACGACATGGCAGACGAACTGAAGGGCAAGGTCGCGATCGTCACCGGCGGCGGCAAGGGCATCGGCCGCGAGATCGCTGAAGGACTGGCGCGCGCTGGCGCCGCCGTCGCTGTAACCGGGCGCACCGCTGAGGCGCTACAAGACACCGTATCGACGATCGAGACGGCTGGCGGGCGCGCCCTCGGTATCGCCGCCGACGTGACCAACAAGCCCTCGATCGAGAAGGTCGTCGCCGAGACCGAGGCGAAGTTCGGCCCGATCGACATCCTCGTCAGCAACGCCGGCATCGAAGGCCCGCTCGGGCCGCTCTGGCTGAACGATACGGACGCCTGGCACCGCTGCCTCGAAACCAACGTGATGGGCTCCGTCATCGTCGCGCAGTGCGCCCTCAAGGGCATGATCGAGCGCAAGAGCGGCCGGATTATCTTCGTCGGCAGCGGCGGCGGCCTCTGGCCCGTCCCCTACGACACCGGTTACGCCGTCACGAAGGCCGGCCTCATCCGCCTCGGCGAGACGCTCGCCATCGAGGCCGAAGAGCACAACGTCTACTGCTGGGTGATCCACCCCGGCGTAGTCCACACGAACATGTCGAACACGGTGATGGACAGCCCGGAAGGCCGCAAGTGGCTGCCCGGCTACGAGCAGGCGCTCGCACGCGGAAACACGCCGATCGAGTGGGCGTCCGAGCTGACGAACTTCCTCGCATCCGGCGAGGCGGACGGCCTCACGGGCCGCTTCCTCAGCGTCAACGACGACTATCGCGCTCTGGCGAAGAAGGCGGATGAGATCAAGGCAGGCGACTTGCTGACGTTGCGTCTCAACCACACGCCCCAGCCGCCGCCGCCGCGTCCCTTCCAGTAGGACCGCCGTGGCCTACAACGAAGCCCTCGCCGAGCGCGTCCGCGCCCATCTCGGCGCCGCGGACGGCCTCAACGAGCGCAAGATGTTTGGCGGCATCGCCTTCATGCTCAACGGCAACGTCCTCGCCGGCGTGATGAACGATGACCTGATCGTCCGCGTCGATGCGGCCGAAAGCGAGGACGCGCTGGCGCAACCGGGCGCGCGCCCGTTCGACTACACGGGGCGGCCGATGAAGGGCTGGCTGTTCGTCGGGCCGGCTGGCTGCGGCTCGGACGCGGACCTCGGCGGCTGGATCGAGCGGGCGATGCGCTTGGTCACGACGCTGCCGCCGAAATAAGCCACCACAACCTTTACGCGCACGTTATAATCGCCGAGCCGATTCTGCGGCGGGAGAGACGGGCCTTATGAAATTCGGTATCCAGTACCAGCTCAACGTGCCGAGGCCGCTGGACAGCGACCAGTGGGGCCCGGAGGACGAGCACCGCATCTTCAAAGAGGCGCTTGAGCAGATCGAGTTCGCCGACAAGCTGGGCTTCGACTACGTCTGGGAGACGGAGCACCACTTCCTCGAGGAGTACAGCGCCTCTTCTTGCCCGGAGGTCTTCCTCGCCGCCGTCTCGCAGCGGACGAAGAACATCCGCCTCAGCCACGGCATCATCCACATGCCGCCGAAGCAGAACCACCCAGCGCGCGTCGCCGAGCGCATCGCGACGCTCGATATCGTTTCGGACGGCCGGGTCGAGTTCGGCACCGGCGAAGGCGCTACGGTCACCGAGATCGAGGGCTTCGGGACGAAGCGTGAGGAGAAGAAGGAGGCCTGGGAAGAGGCGACGCGCGAGTGCCTGCGGATGATGAGCGAGGTCCCCTACCCCGGCTACAACGGCAAGTACTTCAGCATGCCGGAGCGCAACATCGTCCCGAAGCCGCTGCAGCGGCCGCACCCGCCTGTCTGGGTCGCTGCCAGCCGGCTCGAGACCGTGATGGTCGGCGCACGCCTCGGCATCGGCGCCCTCGGCGTCGGATTCGAGACGCCTGAGGAGGCGGAGGAGCGCGTCTCGCGCTACTACGAGCTGATCCGCAACTGCCGGCCGATCGGCAAGGCGATCAACCCCGCGCTCGCCGCCGGTGGCAACCTGATGATGGCGAAGACAAACGAAGAGGCGATGGACCGCGGCCTGCGCGGCGCCCAGTTCTTCGGCTTCGCCCTCGGCTGGACGAACGCGGAGGTACACCACGGCCGCGACCACCTCAACCGCGAGTTCAACAAGCGCTTCGGTGACGTCGGCGCGATCCGGCACGGCGAAGAGCTGGAGCCGGACGACGAGACGCAGCGGACGCTGTTCCGCGCCGGCCGCCGCGGCATGTTCATCGGCGCACCCGATTTCGTGCGCGAGAACCTGCGCCGCTACGAGGACGCCCACATCGACATCATGAACTTCACGATGCAGTGGCACGAACGCAAGCACGAACACATCATGGAGAGCCTGGAGATGTTCGCCAAAGAGGTGATGCCGGAGTTCAAGGAGCGGCACCACCTCCACCAGAAGTGGCGCGCGCAGCAGCTCGATGGCGTCAAGCACGAGATCAACAGCTCGATCTAGCAACAACCTATGACCTTCGTCGCAAAGCCGGCCGAATCGATACGCGGCAGCCCTCCGGGTCCAGGGGAACCCTGGCCCTTCGATGACGCGTCGGCGATCCGCCGCGTCCACAACGAAGGCGCCCTATTGCTCGGCGCTGGACGGGCGCTGCTGCTGCAGATCGCCCATCCAGCCGTGGCCGCCGGCGTCGCCGAGCACAGCTCGTTCCGCAAGCGGCGGATCGAGCGGCTGCTGCGCACGCTGCGCCCGACGCTGGCGATGGTCTTCGGCGACCGCGACCAGGCGCTTGCCGCCGCTGCATCGATCAACGGCGTGCACCGCGGTGTCATCGGCGCCGGCTACAGCGCCCGCGACCCCGACCTGCTGCTCTACGTCCTCGCCACGCTGATCGACACGACGCTGCTGGTGCACGACCGCTTCGTCCGGCCGCTGACGCGCGACGAGGCCGGGGCCTACTACAACGACATGAAGCTGATCGGCACGCTGCTCGGCATCCCGTCCGCGCACCTGCCCCGCGACATCGAGGCGTTTCGCGCCTACTTCGACGGCGCGATCGGCGCGCTGCGGGTCAACGATACGTCGCGCTCCCTGGCGCACGAGATCTTCGACACGGCGCCGGCGCTCTCTCCCGTCTTGTGGCCGATGAAGCACCTGACCGCCGGCCTGCTGCCGCCTCACCTGCGAGACGAGTTCGGCCTCAGCTGGGGCCCGAAGCGCGAAGCAGCCCTCGACGCGCTAGCGACGCTCTCGCGGCGCCTCCTACCGGTGACGCCGCGCCCGCTGCGACGCCCGCCCTGGTTCCTTTTGCCCTAAACGCCCGTAGCTGGCTTGCCGGGGAGGTGCGGCGGCGTGGGGGCGTCACGGACGGAGCGTTGAGCAGGTCTAAAGACCTGAAGCTACACCGCCTAGGGCTTCAGGGCCAGGTAGTGATATGTCGCCCCGTTCGTGTTGACGCGCGCGTTTGTTCCGACCTGGAACCCGCTTGCTTCCAACGCCTGGATCGAATTCGCCGCGAATGCTCCGTCCCAGATCGTCGAGCTGTCACCAACGAACGTATCTGAGCGCCAAGAAGACGCGTTGGTTGTGTCCCGCTTGACCCAGACGAACGCAGGTGAGAAGCCGGCGCCCGTTATGGAAGTGTTGTCGACGCCGTTGCCAACGTACGTCGTCTGTACGACCACCGATGCGCTCGCCTTCCAGGCGATGTAGTGGAAGGTCACGCCCGACTGATTAACGTCCACGTTGGTACCAAGCTGGAATCCGTCCGCCTGCATTGCCTGAATCCTGTCGGTCAGCTGCCCCGATCCGTGGACCAGGAAAGACACGTCGCCCGACACCGTACCGGGCCGGAAGATGGAGTTTTGGGCGTCGCCCAGCGTCATCACCCATGCCGGCTGGAATCCGACACCCGTAATCGAGCGGTTGTCCGTCGCGTTGCCGGCATAGCTACCAACGTTGAGGTTGGTTCCTGCCTGCATGGCGATCCAGTGATACGTGTTGCCGGAGCCGTTGACGCGCAGCGACGTGCCGACCGTAAAGCCGGTAGCGTCGAGTGACTGAACCTGGTCTGCCGCGAGCGCCGATGTCGTCGAGATGACTTTGGAGGCGTCGCCGACCATCGTACTCGTACGAACCACGCCGTCTTGACCGCAATCGCATTTGACGATGACAACGTCGGGTGTGAAGCCGACGCCCGTGATCGTCCGGTTGTCGACGCCATCGCCCGCGAAGCTTCCGGTCGCGAGCCACGTCGACGACGAGATCGTCGCTGAGGTCTCGTTGCTGTCGGCGCTCTCCCAGTTCCCGTAGAACGCCCGCGTGACGTAGTAGTAGGCACCGGCCGGCGGCGTCTCGTTGTAGGTTGTCGTCGCGCGCGGCGTGATCTCGCTGACCTGCGTGTAGGGCCCGCCGGAGGCAGCGCCGCGCAGGACGCGATGGCCGCTGGCGTACGTGTCGGACGTCGCCGTCCAGCTGAGGCTGATCGTCGAGCCGCCGCTGCTGCTGAGGCTCGTTGGCGCACTGAGAAGGTCTGAGGTGAAGACGTTGCCAGCGACGTCCGGGCTGCTCGTAAAGCGCGCGTCGGCCGGCGCCGCTGCCACGGCCGCCAGCGACAGCAGGGCAACCGCGGCGATCAGCCGGAGGGTTTTGATCACGTCCGAGGCAGGCCACCGACGTGCAGCAACCGGCGCAGGCCGCCGAGCTCGCGCGTCATCGCGAGCATGAAGGCGCGAGGCAGGCGCCGCGCGTCAAAGCCCCCGGCCGGTGTCGCACCGGCGAGGCGGAGGAAGCCGTAGAGACCGGAGAGCGCCCAGATGCCGGCGGGGATCAGCAAGAGCAGCGCCCGCCCGAGGCCGCTTTGGGCCGCGGCGATGCCGTAGGCGAGCCACGGCAACTGAAACTCGATGCGGCTGCCGCGCCCCTCGAGGACGATCGTTTGCGGGTCCGGCCCGACGTTCGAGTCGCCCTTGAGCGTCGCAACGCGCTGACCGGCGATCTCGTCAAGCGCGACGATGCGGTGGGTCACCGCCGGACTCGCGGCCCTGCGAATTGTGATGACATCACCGACCTGAAGCTGCGAGGCGTCGACGGTGCGCGAGAAGGCGAGGCTGCCCCGCGGCAGCGCGTCGCCCATGCTCGGCCCGTAGATCGGCACGGCGCGGTAACCGAAGAGGAACGGCACGAAGGCAATCAGCAGGATCGCGATGACGCCGTAGACGAAGCCATGAAGCGTGAGGCGCGCGAGGCGCACAACGGCGCCGCCGGCGATGACGATCGGGCGGCGCGGGATGTTTCGGGTGATTGCGGCTGTACCAAGCATCCCAGCCTCCGGGGAAGGAACGGCGGTCGCG
>DATDPC010000073.1:0-14784 GCA_035292965.1 Dehalococcoidia bacterium | reverse complement strand
CGAGGCAACGTAGGCGCCGACCTTGGAGGGGAACGACATGTCGGTGACAGAACCGCTCTGGTGCAGGATCAGCGCGTCCGCCGCGCCGAGGAGGTCCGCATACGCCTGGTCGGTCTGTGTCGGCAAGAAGCGGAGGTTGGGCAGCTCATACTCCGAGGCCGCGCGCTCCAGCTCCGGGCGCTGGTTGCCATCGCCCGCCAGCACGAACAGCAGCTCGGGCGACGCGTCCTTCGCCAACCGGGCGCACTCGATCACGTTGGCGAGGCCCTGCTTGTAGCCCATGTTGCCGGCGTGCAGGCAGACAAACTCATCGGAAGGCCACGCCAGCTCTCGCCTGATCTCGTCGCGCGGCGTTTCAGCAGTAGGGATGTGGTTCCAGTTACTGACGCGCACGATCGCCTGAGGCGGCACGCCGAGCGACTCGACGTAGGGACGGAAGCTATCGGCGACGATCGCGACGGCAGAGGCACGTCGCGCGATCCAGCCCTCGCCCGCGCGAACGACGCCGCCAACCGAGGCGCCGCCCGACATGGCGCTCTGGGTCGCGGCCTGCCCCATGAGGTCCTGAAAGATCAGGCCGAAGGGCACGCCGAACCGCCGCGAGGCGATCGACGCCAGCAGGCCGTCACTGAGGATGGGTACGACGCCGACGACGGCGTCCGGGCGCGGCAGCGATAGCAGAGACGGGGCGCTGGCGAGAAAGCTCGCCTCATAGAGGGCGCGTCTTACGGCGGACTGCCTGCCGGGCACGTAGTGCTGGCGGCGGTGGACGTTGACGCCGTTGCGGACGTGATCGGCCGCATCGAGGTCGCTCGTCGGGCGCTTCTTCCAGCCGGGGTAGTGTGGCACGCCCGTCAGGATGTGGACCTCGTGACCGATCGACGCCATATGCTCGGCGAAGCCGGTGGTATAGGGCGCGTTCCCCGCTTCTTCGGGCGCGTAGTTGATTCCGATGATCAGAAGACGCATGTGTTGTCCTGGCTGCGCGGTTAGAGGCCGTTGAACCGGATTGGCATCGAGAGAGTCCTGAGGAGAATTCGCAGGTCGCCGGCCAGAGATGCGGTGCGGCAGTAGTTGAGCTCGAACCAGGTGCGTTCCGGATAAGCGATCTGGTTGCGCCCGCTCACCTGCCACGGCCCGGAGATGCCGGGCCGAAACGCGAGCATCTCCCCGGCCCTGTCTCGGTAGTTAGAGAGCTCCTCGGCGACGATCGGCCGGGGGCCGACGAGGCTCATGTCACCGCGCAGGACGTTCCAGAGCTGAGGCAGCTCGTCCAGGCTGCTGCGGCGCAGAAAGCGACCGAAGCGTGTGATCCGCGGGTCGTGCTTCAGTTTGAAGTTACGCGCGAACTCGGCCGCCAGCTTTGGGTTGGATTCGGGCCATTCCTGCAGCTGCTGCTCCGAATCGCTCCCCATCGTGCGAATCTTCCACATCGAGAACTGACGCCCTCCCCTGCCCAGCCGCCTCCCGCGATGGAACGGCGGCCAGCCGTGAAGGACGATGTGCGTCGCGGCGAGCAGGAGGATCAGCGGCGTCGCGAGAGCGCAGAGCGGTATCGCCAGCGCGAGGTCGAACGCGCGCTTGCCGAAGCGCTGGTAAACGGCGCCGGCTACGCCGGACGGGAGCGTCGAGAACGACTCGATCTCCCACGATGAATCTAGCGTCTCAGTGTCGATGCTCTCCTGGCGTAGAAGACGTTCGGTTCCCATAGCGCTCCTGAAGTGGGTGGCTGACCGCAGACGCGGCGGCCTAGAAGTGCCAGACGGTGACTGGTTGAGAAGGAAAGGCTGTTTTAGCGCAGACCGCCGTCGCCGGTGTTTGGCGCCTGGAGGCGATCGAGGGGGGCGGCCGGCGGCCTGGGCCTCGATACCTGCACCAGCACCTGCGACTCCATGCCAAGACAGCTTGCCTTGACGATTACCAGGCCGGACGTGCTGCCTACGTTCAGGGTCGTGCTTGCGATGCCCTGCGCGTCCGTCACCGTCATCGGGCTCGTCGCGAAGGACGCGTCCGTGCCGGGCTCGCTCGCGATCGCGAAGCTGCACTGCTCGCCCGCTATCGGCACGCCATTGACGTCCAGGACCTGAGTCGTGATGACGACAGCGGAGCCTGCACCGGGGCTGCTATTGGTGGTGACAAGCGTCACGCTGCCAACCGGCGGCGCGTATTGAGCTACGACGCTCCCGCTGACTGCGATGCCAGAAACGATAAGCATAAGCATGAGTAGTCCAGTGAGTTTTCGCATTGCGTTTCTCCCTGGAAGATAGCGTAAATTTAAAGACAACTATCTCCGCCTGAATTAACTGTCGGCGTACCCACTCGATGCTAAAGGCAAATGACGCCAATTACCGGGGCCGTTCGGTCTATGCTAAACGGCCTAGAGAGTCGCCCGTATTCGAGACGGATTTGTTGGGGATGGAACTTTGGGTGTGGCAGCCGGCCGGGGATGCTTCGCTCTAGGCGGCGTTCTTGGGCCGCGCCGGGTTCATCGCCGCCTGCTGGCCGTCGGTCTGATACGTGTACGTGTAGTAGCCCTGCTTGCGCGACTTGAGCTTGTTCAGCACTACGCCGATGACCTTGGCGTTCACCTGGCCCAGCGCTTCGCAGGACCGCTGGAAGGCGTCGGAGCGCGTCTTGCCCTGCTCGATGACGAGGATCGTCGCGTCGGCTTGACCGGCGAGAAGGCAGGCATCGGTCACGGCCAGGACGGGTGGGCTGTCCAGGATCAGGTACTCGGCCTGGAGCTTGAGCGCGTCGAAGATCTGCTGCGCCTCGCGCGACATGAGGATCTCGGACGGGTTCGGCGGCAACGGGCCGGAGGTCAGCAGCCGTAGCCCGGGGATCGCCGTCTTCGTCAGGCCAGCCTCGATATTCAACGACTGGCTCAGCAGAATCCCGGTGAGGCCAAGTGAGTTGGCGACGCCGAAGTGCGTGTGCACGGTGGGCCGCCGCAGGTCGGTGTCGACAAGGATGACCTTGTGGCCCGCCTGAGCCAGCACCACCGCCAGGTTCACGGCTGTCGTCGTCTTGCCTTCGCCCGGATGCGTGCTCGTGACCAGGACCGATTTCGGGCCCTGCCTGAGCATGCTGAAGTGGATGTTCGTCCTGATCTGCCGGAACGCCTCGCTGGACTGGGGCTCGAGGCCGTCCGGCGCGTCGCCTGCGAGTCTGCCCTTGCGACTCTGGCCGCGGAAGCGCGTCACCGTCCCCAGCGTCGGCAGGCCGGTGAGCGCCTCCACGTCCCGGCTCGTCTTCACCGTGTTGTCCAGGTAGTCGATCAGCAGGCCGATCATGCCGCCGATCAGCAGCCCCAGGAAGGCCGCGAGCGCCGTATTGAGTCTGACATTCGGCTTCACCGGCACCGCGGGCACCGCCGCGCGCTCGGCGATCGAGACGCTGCCCGGCCGGTTACCCAGCTGGGCCGAGTTCTCATCGATGAACGCCTGGGCGGTCGTGTTCGCGATGTCGGCGGCGCGCGCAGGGTTCGAGTCTTCGACGGCGATACGCAGGAGCTGCGTGTTCCTCACCGGCGATACGTTGATCTGCGCCGCCAGCTCCGCCTCGGTCGTCGGGAGCGAGAGGCGCCGAGCGACCTCCGTCAGGATCGGCCGCCGCTTCGCCAGCTCCGCATACGTGCTGGTGAGACGCTCTGAGGTGAGGATGTCGTTGTACTGGATGACGCCCTGGGATTGTGTCTGGTTGACGAGGATGGTCGTCGTCGCGCGGTAGATCGGCGTCATCTGCATCGAGAAGTAGTAGGCGGACCCGCCCGCGAGGATGCAGGCAAGCACCAGCAACCAGCCGCGCCGCCGCAGAAAATCGAGAGCATATCGCAGGTTCATTTCGAGGCGACCAAGTCAAGCTGGCTCAGCGAGACGCCGGCCAGCCAGAGCACCGCGAGTACGACCACGAGGACAGACGCGCCGGAGAACAGGATGCCGGCGAGCCGGAGAATGCCCGATCCGTCCCGAGCTTCGGCGCCACCGCCGGTGTTGTGCGCGCAGGCGCCGAAGCCGCCTCCGAGACAGTAGCGTGTCTGATGATCGAGCGACGGCCTTAGCGGCCGGCCCGCGTAGCAGCGATGCTCCATGCTGGGAAACGTGGCGTGGATGAAGAGGTCGTCCGGCAGGCCAAGGTTGGGGCAGGCAGCCGGGATCAGACCGTCCGCGGCGGCCGGATACGGGGTCAGGCTGCGGCGCTCGGTTTCCAGGTAGGACGGCCGAGGCGGGCCAGCTAGTTCTCGTGTATTCCGTTGAGCGGTTGCCATTTGTCTCTAGTATCGGCAGAATAAGCGCGGCAATTTGCGCCGTGCGACTGTGCATTTAGCCGGGTCGAAGAGCCCGGCCTTCTACTGAACTTTTCGGCATGGTTTAATCAATTCAGCATGCCTTTCCTTCGCAGCATGAGTTCCAGTCTTTTTCGCAGGCGTTTTCGCGTCTACTGGCTGACAGACGACGTCGCCGTCTCAAGGGAGCCGGAGGCCGGCGACTGGCCGAGCATCGGTGCGCAGGGGATTCGCTGCGTCGTCGACCTACGCTCCGAGACGCCCGACGGCGAGTCTCTTGTCCGGAGCCACGGGCTGCTCTACATCCGCGTCCCGGTCGATGAAGGCTCGGCGCCGACGGAGCAGGAGCTCGAGCTCGTGACCGACTGGATCCTCGAACGCATCGCGGCGGACGGCCCCGTCCTCGTCCACTGCCGCGAGGGCCGCGGCCGCAGCCCGCTGGTGGCGTGCGCAGCGCTGGTCAAGCTCGGCATACCGCCGTTCGAGGCGTACAAGCTGCTCCAGCGCGCCAGGCCGGACGTCGCGCTCAACGGCGACCAGGCCGACATGCTGCAACGGTTCGCCCTCGCCCACGGGCCGAACCCGGACGCTGCCGGTGGCAGAGACGTTACGTAGGCTCCCTGACCTCGACCTCTTCGAGCTTCCGGTTCGCCAGCAGCATCCCCACCACGGTCACGACGACGATCAGTACGAGGGCGGTCTCGCCGCGCACGTAGGCGTCGAACGTCCGCGCCGGCGTCCCGGCGATCCAATCGGCGATGCCGAGGCTGTAGTGACGGATGCTCATGTAGCGCGTGCCGTGGAAGATGCCGGTGATAGCGCCCTCCCAGAGGAAGACATAGATGAGGCCAACGACGAGCGCCCGGTTCGTGGCGACGCTGAGCAGCACGAACACGGTCGAATACGCCAGCGCCCCGATGACGACGGCAACGCTGAAGCCGAGGATGATCGAACCGCCGGCGCCGTCCAGCGCGATGAGGCCGGACGCGACCGTCGAGGTCAGCACCAGCGCCGTCGTCACCACCCATGCGGCCGCGAGCTTCGGCGCCAGTATCTGCCAGCGCGGCAGCGGCTTCGTCAGCAGGTAGACGGCGGTACCGTCCTCGATCTCATCGCCGATTACGGACGTGCCGAGCAACAGCGCCGTCAGCGGCAGCACGGCGGTCACGACGAGACCGAGGTAGAGCACGCGCGCCGTCCAGCGCTCCGGGTCCTCGTCCGAGTTGCCGAAACGGAAGACAATCGCCAGCACGATCGGGATCAGCGCCAGGCCGACGAGCAGCAGCGTGCTGCGCCGGACGATCAGCTGTCGCAGCGTCAGCCGGAAGATGAAGCCGATCACCGGCGCACCAGGTAGGAGAAGACGCTCTCCAGCGACTCATCCGTCGGAAGCAGCTCGAACAGGGTCACGCCCGCATCGCGCGCGACGCGCGGCGCGATCTCCGCGAACGCCATCAGGTCGGAGGTGCGGACCGTCAGGCTCCCATCGTCGATCGAGACGCCGAAGATCGATGGCTGGCCGATCAGCGCCGCGGCGATGCGCCGGTCGTCGCTCGAGCGCAGCGTCAACGCGTGCGGCCGGTCCGTCATCAGGCGCCTGATCTCGTGGAAGTTGCCCGAAGCGGCGAGGCGGCCACCGACGATGACGAGGACGTTGTCCGCCAGCCGCTCGACCTCCTCGAGGATGTGGGACGAGAAGACGATCGTCGCGCCCGCCTCGCTCATGCGCTTCAGCATCTCGATCATCCGCAGGCGCTGGCGCGGGTCGGCGCCGTTGAACGGCTCGTCGAGCAGCAGGATCGACGGCTTGTGGACGATCGCGGCGGCGATCTTCACGCGCTGCTTCATCCCCTTCGAGTAGCCGCCCGTCTTGCGGTCCTTCACGTCCGTCAGCTCGACCTGCTCGAGCGCGTGCATCGACGCGGCCTCTTCGTCCGGCAGGCCGTGCAGGCGCGCGCTCAGTCTCACGAAGTCGAGCCCTGTGAGGAAGGGATATACCGCCTCTCGCTCCGGGACGAGGCCCAGGCGCCTGTACATCGCCGGGTTGCGCCAGGCCGGCTCGCCGAGGACGCGCGCTTCGCCCTTCGAGGGCTTCAACAGGCCGGAGAGCATGTGCAGCAGCGTCGACTTGCCGGCGCCGTTCGGCCCCAGGAGGCCGGTGATCCCGGACCCGAGCGCGAACGAGATGTCGTTCACGGCGACGACGTTGCCGTACCAGCGCGAGACGTTCTCGACGCTCAGTGCCGGCGGGTCCTGCACCACCATCAGACCGATAACCTCAGGAACCGCCGGTACAGCACGCCGATCGCGACCAGCGAGTAGCCCACAGCGGCGACGAAGTACAGGCCGCCCTCGAGGTTCGCTTTAGACAGGGTCGAGTCGACCGGCAGGTCGGCGTTGAATATCCAGTAGACGGCGCCATTCAGGGTACTGACCGGACTGACCAGGATGGCGAACTGCTGAAAGTCGCCGGTCGTCGTCTGCACAAGGATGTCGCCGAGGATGCTGAAGATGACGAAATAGGCAAGCACCGCACCCGTCGCGAAGGCGCGCCGCGGCGTCATGCTGGCGATCGCGAGCGACATGCTGCCCATGAACACGGCCACGACCGCCGAGCCGGCAATGATCGGCGCCATGCGGTCGATGTGGTCAGCCAGGTCGCCGAGGAGGTCGTCCGTCGCTACAGAACCGCCGAGCAGGAGAACGACCTGCGGCAGCGCGACAACGCAAAACAGAGCCACGACAAGCGCGCCCAGCTTCGCAGAGACGTAGTCGGCGCGCGATATCGTCCGCGAGAAGTAGAGCGGCAGCGTCCGGTTGCGCTGATCGCGGCCGATGATCTCCGGCGCGGCGACGGCGCAGAACAGGACAACGACGATCTGGACGAAGCTAAAGTACTCCTCCGGCTTGATGAACTCGAGGTCGGCCGGTGCGATCGCCGCGATCGCCAGCTGGATCGAGGCCGGGATCAGGGCGATGACCGTCAGACCAATAGGGAACACCTTGCTGCCCATCGAACGTCCAAGTCCGAAGACGGCGCGGAGACTATAGAAGTAGAGCGACCAGACGGCGTAAGCCCGGCCCAGCCGTTCGCCTTCGTAAGGGCGATAGCCGAGGTCGTAGATGCTGCCGGCGGCGCCGTTGCGCGGGCTAGTCATCGCCACCCGTCGCTTCCGGGTTGAACAGGTCCTCGAGCCGGTGTCGCCGCTGTTCGAGGCGCAGGAGGCCGGCGCCGAGGTCGACGACGGCGTCGCGGACGATATCGTACGGCGGCGGCCCTTCGAGGCTGACGAGCACGGCGTGGCCCTCGGCGGCGACCTGCAGGCCCTTCGCCTGCAACGCCCGCACCAGCTCGTCCTGCTTCGATTCGACCTCGACCGTGAGAACCTTCATCTCGGTCGTGAAGCTGGAGATCGTGTCGGAGCGCATCAGCCGCCCGTCGTCGATGACGACGAGGTAGTCACAGACGCGCTCGATCTCGCCGAGCAGGTGGGACGACATCAGGATCGCGATGCCGAAGTCGCCGCCGATGCGGCGGATCAGATCGAGCATCTCATCCCGGCCCTCGGGGTCGAGGCCGTTCGTCGGCTCGTCGAGCATGAGGAGGCGCGGGTCGTGGACGAGCGCCTGGGCGAGCTTGACGCGCTGCTTCATGCCGGTGGAGTAGCCGCCGATGGCGCGGTAGCGCTCCTCGAAGAGGCCGACGTGACGCAGCACCTCGGCTGTACGTTCGCGAGCGGAGGCGCGCGGTATGCCGTTGACCTGCGCCATGTGGGCGACGAAGTCGGTGGCGGTCACGTCGGGCGGCAGGCAGTCGTGCTCCGGCATGTAGCCGACGAATTGCCGGATCGACGTGCCGTGGCTGCGCACGTCGAAGCCGAGCAGCGACGCGTCACCACTCGTCGGCGGCAGCAGGCCGAGGAGGATCTTGATCAGCGTGCTCTTGCCCGCGCCGTTTGCGCCGACGAGGCCGGTGACGCCGCCTCGAATCGTCAGGTTCAGCGCATCGAGGGCGAGAACGTCTTTGCCGTAGCGCTTGGTCAGCTCCCGCGTCTCGATAAGCAGCGGCTCGCTCGGAGCCTCTGCGGCGGTCATGCGGGAGTGGAGTCTCTAATGATCACTACGATCAACGTTACACCGCCACGACCGGGCGTGCTTCGGCCTCACCCGCGGGAGACGGCGCCTATAATCTGACGCTGACATGCTTCCAATGACGGAATGAGCCCCGATCGATGAAGCCCCTTTACGACGTCGTCCTCGTCGGCGGCGGGAACGCAGCGCTCTGCGCCGCCCTCGAAGCGCGACGCGCCGGCGCCGATGTGCTCATTCTCGAGGCGGCGCCGTGGCACCTGCGCGGCGGCAACAGCCGTCACACCCGCAACCTTCGCTACCTCCATAAGGGTCCGGACCACTACCTCGTCGGCAGCTACGAGGAGGACGAGTTCTACGCCGACCTGCTGCAAGTCACGGGTGGCGAGACGAACGAAGCGCTGGCGCGCGCGACGATCCGCGCCTCCGCCGAGCTCGGCGCCTGGATCATGACCAACGACGTGCGCTGGCAGGGCCCGCTCAAGGGCACGCTGCAGCTCTCGCGCACGAACGCCTTCTTCCTCGGCGGCGGCAAGGCGCTCGTAAACGCCTACTACGGCGCGGCCGAGAAGCTCGGCGTCGAGGTGCTGTACGAGGCGGAGGTGTGCGACATCGTCCCCGGCGGCGGCGTGCAGGCGGCGATCACGCTGCAGCGCGGCGGGCAGGTCGAGGGCGTGCAGGCGCGGTCGGTCGTCGTCGCTTCCGGTGGCTTCGAGGCGAACGGGGAGTGGATGGCGCGGCAGTGGGGCGAAGCGGCGGCGAACTTCGCCGTCCGCGGCACCGCCTACAACCGCGGCCGGCCGATCCAGGCGCTGCTAGACCGCGGCGCCCGGCCCGTCGGCAGCATGCGCGAGTTTCACGCCGTCGCCGTCGATGCCCGCGGGCCGATGTCCGACGGCGGCATCGTCACCCGGCTCGACACGCTGCCCTTCGGCATCGTCGTCAACCGCGATGGACGGCGCTTCTCTGACGAAGGCGCCGACTTCTGGCCCAAGCGCTACGCGTCCTGGGGCGGGCTGATCGCGCAGCAGCCGGGGCAGGTCGCCTTCTCACTCCTCGACGCGAAGATGGCGCGCGAGTTCATGCCATCGCTCTACCCGCCGATCGAGGCCGCGTCGATCCGCGAGCTAGCGACGGCGCTGCAACTCGCCCCGGACGTTGTCGAGGCGACCGTGGCGGGCTTCAACGCCGCGGTGCAGCCCGGCGCCTACGACGCGACGATCCTGGACGATTGCCATACCGCCAGCCTCGAGCCGGCGAAGAGCCACTGGGCGCGGGCGCTGGACACGCCGCCGTATCTCGCCTACCCGCTGCGCCCCGGCATCACCTTCACCTACCACGGCCTCAGCGTGAACGACCGCGCCCAGGTAATCGCGACGAACGGCGAGCCGCTGCCCGGCGTCTACGCGGCCGGCGAGGCGATGGCGGGCAACATCCTCGGCCGCGGTTACCTGGCCGGCTTCGGCATGACGATCGGTAGCGTGTTCGGCCGCATCGCCGGGCGGGAGGCGGCGAAGCATGCCCTCGCCTGACCTGCTGAAGGAGGCCGAGCGGCAGCTGACGGTCTGCAACTCGTGCCGCTACTGCGAGGGCTACTGCGCCGTCTTCCCGGCGATGGAGCTGCGCCGCAGCTTCGACGAAGCGGACGTCATCCACCTCGCCAACCTCTGCTTCGATTGCCGCGCCTGCTACAACGCCTGCCCCTTCACGCCGCCGCACGAGTACGCGATCAACATCCCGGCGGCGATGGCGGCGGTGCGCGTCGAGACGTACCGCGAGTTCTCGTCGCCGCGGTTGCTCTCGCGTCTCTTCTCCGGCAACGCGCTGCTCGCCGGCCTGACCGTCGTTGTTGCGGTCCTCGTCGTCTTCGGCGCGGCGCTGGGCGTGAAGGGGTCAGACGTCCTCTTCGGCGAGCCGGCCGAGGAGCGCGCCTTCTACCGCGTCGTCCCCTACACGGCGATGCTGCTGCCGGCGCTGCTACTCTCGGGCTTCTGGCTTGGCGTGCTCGCGATCGGCGGCGTGCGCTTCTGGCGGGCGACCGGCGCAAAGACGGGCGAGCTCTTGGACCTCGGCGCGTTCCTGCGCGCGACGAAGGACGCCTTCGGCCTCGAGTACCTCAAGGGCGGCGGCGAGGGCTGCGACTACCCCGGCCCCGAGAAGTCGAACGCGCGCGCCGTCATGCACCACCTGCTCGTCTGGGGCGTGCTGCTCGACCTCGCATCGACGACGCTGGCCGCCGTCTACCACAACTTCCTCAACCGCGACACGCCATTCGCCTACGTGAGCCCACCCGTCGTCCTCGGCGCCGCCGGCGGCGTCCTGATCGTCACGGGCGGCCTCGGGCTGCTCTGGCTCAAGCGCCGCGCGATGAAGGAGCCCGCCAACCCGGAGATGCTGCGACTCGACTACGCCTTCCTCGTGCTGCTGATGCTGACGAGCAGCAGCGGCCTCGTCCTGCTGACGCTGCGCGACACGGCCGCGATGGGTACGCTGCTGACCGTGCATCTCGGCATCGTCGCGGCGCTGTTCCTGGCGCTGCCGTACAGCAAGTTCGCGCACGTCGTCTACCGCTACGCGGCGCTCGTGCGTCACGCGATCGAGCAGAAGCGAGAGGCGGCTTAGCCCAGGAGCCGCGTGCGCAGCGCCATCGCCGGGTCAGCGGTGCGGTTGAACGGCCCCGGCCGCGCCCCGTACTCCGGCTCCACCCGCAGCGCGATCAGTACCGGCCCCGTCTGATTGGGATTGATGGCAGGCGCTCGCGCAGGACGGCGGCATCGTCGAACTCGAAGGCGTCCTGGTAACCGGCGCCGAGCGCCATCGCCGCGAAGTCGATGACGTCCGCCGCCGGGATCGGCTGCTGGCCGGAGGTCTCGTAGACGCCGTTGACGAGGACGAAGTGGTAGAAGTTCGCCGGAGCGGCGCCGGCCACGCTCGCAAGGCCGCCGAGCTGCATCAGCAGACTGCCGTCGCCGTCGATGACGATGACGCGGCGCTCCGGACGCGCCAGCGCGATGCCGAGCCCCAGCGACGCCGCGGCGCCCATGCAGCCGCGGTTGTCGAGGCTGAGGTCGGGCGCGCCGCCGAGGGCGTGCCAGTCGGCGATGGCGCGCATCGTCGCGACGCTGACGCCTTCGCCCTTCGCGCCGGCCAGGACTTCGAGCGCCTCTACGCGCTTCATGACGTCGGCGCGCTCACGAGAACGACGACGGGGCGGCGCTCCGTCCGGCTCTGCTCGAACGCCTTACTCAGGACGCCAACGTCTGCCTCGCGGTCGATCCGGTAGATTGGCACGTCAACCGCCCGCAGCACCGGCTCGATCAGCCGCACGGCGCTCGACGCGTTGGCCTCAACCGGCAGGGAGACGTCGCGGCCGTACTGGCCGACGAGCAGACAGGTCGGCGCCCGCATATCGATGGCGACGCCGCGCAGCGCGTTCATCGCGGCGAAGAGGCCGACGTTCTGGATTATCACCAGCGGCTCGGCGCCGCCGATCCAGAGGCCGGCGTTGACGCAGATCGCCTCGTCCTCGGTCGATAGGGTCAGCAGCGTCAGGCTCGCGTCGGCGCTGAGCGACGCGAGCAGCGACTTCTGATGCGTGTCCGGCACCGTCAGCACGTGGGTCACGCCGAGCTTCGTGATCTCCCCGTGCAGCACCGCCGCCGGCACCGACTCGACAAGGCTCTCGCGCACGCTGTCTGCCATATCGCCCCTGATCCTACCTCCTATGCGGCTGCGATGGATGGAGCCTCGGACAGGCAGGCGTTAGACTCATCCCACTCTCAGAGGAGGCGTGACCATGCAAGAGGAAATCGTACGGGACGGGCGGCTCTTGCTGGTGAAGATTGGTCTGCTGGGCCCTGTTGCCAACAACGCCTACGTCATCGCCGACTCAGAGACCAACGATGCCGTCGTCGTCGACGCGCCCGAGGGGTGCGAGGCGCTGGCGCCGTCGCTCCGCGGGCTGGCGGTGCGACAGGTCATCGTGACGCATCGCCACCGCGACCATTGGGCCGGCATCGACACGCTGCTGGACATGATCGAAGCGCCGGTCCTCTGCCACGACGCCGACCGCGAGCCGTGGGAGAAGTACGTCAGCGGCACGCTCGCTGACGGCGACGAGGTGACGGTCGGCGGGCTGACGCTGCGCATCGTCCACACGCCGGGGCACACGCCCGGCTGCATCTGCTCTACTTTGGCGATCACCTGCTCTCCGGCGACACGCTCTTCCCCGGCGGCCCCGGCCGGACGCGCAGCAACGAAGACCTGCAGCTGGAGATTCAATCGATCGTCTCGCGCCTCTACACGCTGCCTGACGGGATCCACGTCTACCCGGGGCACGGCGCGAACACGACGATCGCCGAGTCGAAGGCGGAGTACGCCGTCTTCGCGTCGAAGCCACACGACCCGGCGCTGAGCGGCGACGTCCTCTGGCTCACGTCCTGACTCGAATCGCCAGATCGCTAGCTTAATGAGTGAACGCGGGGCGGGGGTAAAGGCCGGAGGCGGTTCTTAGCTGAGGCTGTGGCCGCCGTGGGAGGGGCGCCTGCCGACGTCGGGCGAGATCGGCGCCGGCGGCACCGCATACATCACCCGGCCGCAGTTGAAGCAGGCCGAATCGTCGCTGTCCGGCACGGGTAGCATCTTGCCCTTGCATCGCGGGCATGGCGGCAGGCTCCGTTTGATGTGAATGACCATAGAACCTCGAGCGGGACGTCTGTGAGTCAACGATACAGCATCGGCGGGCCCGCCCACGACGATCGCTGCGCAAATACGCCTCTTGTCGAGAGGAATCGCGCTTAGCTGACGGCGCTTGCGGGCTTGGCGGCAGCCGGACTAGCCGGCGGGCGGCCTGAGAGAGGTTTGTTCCCCTCCATCTTGACGCCGCCGAAGATCTGCGTGCGGCGGCCGTCTGAGCAGGTGATCAGGACACCTTTATGGCTGTAGAGGCGGTACTGAATATCGGTTCCCTGTTCGCTGGGGACGAGAAGGAGAAGCTCCTGGTTCGCGTCGCGGATCTCGGTACCGTCTGGGTAGATGTGCGGCCCGTCCGAGTCTGCGACGAGCGTGCCGTGAGAGTCGTAGAGATGGAAGGTGAAGAGGTTCTGTCCGTTTTCGTTCGATTCGACTTTGAGAATCGGTTCCTCCGTAAACGAGTCTACGAAGCTGACAAACGTGCCCGGCCTGCGTCCAAGTTTCAACCGAATCGCTCCTCTTCCATGCCCGCAATCATTCGACAAGTACAAAACGCCGGCGATGAACGCCGGCCTGAAGGTGTCAGACGTGACGGACTAGGGCGTGTCTATTTTACTACGTTTAGAAAGCGGGCGTGAGGCCGGTGACTACTCGTCCCGCTTCTTCACTTCCGTGACCATGCTGAGGATCGTCTCGACCGTGACGAGGTCACCGTCGCTGGGCGATGGGTAGACGGCGTCGTGCGCGAGCCGGACCTCTCGGACGCTGTCCGGCGTGTCGGCGTATGAGAGGAAGATCTGGTAGTAGCGCACGCCGTGCAGCTCGTACGGGTTCACTTTGCGAATGATCGCCTCGCGAGGCATGCTTCCCCTCCTGCCGCTCCTGACCCAGACGAAGTCTAGCGCAGCGTTTCGGCCTCGAGGTCGAATGCCTGGTCTGCCAGCGTGGCGAGCATCTGCCAGCCGTGGGCGTGGTTGCGCGACGCTTCCAGATCGCCGGTGAACCAGTCGAGGGTCACGTGCTCGGCGCCGAGGTCCCGCAGCGCCGCGAGGTCTGACTTGATCTGCGCCAGGCTGCCGACGCCTGCCTCTCGCTCGCCCTCGACCGGCGCATCGGAGGACGAGGCCTAGAGCGCCATTATCCCCGCAAGCTCGAGTAAGCGAGGGTCCAGCTTCTTTCCATTCGCCGCGACCTTGCTCAGGGGCGTGGTGATCACCTCGCCCGCGTTCATGCCGACGAGGGCGCCCGACTCGCCCTTGAGCAGGCGGCTCGCCGCTTCGAAGCCGAGGCGTGTGCCCAGTAGACGGTCCGCTACTGTAGGCGCGCCGCCACGCTGCACGTGACCGAGGATCGTCAGGCGAATCTCGAAGCCGAGGTCTTCCTTCTCGAAGTGATGCGCCAGCGCCATGCCGTTGTACTTCGCCCCTTCAGATACGACAACGAGCGCGTGCGGCTTGCCGCGTGCGTAGGCGGCCCGGATCTCGCCGGCGAGGGCTTCGGGGTCGAGCTCGATCTCGGGAATGGAAATGGCTTCGGCGCCGCCGGCGATTCCGGCCATCATCGCCAGGTAGCCGCACTCGCGCCCCATGACCTCGACGACGAAGGCGCGGTGCAGCGCTGACGCCGTCGTCTTCAGACGGTCGATCGCCTCGATCGCGATATTCAGCGCCGTGTCGACGCCGATGCAGATGTCCGAGCCGTAGAGGTCGTTGTCGATC
>DATDPC010000072.1:0-5475 GCA_035292965.1 Dehalococcoidia bacterium | reverse complement strand
CCGCCCGGCCGGCGACCCAGGGCGCCAGCGCCGCTACCGGCGCGCGCTTGCCGCTGCGCAGCCGCGTCTCGCGGCCGTCATCGGCGAGGTAGACGACGTGCAGCGCGACGCCGTCGTAGGCCGCGTCGTCGTTGTGGCCGTGGCCGCGAAAGGCGCTCGCGCGCACGTGCAGCTCGACGTCGCCGCGGCGCTCCTCGTCGCCGACGAAGACGACGGCGTCGCGGAAGTCGGGCCCCGGCCCGCCGCCGCGCCGCCCGGGATAGACGACGCGCACCGCGCGGCCATCGACGGTGCGCAGCGCCTCGCCGGGGAAGCGCTGCCCCTCCCAGAGCCGCGACAGCTCGGCTTCGTTGATTGGGTCCGGCGGCTCGGACACGCGCTGCAGTACACGGACCGAATGGACATAAGACGGGCTAGTCTGGGCCAAGGCCCCGGGAGCTGTGTTGGAGATGGTGGACACCCCCACACCCCTGCTGAAGGGAGGCGCTCCGCCCCGGGGCGTGGATTGCGGCGCCGCCGTGCGGGGCATCACTCGCCCCGCGCTTCGCCCGCGTCGTACTCGAAGTCGGCGCGCTCGGCGATCAGGCTGAGGAGGCGCTCGGAGAGGCCGCGCGGCTGGTACAACCCCGTCTCCCACTCGGAGATCGTCTGCTGGCGTGTGCCCAGCTCCTCTGCCAGCTCGGCCTGCGTCAGGCCCATGTGGCCACGCAGCGCCTTCACCCGGCCGGCGTCCCAGGCCGCCTTTCGTTTCGCCACGGAGGCAGCTTACACGGTTTCGTGTGTTGAGGCTAGAGGACTCGGTTTGCCCGCGCGGCCGCTGCGGCGGCGTCGCTTCGCCGGGGCGGTGGCCGGACGCAAGCCGCTGCGCGTCCTTCAGCCTCGCGCTGCGAGGCTTCGGCTGCTCCGCCGGGGTTTGGGAGAAAGAGAACTGAGGGGAGACCCGGCTTTGCATAGAAAAGACCGCCTGCACAAATAGCAGGCGGTCTGCACAAAAAGAGCTGGCTTTGGTTAAGCGGTTGCGGCTGCGATAGCGAGAAACAGAGGAACGCTGTTGTTCTTGGTAACGTTCTGAGTTGGCTCGCCGCCATAGATGTAGACCCTTGCATCGGCAGGGGCAGTTACTTCCACGATAGGCTCCCGCTGGGCAGCTACGAGGCTCATGATGGCCTCGCGAACTACTTCGCTGATCTTCATGTCCTCCCGTTCGGCAAAGGACTTCAGAAGCTCTAGCTCCTTGTCGCTGAACCGTAGCGAGTAGACTCCGCTGCGATCGGTTTTCGGTGTGGTGGCCATTCCTTCTCCCTTCCTTCCTGAGGTAGTATACACCCTGTTGACAAGATTTGGCTACGTTTGCTACACTGGCTGTAGCTTGTAGCGAAAGAGGTGAAACATGGACGTTGAGTTTCTGATGCTCGCGGACGGCGCAGAGGCGGTCAATGGCAAGGTATACGTCCTCGGCGGCGGTTGGAACAACATCGGAGTGGCAGCCTTCCCTGCCGAGCACCGCATGAGTGTGGTCGTTGGTCTCGGCGTTGGATGGAACGAGACTAGCGAGCGGCACAATCTCGTTCTGAACATCTTCACCGCCGACGGCGACCTGTTCATGGAAGTCGCCAAGGCGCAGTTCGAGATGGGGCGACCGGCAGGCCTCAAAGCAGGTGAAAGCCAGCGGCTCATGATGGCGGCGAACTGCGTCTTGAAGGCTGAAAAGCCCGAAGAATTGCAGGTCGTCCTGGCAGTGGACGGATCGGATGTGAGGTCTATTCCGTTCAAAGTCACGAAGGTCATGGGCGCTCCCCAGGCGATCTAGGCAAAGTGTGAGACGGCCCCGCCGGTCTAAAGGAAGGGCCGTCTCAGTCAATCTAAGAGCTTGAGTGCATGACGACGGGGTGGGTGAACGGCCAGCCGCGTCCCTTGCAAGGTTCGACAAACCGGTTCGACTCCGGTCCCCGTCTCCAGTCCTCAAGCTTCTTAGAAAGCGATTTAGCGGGAAGGCGCTGGTGGAACAGCCCTTCCCATGGAACACGGAGAGGTTACCTCCATGAACGAAACAATTGTACACACAAATGAGTATCGGCAGGACGGGCAAGAAGCCCGAAGGCAGCGCGGCCTCGTTTTGGCCGCGACTCGGAAAATACGCCGCAAGGCTAATGCGTGGATCGTTCCCTCGCAGAGGGATGCTAACGACCAGTACATCGTCGATGGCGACACCTGCACCTGCCCGGATCACACGACGCGCGGCGTCCGGTGTAAGCATATGTACGCCGTCGAGTACGTTCTCCAGCGCGAGACCCGCTCTGACGGAACCGTAACCGAGACTGAAAGTGTGAAGGTCACGCGCGTCACTTACCGCCAGGACTGGCGCGCCTACAACGCCGCTCAGACAGAGGAAAAGACTCGGTTCACCGCTTTGCTGAGCGAGCTTTGCCAGACCGTCCCGCAGCCTGAACAAACGAAGGGGCGGCCCCGTCTGCCGCTGGCCGACATGGTGTTCGCGTCGGCCTTCAAGGTCTACACCGGCTTTTCGTCGCGCCGCTTCACCAGCGACCTCCGGGACGCTCAGGCTAACGGTCACGTCGCCAGCGCGCCGCACTTCAACAGCGTGACCAACTACCTTGCGAGTCCTGCCTTGACGCCGATCCTGCAAGGTCTCATCGCTACTAGCAGCCTGCCGCTGCGAGCGGTCGAGACGGACTTTGCCGTGGACTCGTCGGGCTTTGGTACCAGCCGCTTCGTCCGTTGGTACACGAAGAAGTACGGGCGGGAACAGGACAACCGCGAATGGGTGAAGGTTCACGTCATGTGCGGCGTCCAGACAAAGATCGTGACCAGCGTTGAAGTCAGCAATTGGGCCGCGAACGACTCGCCCTTCTTCGTCCCACTGGTCAACGCCACGGCTGCCAACTTCCCGATTGCGGAGGTCTCGGCAGACAAGGCATACATCAGCCGCAGGAACGTTGCAGCGGTCGCTCAGGTGGGCGCTACGCCATACATCCCGTTCAAGATCAACTCGACTCTCGACCCGTCCGACAACTCGGACTGGACGAAGATGAGCATATGTTCGCCCTGAACCGCGAGACGTTTCTTGACCACTACCACAAGCGGTCGAACGTGGAGACCGTCTTTTCGATGATCAAGTCGAAGTTTGGCGATGGGGTTCGCAGCAAGGGCGACGTGGCGATGTTCAACGAGGTCTTGGCGAAAGTCCTCTGTCACAACATCTGCGTTGTGATTCAGGCTATTCACGAGCTCGGCCTCGAACCGACTTTCTGTGCAGGATCGTCGGTTGCACAAAAGGTGCTGCCGTTCCGGGCATAAATGTGCAAAGCCGGGAGACCCCTCAGACTCCCCCCGCATGGCCCTTCGAGAGCCTCAGGAGCGCCCCCGCTACCCCTGCTGGCGCTAGTGAAAGGCGAGCCGTCGGTGGAACCAGCCGCGTCGTGCTGGATGCACTTCTGAACTTCGTGTCCACGTCCGGCAGGTGTCGTATCCCCTCTCCCTCTGGGAGAGGGTTAGGCGCCGCCCTGAGCCTGTCGAAGGGGTGAGGGCGACAACGCTACGTCCTCCGATGCAACACGCGTTTCAGCGATGAGCGTAGGCATCTCGCCGCGGTGAAGTCCGCACTTCGAAGGGCCCGAACAGGCTTAGCCCGAATGACAAGCTACACCAGGTACGCGGCGACATCAGGACGCGGGCGCAGCCCGCGAGAGCGGGGTACAGGGGGCTCCTGAGCTTGTCGAAGGGCCCTGACGGGAGGTCTAAGGAGGGTGTCCCTCCTTACCAACCCACCTTCTCAACAACCCCAGCGGAGCCGCCGAGGCCAAGCGAAGCGGGCCGAAGGACGCGCAGCGGCGGGCGCCCGATGACGTCTCGTGATACGCGACGCTGCGCGCTAGGTCAGCGCTGCGATGACGAAGCCGAGGGCGAGGAGCATGCCGAAGTGCATGTGGAGGCGGGCGGAGGCGCGGACGAGGCCGTTCAGCGTCGCGGCGTCGCGGTGACGTAGCTCTCGGAGGGTGGCGATGGCGGCGGGGGCGGCGAGGGCGACGAGCAGCGACCAAGGCGTCAGCGCGTCGAGGGCGACGCAGACGATGACGACGGCGAAGGCGGCGATGACGAGGGCGTAGAGGACGTAGTCGGACGCCGGGCGGTCAATCGCGGTGGCGATCGTTAGCTTGCGGCGGGCGCGGTCGTTCTCGATGTCGCGCAGGTTGTTGGCGTGGAGGATGTTGGCGACGAGGATGCCGACGGGTAGCGAGGCGTAGAACGACGCCCAGGTGAGGCGCTCGAGCTGGACGTAGTAGGCGGCCATGACCATCAGCGGCCCCATGAAGACGAAGACCATCACCTCGCCGAGGCCGCGGCGGCCGTAGCTGATCGGCGCGGCGGTGTAGAAGTAGCCGGCGAGGACGCTGGCGAAGCCGGCGGCGAGGACCGGCCAGCCGGTCTCGAGGACGATGACGAGGCCGAGAATCGAACCGGCGCCAAAGGCGGCGATGGCGGCGCGGTGCACTTCCGAGGCGGAGAGGACGCCGCGACGGATCGAGGCGCCGCCGAGGCTATCGCGCGGCTGGACGCCGTCCGTGAAGTCGAAGAAGTCGGTGGCGAGGTTGGTGCCGGCGTGGATCAGGACGGAGCCGAGAAACGTGAGGACGAAGAGGACGGGGCGAAAGTCGATCTCGGCGGCGAGGGCGGCGCCGACGCAGACGGGGACGATCGACGCGGGCGCCGAGAAGGGGCGCGTGGCGAGGAACCAGGCGCGGCGTCGCGTGATCGCTGGCGCGGCGGCGGCCACGTCAGGCCTCGGCGATGCCGACGCTGCGGTGGAGCAGCGGCCGCAGCGGAATCAGCGTGTCTTCGAGGTTCTTCGGCTGGCCCTTGAGCAGCCAGTGGAGGATAACCTCGTTGAGGGCGCCGAACCAGGCGCGGCTGGCGACTTCGGTATCGACCGGGAGGACGACGCCGGCGAGGACGGCCTCGTCGAGGTGGCGCTGGATCACGTTGATGAAGTCGTCGTGGATCGCCATGACGCGTTCGTGGAACTCGCCGCCGGCGCTGAGCGCTTCGACCATGAAGAGGCGCGCGAGGGCGCGATGGCCGGAGAAGGCGTGGAGGACGGTGTAGAGGGCGGCGTCGGCTTTGGCGATCGGGTCGGTCTCCTTCTCGATCGCGGTTTCGACGCGTTCGAGCAGGCGCTTGGCCGATAGGTCGAGGAGGGCGCGGAAGATCGTCTGCTTGCCGGGGAAGTGGAAGTAGACGCCGCCCTTCGAGGTCTCCGCCTCGGCGGCAATCTCGTCGACGCTGGCGTCGCGGTATCCCCTACGTGAAAAGACGGAGAGCGCGGCATCGAGGATGCGGCGCTGGCGGTCGCGGGCGCGTTCCTGGGTCGGCGGCGTCGTTTCACTCATCGCAAAACCGACTGACGCGTCGGTGTTGTCATGCATGATAGCGCCTCAAACGGGCAAACGGGCAAAC
>DATDPC010000071.1:0-13844 GCA_035292965.1 Dehalococcoidia bacterium | reverse complement strand
GCTGCCTCCCGTAGGAGTCGGGGCCGTATCTCAGTCCCCGTGTGGCTGACCGTCCTCTCAGACCAGCTACCGATCGTCGCCTTGGTAGGCCATTACCCCACCAACTAGCTAATCGGCCACAAGCCCCTCCAGAAGCGACTTTCGCCTTTGATGACCTCTCCAGGGAAAGACCATCACATGCGGTATTAGCTCGCCTTTCGGCAAGTTATTCCCCACTTCTGGGCAGGTTACTTACGTGTTACTCACCCGTCCGCCACTCCCCGATAAATCGGGGCGTTCGACTTGCATGCCTGAAGCACGCCGCCAGCGTTTATCCTGAGCCAGGATCAAACTCTCCGTTAATTCCTGGACTCGCTAAACGCGAGTATCCGGATTCCATTTGTTAGATGGGGCTCTGCCCCAAGCACCGCTAAAGCGGCGCCCAAGGCCCCCATCCCGTAAACGGGTTACCCATGCTTCCTTCTGCTATTCAGTTGTCAAGGTGCCTCGCCTGCCTTACGACAGGCTCCGCCCGCTTCGGACGCATCGACCAGCCTAGCACCGCTGTGCGGCGCCAGTCAAACAACCAGCGCTACTCGGAGGGTCGGCTTGTAAAAGGTCGGTGAAACGCCGGGGCGTACATACATAAGCTAACGCCTGCGCGCTTGTGCGTCAAGGCCGCCGCAAGCTAAAGTCTCTTCGGCCACTTCCCGTCTTGTCAGCCGGCCATCGATGCATTACTTTTTACCGCGTAGCTCGGAGGAGAGTGAATCTGCGTGCAAGACGTTAAGTATGTAAGGGCCTCGAGTGTGGACGAGGCCATCTCTTTGTTGGAGAAGGGTGGTCCCACGGCCCGCGTCCTTGCGGGTGGAACCGACATCATCGTCCAGGCGCGCGAGCGCCGGCGCCCGGTTGCCCTGTTCGTCGATATCAAGCCGATCGCGGAGACGATGGATCTGAAGTACGACGCGGACGCCGGCCTGACGATCGGCGCGGCGACGCCCTGCTACCGCATCTACAACGACGAGACGGTGAAGCGTCTCTACCCGGCGCTGGTCGAGGCGAGCTCGGTCATCGGCGGCGTGGCGATTCAGGGACGCGCCAGCCTTGGCGGCAACCTCTGCAACTCCGGTCCCGCGGCTGACTCCGTGCCGGCGATGATCGTCCTCCAGGGCGTCGCTAACGTGGCCGGACCGAAGGGGCGCCGCAAGGTGCCGATCGAAGAGTTCAACACGGGGCCGGGGCGCAACGTCCTGCAGCCGGGCGAGTTCGTTGTCTCGATCAACTTCCCCTCGCCGGCGCCGCACAGCGGCGCTGCCTGGGAGCGCTTCATCCCGCGCAACGAGATGGACATCGCCGTTGTAAACGCCGGCGCCGCCGTCCGCCTCGAAGGTGAGACCGTGACCTGGGCGCGCATCGCCATCGGCGCCGTCGCGCCGACCTGCCTGCTCGTATCCGCCGCGGCGGACGCGCTCGTCGGCAAGCCGGTCTCGGACGAGACGATCAAGGCAGCGGCGCAGGCCGCGAAGGACGCATCCGCGCCGATCGACGACATGCGCGGCTCGATCAAACAGCGCAAGCATCTGGTATCAGTATTTGTACAGCGCACGCTCCGCGATGCGGTGCTGCGGGCTCGAGGGGGCTAGGGAGACTTTGAGCGACAAAATCGTCATTAAGGCAACGATCAACGGCGAGGAGCAGGAGTTCCTCGCTGACCAGCGTGACAGCCTCCTCGAGGCACTGCGTGAGCGCCTGGGCATCATGGGCCCGAAAGAGGGCTGCAACAATGGCAACTGCGGCGCCTGCGCCGTGATGATGGATGGCCGCCTGGTCAACTCCTGCTGCGTCCTCGCGGCGGAGGTCGAAGGCTGCGACATCATGACTGTCGAGGGCATGGCCCCGGACGGTCTGCACCCGCTACAGCAGGCGTTCCTGGAAGAGGCAGCGCTGCAGTGCGGTATCTGCACGCCTGGCTTCCTCGTGTCCTCGAAGGCGCTGCTCGACAAGAACCCCAACCCTACCGAGCATGAGATCAGGTTCTGGCTCTCCGGCAACCTCTGCCGGTGCACCGGGTACGATAAAATTATTCGAGCCGTACAGAGCGCCAGCGCAAAGATGAGAGGTTAATCGATGGTCGCAAGCAAGCATTACAGGGTCATCGGCACGCGCCCCATCCGGCACGATGGGACGGACAAGGTGACGGGTCGCGCCGCGTACGGCGCCGACATCCGCCTGACCGGCATGCTCTACGCTCGCGTGAAGCGCAGCCCGCACGCGCACGCCAAGATCAAGAAGATCGACGCATCGAAGGCGCTGGCACTGCCGGGCGTCAAGGCTGTCATCACCGCGGCAGACTTCCCGGAGATCCCGGCGGGCGCGATGAGCTTCGGCGAGGCCGGCCCGCAGCCGATGCGCTACCAGATCGAGAACTACATGGCGAACGGCAAGGCGCTTTACCGCGGCCACGCCGTCGCCGCCGTCGCCGCGATCGACGCCCACATCGCCGAAGACGCGCTCGACTTGATTGACGTGGAGTACGAAGTGCTACCGCACGTGATCGACGTGCGTGAGGCGATGCACGAAGGCGCGCCGATCCTGCACGAGGAGATGCGCACGAAGGACGCAACCGCAGGCCCCGAGGGCGTGCCGGACCGCCCGACCAACATCGCCTCTCACGCGCAGTTCAAGAAGGGCGACATCGAGAAGGCGTTCGCCGAGGCAGACGTCGTCATCGAGCGCGAGTACACGGCGCAGATGTTCCACCAGGGCTACATCGAGCCCCACAGCGCAACCGCTTACTGGAACAAGGACGGCCAACTCACCGTCTGGTGCAGCAGCCAGGCCCCCTTCCCCTTCCGCAACCAGCTCTCGACGCTGCTGAAGATCCCGACCCAGAAGGTCACGGTGGTGCCGATGGAGATCGGCGGCGGCTTCGGCGGCAAGCTCTACATGTACCTGGAGCCGCTGGCGGCGCTGCTTTCGAAGAAGACCGGCAGGCCGGTCAAGATGACGATGACGCGCGACGAGGTCTTCGAAGCCACGGGGCCGACGCCGGGCGGCTACATGCGCGTCAAGTTCGGCGCGAAGAAGGACGGAACGATTACCGCCGGTCAGGCCTACCTCGCCTATGAAGCCGGCGCCTTCCCGGGCTCGCCGGTCGGCGGTGGCATGCGCGGCATCTTCGCCCCCTACAACTTCCCCAACGTCCAGATCGACGGCTACGACGTCGTCGTGAACCGGCCGAAGACGGCCGCCTACCGCGCTCCCGGAACGCCCGCGGGCATGTTCGCCGGCGAATCGCTGGTCAACGAGCTCGCCCGGCAGCTCGACATGGACCCGATGGACCTGCGGATCAAGAACGCGGCCCACGACGGTGACGAGATGCCGTGGGGCGGCAACTGGGGCACGATCGGCAACATCCAGGTGATGGAGGCGATCAAGAACCACCCGCACTACAAGGCAGAGCTGCAGGGTCCCAACCGCGGCCGCGGTGTCGCCCTCGGTTACTGGGGCAACGCCGGTATGGAGAGCAGCTCCAGCGCTTCGATCAACGGTGACGGGACGATCAACCTCGTGCTCGGCTCCGTCGACATCGGCGGCTCTCGCCCGGCGCTGGCGATGATGCTGGCAGAGACCGTCGGCGTCACGGCCGAGGACATCAAGCCTCGCGTCGTCGATACGGACTCGGTCGGCTTCAACATGTTCACGGCCGGCAGCCGCACCGCCTTCGCCGGCGGTTGGGCCGCCTACGAGCTCGGCATCGAGATCCGCAAGCAGATGGTCGCCCGCGCGGCGAAGATCTGGGAATGCAGCGTCGACGACATCGAGTACACGGACGACGGCATCATCAAGGGCCCGAAGGACAGCGAGGGCAAGGACCGCAGCTTCACGTTCAAGGAGCTTTCGGGACAGCTCGGCCGCACCGGCGGCACAATCGACGTCTCCGTCAACGTGCAGAAGAGCTCCGTCGGCGTGTCGTTCGCCGGTCACATCTGCGACCTCGAAGTCGACCCCGACACGGGCAAGGCGACGGTGCTGCGCTACACGGCGATCCAGGACGTGGGCACGGCGATTCACCCCAGCTACGTCGAGGGTCAGATCCAGGGCGGTGTCGCTCAGGGCATCGGTATGGCGCTGTCTGAGGAGTACTTCTACAACGCGGACGGCCGCATGCTGAACTCGAGCTACCTCGACTACCGCATGCCGACGGCGCTCGACCTGCCGATGATCGAGACCGTCCTCATCGAGGTCCCGAACCCGGGCCACCCCTACGGCGTCCGTGGCGTCGGCGAAGTGCCGATCGTCCCGCCGCTGGCAGCGGTGCAGGCGGCGATGGAAGAGGCAACGGGCATCAACTTCACGGAAGTGCCGATGTCGCCGCGAGTCGTGCTCGAGGCAATGCTGAAGGACGAAGACTAGCGGGGTCTCGTTCACCCCACCCTGAAGGGTGGGGCATCATCGAACGCAAACAGGGGAAGCGGAATTCCGCTTCCCCTGTTTCTTTTCTATGATGAAGCCGTGGTAACCGTACACATCCCGGCAGGCCTGCGCAGCTTCACCGGCGGCCAGGAAACCGTGCAGGTGGAAGGCGACGCAACCCTGCGCGCGATCATCGAGCGGCTGGAGTCTGCGTATCCGGGCATTCGCGCCCACCTCGTGGAGGAGGGCGACATCATGACCGGCCTCGCCTTCTTCATCAACGATACGCAGACAACCGAGGGCCTGACAGAGCGCGTCCCGTCCGAAGCGAGCATCCGCATCCTCCCAGCAATGGCCGGCGGGGCCATTGCATGGCGCGCATAGGGCTGCCGCTGCGGCGTCCGAGGCGGTTCTAAGTACACGATCTGTCTTTGCGAGCCATCGCGGCAGCGAGGCGCGGCAATCTCGCCTGAGCGGGACCAGTTCGCGATTGCAGACAAACCCAGCGCTAGGTTTAGTGGCGTAAGCGGCTCGTGGAACCTGGCGGTTCGTCCTGAGGGGGCGCGGCGTGTAGAGAGCTATCGCGGCGGCAGGCGCTCGCCGGGCTTGGCGTTGCCGCCGACGTTACTGCCGATGCGGTTGCCCATTGCATCGAGCCCTTCGAAGTACTGGGCGTTCGCGGCATCGCGCGTCTGCGGCCGTCCCGCGGTCGACAGGGCACCGATCAGCCAATCGAGGGCGACGATTATCGGCCAGAACACCTTCTTCATGTAACGCATCTGCGGCCTCCTCGTCCTACATTCGAGTATATTCCTACTCGAGAGAGGTCCTGACGACGTATGCCCGCACCGCGTTGCCTCTGGTGTCCCAGCCCGCCCTTCGAGGAGGTTGCCGTCTCGCGCTGGCAGGCCTCGAACGTCGACGACAAGGAGCGCCTGACGGTCGCGCTCTGTCGCAAGCACCTCGAGCGCCTGCGCAAGTCGGGCGACAAGGGCCGCGAGACGAAGGGCTGGTACTACAAGGTCGGCTGGTGGTAACTGCGTTACGGCAGTTCGCTGACCGCCCGTCGACGGGACATCTGCGCATTCACGGGGCGTTTGGGTTATGCAGAGCTTTCAGCGTGACGAGGATTAGATCGTGACGACCGACGCCGCTGCCGCCCCGCCGAAGCTGCCGTTCCCGCTGCAGCCGCAGGAGCGCGTCCTGCTGATGGTGCGGCGCCACTGGGTCTACCTCTGGCCGATCGCCCTGCTGCACGCGCTGTTCGGGATCGTGCCGGTGGTGCTCGCCGCTTTTGTGCTCGACGCGATCGGCGTGATGGACGATATCGGTGGCGTCTTCTGGATCGTCGCCGGCGTCTATCTGCTGTTCTGGGCGGTGCGCATCTTCCTCGGCTGGTACCGTTACCACAACGACATCTGGGTGATCACAAACCAGCGCATCGTCGATAGCTTGAAATCGAACCCGTTGAGTCTGCGCATCGCGACGGCGGACCTGGTCAACATCCAGGACATGACGGTTGAGCGTGACGGGTTGCTGCGGACGATGCTCGATTACGGCGACATCGTCTGCCAGACGGCGGCGGAGCTACAGGAGTTTCGCCTCGTCGGCGTGCCGGACCCGCGCGACGTGCAGGCGCTGGTCGACCGCGAGCGGGACCGGGCGCGGTCGGGCGGCTGACACGCTAAACAACCCTGCCGGATGAATCCCGCAGCTTCGCCGATGATCCGCTATCGAATAAGAGAGGTTTGTAGCTGAGGAGGACACCCTCCTTGGACCTCCCGTCAGGGCCCTTCGACAAGCTCAGGAGCGCCCCTGTACCCTGCTTTTCGGCTCTTCGAGCCGGGCTTTGGGATCGGCGAGAGTTGGTTTCAGATTCACAGGCCTGCGGGATGAATCCCGCAGCTTCGCGGCTGATCCGCTGTCAAACTCGCGACCAGACTCGGCCTCGTCTCGAAACAGGCGAGGCGGAATTCAAAGACTAGATTCCGTTGACTGGCGGCAGCCCTACGTGTCCAGCGAAAGCTGGCAACAGTAATGGGGGCCTCCTGCCGACGTTGTTATTAATGCTGCAAGGACCGCAGCGTTCTAGTCCAAGGATCGGACGAACTGAGTTAGCCGGGTGGCTACGATCCGACACGCGAACCTGGTTGCCAGCGGGTGTCGGGGAGCTTAATGGCAAAACCGACCGGCCTGCCTCTCTGAGTGGAGGCAGGTTTTTTTCGTTCTCAGGGAGGAGAAGAGAGTTGGTTGGGACGCAGACGGCAGGAATACTTAGGGCACCACTGGCAGCAGTCACGATCGGCGTCTACTGGGCGCTGGTCTGCTTCGTCTCATTCGCACCGATAGACTTCATGATGTCGCGCGACGCCGCCGTGAACGTGATGCTGATCGGCGGGCTGCCGCTGCTGGCGCTGGTTATCGTATCGATCCGGAACACGGCCCGCGAAGCGGCGCTGGCGCATCGAGACGAGCTGACGGGGCTCGCCAACCGGCGCGCCTTCGTCGGCCAGGCCCGCGACCGCCTGATGATCTCGCAGCCCGGCTCCGTCGCGCTGATCTTGCTCGACGTCGACATGCTCAAGGCGCGTAACGACGAGTGCGGTCACGCCGCCGGCGACGAGTTGCTGCAGCTGGCGGCGCGCCATCTTGCGACGCTGCCCTGCTCTGCCTACCGCGTCGGCGGGGACGAGTTCGGCCTCGTCGTCGACCGCGGCCGGGATGAGAGCGTCACCGGCGTCCTGCGCAGCCTGGAGCCGTTCACGGCTACATTCGAATCGTGCGGCCATGAGCACCCGATTCGCCTCTCGTATGGCTACGCTTCGTGTCGCTCCGGCGATAGCTTCGAGGCCGTTTTCGATCGGGCGGACTCGCGGTTGCGCCAGTACAAGCGGCGTCTCTATCGCGGCGGCCAAATCCCGGACCGGCGTTCCGGCAAGCCTGCCGACTGGGAAGACGACGACCTGGTGATCGGAAACACGGCGCCGATCCTCTCGATCGATGAGCGACGCCGCCGCCGCGAGGCGAGCGGCCTCAAGCTCCTCGGCTAGACCCGCTACCCGTACCCGCTTTCGATACCGACCGGCGACGGCGGGGCCGAGGCTTCCGCTTCGGCTCCTCCGCCGTTTCAGGCTCGGGGTCGGGCGCGAAGGGCTGGTCGACGACGATCGGCAGGCGGCGGTGCTCGATGAAGTAGTCGATCGCGACGCGACCGGTGGCGGCCAGCGGTAGCGCCAGTAGCACGCCGGTGATGCCCAACAGCTCGCCGCCACAGAGGACGGCGATCAGGACGATCAGCGGCGGCAGGTTCAGCGTCCGGCTGTAGACACGAGGCGCCAGGAAGCGGTCCTCGAACTGCTGATAGCCGACCAGCGCCACGAGGACGACCAGCGCCTGCGTGCTCGACTCCTGCAGCGCGGCGGCAGCGGGCGGCACGGTCGCGATCAGGGCGCCGACCAGCGGGATTATGTCAGCAAACGCGGCGAGCACGGCGAAGGCCAGCGGGTTCGGCACACCAACGATGCTCAACAGCGCAAACGTAAACACGCCGATGCAGACCGAAGTTATCAGCTGTCCTCGCAGATAACCACCGACGACCCTGGTCAGCGAGAAGAAGAGACGATTCGCTTCATCCTTGCGGTCGTTGGGGATGAACTGACCGATGAAGCCGGCCATGCGTGGCGTGTCCGCGAGCAGGTAGGCGGTCATGACGACGATCGTGATGATCGAGAGCGTCGTCGAGAGGGCGCGCTGGCCGAGGTCGACAGCGACACGGCCGGAAAGCAGGTCGTTCCAATCGATGTTGCGCGCCCGGTCCTGCAGCTCGACGTGGATGTCGAACGTCGCGAGCAGTTCTTCGACCTCGCGCGCCGACTCCGGCAGGTTCTCTTTAACGGACGACACCTCGTCGACGAGGGCCGGCGCCACGAGGCCGACAATCGTGACGATCGTCGCGAGGATCAGGACGAGGAGGATGGCCACGGCAACGCCGCGGGGCAGGCCCAGCCTCACCAGCGCCTCTACGTAGGGCAAGAGGCCGATCATCAGGATCAGCGCTACGAGGACCAGAAGGAGGACGGACCAGAGCTGGATGACGGACCAGATGGCGAACAGCCCGAGGACGATCGCAAGGATGCCCCGGTAACTGATCTCGAGTTTGAGCATGCGCTCGCCTCCGCCCGCCAAGTTCACTCTACAGCCGGTCGCCGCGCCCTGCCAGACACGCACGGTGCGACGTTTCTGCGACTACATCGAAGCGGCCCTTCAAAGATATAATCGACGCGATGACAGCTACCGACATCGAGTTCAGCTTCGAAGAGGCCGTGCGCACCATGGGGCTGCCGCCCCAGCGCCTGGAGCGCCTGATCGACGAGGGGCGCATCCCCGTCACGGGCGAAGGGATCGAGCGGCGGATCTCGCGCCGGGCGATCCTCGACTACATGGCGACGGTGACCAGCGTCGGCAAGGAGCGGGGAAAGAAGCAGGCGCCGGCAGCGGAATAAGCGCATGTTTATAGCGCTGCTGCTCTGGCTGCTCCTCTTTCTCCTCTGCTGGCCGCTGGCCGTCCTTGCCCTGGTCCTCTACCCGATCCTCTGGTTGATCCTGCTACCGTTCCGGCTGCTGGGCTTCGCCGTGAACGGCGTTCTGAGCTTCGTCTGGTCGGTCGTGACGCTGCCGGCGCGGCTGTTGCGCAGCAAGCCCGGCGCAAAGTCTGGAGGGACTCTCGATGTGCAGAAGCATTAAGACGCTGCGCCGCAGCGATGGCGAGGCGAGCGAGGACGAGATCGAGGCGGCGGCGCGCCAGTTCGTGCGCAAGGTCAGCGGCTTCACGAAGCCCTCGCAGCGCAACGAGGACGTCTTCGAAGGCGCCGTGCGCGAGATCGCCGCATCGGCGCAGCGCCTGCTCGAATCGCTGGTCGTGGCGAAGCATGCCTGAGACGCCGCGTCTCAGCCGCCGAAGGCTGCTGCGGTTGACCGCGGCGCTGCCCTTCGGCGCGCTGCTCGTCGCCTGCGGCGGCGATGGCGACGCCGCGCCGGCCGGAGACGCCGCCGAGGCGAAGAAGCAACCGCCGGCGCCAACCTCGACGCCGGAGCCGCCGTTCGTCGTCGCGGCTGGGGAGCAGAAGCGCCTGCTGCTGCCGGGAACGCCGTCCGAGACGCCGGCTTACGTCTTCGGCACCGGGTTGCCCGGCAAGGTCGTCATGGCGCTGGGCGGCGTCCATGGCAACGAGCCTGGCGGCTGGCAGGCGGCAGAGCAGCTCGCCGACCGGTTTCGGCCCGTCCAGGGCGCCTTCATCATCATCCCGCGCGCCAACAAGCTCGCGATCACCGATTTCGTGCGCACGACGGACCAGCTGGGCGACCTCAACCGCCTCTACCCCGGCGCCCAGGACGGCCTGCCGATGGCTCAGATGGCGTACT
This sequence comes from Dehalococcoidia bacterium, assembly GCA_035292965.1. GTDB lineage: Bacteria > Chloroflexota > Dehalococcoidia > DSTF01 > WHTK01 > WHTK01. The sequence continues at coordinate 4,025 of DATDPC010000071.1, read as the reverse complement.
CGATCGTCGACCTGGTGCGCGAGTTTCACGTCGCGGTGCTCGTCGACATGCACGAGTCGTGGGCGTTCTACAAGGACCGGTCCCAGAATGGCACCGCCTTCCTCGGCCAGACGGTTGCGACCTACCCGGCGGAGCCCGGGATGACGCTCGGCCGCAACGTCGTCGACGCCGTCAACGGGCGCATCCTCGGCGCGCAGGAAGAGTTCACCTACCGCGAGTTCCCCTCCGGACGCCTGCCAAACCCGACGAGCGCGGCGCCGAACGACACGTCCGGCAACCCGCAGGCGGCCGTCAGCGGCGGCTCACAGTCCAGCCTCGGCCTGCCGCGCTACATCGAGAACCTGACGGTGCTGCTGGTGGAGATGGGGCAGCAACAGCTGCTATCGCGGCGGGTGGCGCTGCACGTGGACGTGTTTCAGGAAGTGGCGCGGCGCTCCGGGATCGTGTCGGCCTGACGGGGCTTAGTGGGTGTGGCCGCCGGGGCCGTGCGAGTGGCCGTGGCCGCCTGACGGTGGCGGCATCGGCGGCGGCGTTGCGCTCTCGGAGCCGCCCTTCATGAGGAAGTTTGTGTTCATCGAGAAGGCGCGGACGCCCTCTGTGCCATCGACGGGGCAGTTGGCGGGCTCGTCGGCGCGGCTGAAGGAGCGGGAGACCTCGAAATCGAGGCCGCATTTCGGGCAGTGGAAGTCGTATCGAGGCATCGCTTACATCTGACTATAACGCGCCGCCGGGGGCAAGTATGGGCAAGCCCGTATAATTGCAGCGTGACCACCTTTGAAGAGCCCCGCGGACTCGCCGACGAGCTGCGCGACCAGGGCTTCAAGATCACGAGTCCGCGACAGCAGGTTATCGAAAACGTCGCCGGGCGCGAGGACAACTTCACGGCCGAGGCGCTGGCGGCGGAGCTGCTGCCGATCGGCCGAGCCACCGTCTACCGCACGATCAAGCTGCTGCTCGACCAGGGCCTGCTCTGTCGCGTCATCCTCGGCGATGGGTCGATCTGCTATCGAGTCAGCCACAAGGCGCATCACCATCACCTCGTCTGCCTCGCCTGCGGCGCGACCGAGGACATCCACCTCGAAGACGTAGAAGACGTGCTCGACCGCGTGCGAGAGGCCAGCGACTACGAGCTGGTGAGCCACCGCGTCGAGGTCTACGGCATCTGCCCCGCCTGCCGCGCCCGCGGCGCCCGGGCCTGACGCCCCGCCCGACACCCCGCCCCCGGGCAAACTAGCAAACGAGCAATCGGGCAAAGAGCCCGGCTGCCGCGCAGCGCTTCGCGGTGTCTCTCGCGTCCGCATCCTCCATTGCGAGCCATCCTTCCGCAGAAGGAGGCGAAGCAATCCTTCCGCAGAAGGAGGCGAAGCAATCCTTGACGGGTGTCATCGCATAAACGCAGCGTCAAAGATTGCTTCGTCGCTTTCGCTCCTCGCAATGGGAGATACGGCCGGATCTTCGGGAGATTCGCGTCGTTGGCTCTTGCTTCAGGCGTCCCACTGATATAACGTCTCATTGGTAATGAGATGGAGTATCAATATGGGCTGGCTCGCCGCTTCCCTGCTTCTTGTCCTTGGGGCGTTGCTTGCCGGCTGTGGCGGCGGTGGTGGCGGCGATGACGGGCGCTTGAAGGTCGTCGCGACGACGACGCAGATCGGCGACTTCGCGCGCAACGTTGGCGGCGACCGGATCTTGCTGACCGTGCTCGTCAAGCCGAACCAGGACGCGCACGACTTCGAGCCGCAGCCGAGCCAGATACGCGCCCTCGAAGAAGCAGACCTCGTCCTGCGCCACGGCCTCGGCCTCGACGGCTACGTTGACAAGATCGTCAAGCAGGCCGGCCGCGTCGTCGCTATGACCGAGGGCATCGATGTCCGCCCCGGCGATAGCGACGAGGAGCCGGTGGACCCACACGTCTGGTTCTCGGCCGCGAACGCGAAGACGATGGTCGAGAACGTGCGAGACGCGCTCAGCGTCGCCGACGCTCCGAACGCCTCCTTCTACGCTGAGAACGCCGCCGCCTACCTCAAGCGCCTCGACCAGCTCGACGGCGAGATCCGGGCTGAGGTCGCGCAGCTGCCTGCGAATTGCCGCAAGATCGTGACGAACCACGACTTCCTCGCCTACTACGCAGCTGATTACGGCTTCGAGATCATCGGCTCCGTGATCCCGGCGACGACGACGGAGGCGCAGGCGTCCGCCTCGGACGTCGCCGACATCGTGCGCAAGGTGAAGGCGCAGGGCGTGCCGGCGGTCTTCGCCGAGGCCTCGGTCAACCCCGACCTGATCAGGCAGGTGGGGCGCGAGGCCAACGTCAAGGTCGTCGATGACCTTTATTCCGACTCGCTCGGCGCCAAGAGCAGTGACGGCGGCACGTACATCGACATGATGAAGGCAAACACGAAGAAGATCGTCGATGCCCTGAAGGCGTGCAAGTAACGGGGTCAGACCTGTCGCCTAGCGACGCCGGTTGATATAACAGTTCGGAATGCGACCAGCCCTGCTCGTCCTCGCCTTCGTCACCGCCGTGCTGCTGGCTGCCTGCGGTGGCGGCGGCAGCAATAAGGATACGCCGGCGACGACGGGCCCGCTGGTGGGAAGCGGCGCCAAGCTCAAGGTCGTGGCGACGACAACTCAGATTGGCGACTTCACGCGCAACATCGCCGGCGACCACATCGAGCTGACGACGCTGGTTCAGCCGAACCAGGACCCGCACACGCTGGAGCTCTCGAAGGAGCAGACTGACCGCGTCAAGGCGGCGAACCTGGTGCTGCGCAACGGGCTCGGCCTCGACGCCTTCGTCGACAAGGCGATCGACGCGAAGAAGCAGCGCGTGATCGACCTCTCGACGCTGGTCGATACGCAGCCGCGCCGGACCGAGAAGACGGTTATCGACCCGCACTACTGGTTCGACGTCCAGAACGCGATCACGATGGCCGATGGCATCGAGAAGGCTCTCGCCGCCGCCGACCCGGACAACGCCGGGGCCTACACGACCAACGCGGCGGCGTATCGCCAGAAGCTCGCGGACCTTAATGAGGAGATGTTCCGCCTCGCCGCCGGCGTGCCGCCATCCTGCCGGCACCTGATCACGAATCACGACGCGCTCGGTTACTTCGGCAGCAGCTTCACCTACGAGATCGAGGCGAACGTCATCCCCAGCCTTTCGACGAAGGACGGCGCGACCGGCAAGGACATCGCGGCCGCCGTCGAAAAGGCGCAGCGCTTCCACGTGTCAGTCGTCTTCGCCGAAGCCTCCAGCGACTCGAAGCTGATCGAGGAGGTGGCGCGCCAGGCCGGCGTCCGCGTCGTCTACGGCATCTACACGGACTCGCTTGGCCCGCCCGGCAGCGACGGCGCGACTTACATCGACGCGATGCTCAGCGACGGCCGCAAGATCGCCGAGGCGATCAAGACCTGCCACGAGTAACGACGAGCAAACGGGCAAACTGGCAAACTGGCAAAGTTGCTGGTCTACAATAACGACGTGGCTTACTATCCCGTCTTTATCGAGCTGAAGGGGCGTCGCGTCCTCGTGATCGGCGGTGGGCGCGTCGCTGAGGGCAAGGTCGCGGGGCTGCTTGCGGCCGAGGCGGAGGTGACGCTGGTCGCGCCGTCGCTGACGCCCGCGCTGCAAGATCACGCCTCGAACGGCCGCATCCGCCACGAGGCGCGCGAGTACCGCGACGGCGACCTCGACGAGAAGACCTACGACCTCTGCTTCGTCGCCACGGACGACGGCGCGATCAACGCCCGCGTCGCCGCCGACGCCCGCGAAGCGCACGTCATGGTCAACGCCGCTGACGACCCGGCGAACTGCGACTTCATCCTCCCCGCCGTCGTCCGCCGCGGCGACGTCGTCATCGCCGCATCGACGGGCGGGACGAGCCCGGCGCTGGCGCGGCGCCTGCGCGAGGAGCTAACCGCCTTCCTCGACGAGGACTACGAGCCGCTCGCAACGCCTCGGTCACAATCTCGGCCTGGCGGCGGGCGAGGGCGCTGCCGCGCGTCCCGATCCTCAACGGCCG
>DATDPC010000070.1:0-4573 GCA_035292965.1 Dehalococcoidia bacterium | reverse complement strand
AGTGGCTCGTATCGAAGAGCCAGGTTGCGTCAGCGTCGGCCGGGTTCTTCCACGTGACCTGGAAGTCGTCTGTCGCCTCGCTGACCATGCTTTCTCCCTGCCTACGCCTGCCTATGCTTGAAGGATCGTCACGCTGCCCTTCGTGCCGTCGATCTCGATCATGGCGCCTTCGGGCACCTGCTGCGTCGCGACCTGGGTGCCGACGACGCAGGGTATGCCGTACTCGCGCGCGCAGATCGCCGAATGCGAGAGGATACCGCCCGCGTCCGTGACGACGCCGCCGGCGATTGAGAACAGCGGCGTCCAGGGCGGCGACGTCGTGCGACAGATAAGGATGTCACCGGTTGAGAGGCGCTCCGAGTCGCTCAGGTTGACGATGATCCGCGCGCGGCCGCGGGCGACGCCTCTGCTGGCGCCCATGCCGTTGATCACGCTCGCGTCCGTCGAAGGCTCGACGCCGTAGCCGCGCAGGTGGCGCATGACGGCGGCGAGGTCGGATGGCGCGCGCGACATGGACGGCGCGACGCCGATGAAGGTCGGCGGCAGCAGCTTCTCTTGCGCCGCAAGCTCCGCCTTTCGCGCCTCGACGTCGCCCTGATGACGCTTCGAAACGTCGTTTGCGGCGGCTAACACCTCGTCCCATGTCAGGTAGAAGATGTCGTTCGCGACGTCGATAACGCCGGCAGCGGCGAGCTTGCGGCCGAGCGCGACGTAGGGCACGCGCACGCTGCCGACCATCTGCAGCTGCCACAATGCCCGCTCCTCGCTGATCGCCACGTGGTCGATCGCCGCGGCGGCGAGCTCGCGAAAGCGCGACAGCTTCGAGGGGTCGAGCTTCAACTCGAGCTCGCGCTTGGCTGCCTCTCGTTCCGCCTCAGAGCGACGCAGCGCGGCGGCGGGCGAGCGCTCCGGGTCGCTGAGATAGCGTCCGATCAAGTCGAGGACTAGCGAGGGGTCCTCTGCCCAGGTAGGGATGTGCTCCAGGTTCCAGCCCTCGGCGCGCCAGCCGAACTCGTCGAGGTAGCTACGCAGGCGCGGAAGAAACTCAGCGCCGCCTTCGACCGCTTCGAGGTCGTGATTGCCGGCCTTCAGCGCCGCGGCGGCGGCGGGTAGACGCTCCGCCAACTCCGTCAGCTCGCTGAGGCCGAAGCCGGCCGCGGAGGTAGCGTTGCCGTAGCCCTGGAGCAGTCGGGCGGCGAGGCCGGCGCCCTCGTCGCCCGACTCCGCCTCGCAGAACTGAATCAGCACCGAGGTTGGGCGCATGAAGGCGAAGATCACGTTCGTCGTGTTGCGATAGACCTTCGTCGCCTCGGTCAGAATCGCCTCGAGGCTGGCAACCAGCTCCGGCGCAGACACGGAGTCGTAGTCACCGCTGCGGAGCTTCAGGCATTCCGCCTGAACCCGGGGCTTGAAGTCCCGCTGCCAGATATCGACGGGGCCGCGGGCCTCGACTTCCTGCGTCGTCGGCGGCGGGCCGTAGTCGCGCATGAAGGAGTAGCCGTTGACGAAGATCGTCGGCACGCCGAAGCCGTGGGTCATGAAGCGCGCGTGGATGTGCTGCGTCAGCGGCGGCTGAGGGCGCGGGTAGTGCAGCCGATCGAAGACCCAGCTTTCGTTCGCGTGGGAGGCTTCTTCCCAGACGACGTTGAACTCGAGGTCGAAGCTACGTAGATTCAGGTTTTCGTCCCAATCAGGCATGGAGACGAGCGTACAGACCGCCTCCGCGGGCGGCAAGCGCACGAATCGCCAGACTCGAATCGAAACGCTAGGGGCGCTCGTGCGTTCTGATCCGTGACAACCCTGCTTTCGTGTAAGGGCTGACCGGGCTATGGTTATTCAAGCCCCCAATCAGTCCAGCAGCAATCGATAGCGAAAAAGCGCGTCTTTGCGCGTGCTGCAGAACGAGGTTGGGACGCAAGGAGGTATCAATGACTGAGGAATCGAGTATCTGATTTGGGGAAGGCCAGAAGCCCGCGGAATCGTCAGTATCGGGCTTGTGGTTCTAGCTCTTTTTGCAGGAGGAATCGCTAGCTACCAGGACACATCATTCATCCCTCACCCCCACGCACGGCAGGTGCTTGCCGCGTCGCTCGAGTCTGCACCGGTGGACCAGGTGCCCTTCGTCACCATCGAGCAGTACGACGTGGCTTCGATTGAAGCTCCACCGCTACTGATCGCGGCCGGACCTCCGATCGATATCAAGGTCACCCACTACGGCATCGGCTTCAACGGCCAGACCCTTGGCTGCGGCAACGGCTACTACACGTCCGAAAACGAGACGATCGTCGCCGTTGGTCCGGAGCGTCACAGCGAGTGGCCCTGCGGCACGCCGCTTCAGGTCTGCGGCCAGGCGGGCTGCATCTCGGCCTCGCGTCAGGACGGTTGCCCCGGCTGCAGCGCCAACGTGCTCGACCTCTCAGAGGCCGGCATCGGCCGCGTCTGCGGCGACAACGCCAGCGTCTGTGACGCCCACGTCGTCGAGATGGAATACGCGCCGTAACAGGGCGCGTCTAAGCGAAAGGCCGCCGGTTCAAACCGGCGGCCTTTTCACGTTTGCTGAGCGATGCTTAGTTGTCGCTACCGCGCAGGTACTCGAGCAGAGACCGCATCTCCGGCGATTGCCGCAGCTGCGACAGCGCCCGAGCCTCGATCTGGCGCACGCGTTCGCGCGTCAGATTGAAGTGCCGGCCAACCTCCTCGAGCGTCCGCTGTCTGCGGTCCCTGAGGCCGTAGCGCAGCGTGATGATCTCGCGCTCGCGCGGCGGCAGCACCTGCAGCGCCGCCGAGAGATCGTCCTTCAGCAGCTCCGCCGTCGCCTCTTCAATCGGCGAGACGATTACCTGCTCGATGACGTCCTCGAGACGGCCTTCGCCCTCCTGGCCCAGTGGCTGTTCGAGGGAGATCGGTTGGCGGCTCAGCGCCAGCTGCAGCTGTTCGACCTGCTCAACCGTGAGGCCGAGGCGGCGGGCGATCTCGTCGTTCGTCGGCTCGCGGCCGTATTCGGCCAGCAGCGAGTCGAGCGCTTTGCGGTACTTGCTGGCGCTTTCGACGACGTGCACCGGCAGACGCACCGTGCGCGACTGATCGGCCAGCGACCGCGTGATCGCCTGGCGGATCCACCACGTGGCGTATGTGCTGAACTTGAAGCCGCGGCGGTAGTCGAACTTCTCGACGCCGCGGATCAGGCCCGTGTTGCCCTCCTGAATGAGGTCAAGCAGCGGCAGACCACGGTTCTGGTACCGCTTCGCAATCGCGACCACGAGACGCAGGTTGGCGCGCATCATGCGGTCCTTCGCGTCGACGGCGCGACGTTCCGCGGCGCGGAGCTTCGCGGCGACGCTGACCACGGCGGCGTCATTTTTCGGCCCGCCGTCAACGTCTTCCCCGTCGAGGATCCGGCTCAGCACCGAAAGCTCCCAGAGATCATCGATGGACTGCTGGACCGGCGTGCCGATTTTGCCGGCGATCTTCTCGGCCAGCGAGACATCGATCTCCTTCTCAATCGCCTCCTGAAGCTCGGGCGCGAAGAGGACCTTCGAGTAGCGGTCACGCCGCCCATCGGCAACCACGGGGCGGATACGGTTGATCAGCTTGCGCGCGCGTTCGATTGCGAATGCCGCGATCGACTCGTAGGCGGTCGACTCACCGTTCGCCTTGAGTTCGTGCTCGTAGCGCGTCATGAGACGCCCGTTCTCGAGTTCCTTGGCCAGCACCACTTCTTCCGCACCGGTCAGCAGCCGGACGGCGCCGATCTCCTGCAGATACAGCTGTACTGAGCCCGGCAACTCCGCTTCTTCGCGCGGGCTGAGGCGTGCTTCTTCGTCTTCTATTTCCACAACTTCTTCGAGTTCTGCGTTTACCATTTGTATCTCCAAACCTGGGCATTTCTATCATAGCAGACGCGACACGCGTCCGCATCATTTGCGGCAGTTTTGTCGAAAATTCTTTCAGTCGAGGCCGGGTTCGACGAGGCGCGCCGGGTCAAGGATGCGGTCGAGGTCGGCGTCGGAGAGCTGTGCGCGCCGCTTGGCGACCACTCTTATAGTCTCGCCCGTCTCGGCCGCTTCTTTGGCGATCAAGGCCGCCGCGTCGTAACCGATCTGCGGCGCCAGCGCCGTGCCGATGGCGAGACCGCTCGCGACCAGAGCCGGGCCCCTGTCGGTCGCCTCGAGGCCGCGCAGACAGCGCGCCGTGAAGTTGCCGGTCGCCGCCGAGAGCAGCGAGATCGATTGCAGCAAATTATGCGCCGCAACCGGCAGCATCATGTTCAGCTCGAAGTGGCTGCCGAGGCCCGCCTGGACGATGGTCGCGTCATTGCCGATGACCTGGGCGCAGACCTGCAGAAGCGCTTCTGCGATCACCGGGTTCACTTTGCCCGGCATGATCGAGCTGCCCGGCTGCACTTCCGGCAGCTTCAGCTCGCCGAGGCCGGCGCGCGGCCCGGAGCCGAGCCAGCGCACGTCGTCCGCCACCTTGCGCAGGCTTATCGCGATCGTCCGCAGCACTCCGCTGACCTCGACGATCGCGTCGATGTTGCTCTGTGCCTCGAAATGATTCGTGGCTTCGCGCAGGG
>DATDPC010000069.1:0-3419 GCA_035292965.1 Dehalococcoidia bacterium | reverse complement strand
GGGAGCCAGTCCGGCGGCCGGCGCAAAGAACAGCAGCAGCGGCAGCGTGAACCCCGGCGCCCAGTAGCGCGCGTCCGTGACGAAGAGGGCAAAGAGAGCAACGCCGAGCCAGACGGCGGCGCTGACGAACGCAAAGCTCGTGACGAAGTTCGGTTTGAGGCTCTCGGGCTCCCGGTTGCGAGCGTACCGGACGATGAACACGATCGTCGCGGCGTAGAACAGCGGGATCAGCGCCAGCGTCAGCGGGTCGTGGGCGACGGCGCGCTCGATCACACGCCACGCCTCTTCGAGGTTCTCGCTAACGTCGTCGAAGCCGAAGCGCGCTTTGAACACGTGGCGTCTGGGCATCACGGCTGTCGTGAGCCGCGAGCCGATCTCGGCGGCGATCACCGGCAGGGCGCCGATGCGCAGGAAGTCGCGGCCCTGAATCTGCTTGCGCCAGAGAAGATAAGCCGCGGTCAGCAGCAACGGCAGCGAGAAGTGCGCCAGGTGGATCGCGTCAGAGATGCCGGCGAGGAAGGCCGCGCCGCCCAGCGCGGCGACGTAGAGGCCCTCACGCCGCGGGTGGCTGAGGATGCGCAGGCAGAGCCAGATGCAGAGCAGCCCGGCGAGGAGATCGCCCCAGTGCCTCGCGCTGACCAGCGATATGCGAATCGGCGAAACGCCGCTCAGCGTAGTCGCGACCAGGACGCCGAAGCAGGCGAGGCTGACGTAGACGCGCCGGTTGCCCTCGAACAGCTCGCCGTAGATGGCGCGCAGGAGGACGTAAGTCAGGCCGAGCTGCAGCAGCGCGTAGACGAGCGTGGCGTAGTAGGTGCTGCCGCCGCTGACCACGTAGCCGGCGAAGTAGATCGGCCAGTCCGGGAAGAAGTAGGGCGCCGGCGTCAGGTTCCACTCGGCGTAGCTGCCGCCCTCGCTGAGCAGGTCTCGGAAGAGGGCCGGCAGGTAGAGCTGGTCCGAGTTGTAGAAGTACTCCATGTCGATGCTGTGCGAGAGGTAGGCGAGCGCAACCGCCACGAGCAGCAGACCGACGGCGACGACCTCAATGGCGAGCAGTGTCGATGGCAGGCGTAGACCGACGCGTCCCATGAGACGGTGCGAATCGCCGGGCTGGTCTGGGTTCCGGAGCATGACGCGTCGAGTCTAACGGATGCCCTGACGCCTCCTTTCGCGTCCGGACAAAACCTCAGCCCTTGATCGACGCCAGCGCCCGGCGGTAGCCGTCGCGCAGGACGTTGGCGTCGCTCGAGTAGGCGAGCAGCAGGGCGCCGGCGTCCTTCCACTTGCGCGCCTCCTCTGCCGTGGAGCAGAGCATCGCCGTCGTCTTGCCGTGCTTCTTCGCCGCTTCGACGATCAGCATGCGCCGCTCATCCAGCGCCGGGCCCATCGCCGGCGTGCCGAAGACGCCGAGGTCCTGCGCCAGGTCGGTCGGGCCGAGCGTCAGCGCGTCGATGCCGGGCATCGCGGCGATCGCGTCGAGGTCGCGGAAGGCGCGCTCGGACTCGAGCATGACCGTGATGAAGACCTGCTCGTTGGCGTAGGCGTTGCGTTCTGCCTGCGTGCCCTCCAACTCGAACTCGGTGGCGGGAGTGTCGCCCGCCATGCCGCGCGAGCCCAGCGGCGCGTAGCGGGAGGCGGCGACGATCTCGGCTGCGTGCTCCGCCGTGTCGACCTGGGGGCAATGGAGGTTCCATACGCCGACGTCCAGCAGACGCGTGATCCACTCCCGGTTCGCGACCGGCGGCCGGACGACGATCGGGAACTCCATCGCGCGGGCGAGCAGCGCCATGTCCGCGATCGTCTCCATCGACGGCGGCGAGTGCTCCATATCGATGCGCGCGAAGTCGAGGCCGGCGGCCTTGAGCAGCGGCAGGATCGCCGGGTTGCGCACGACGTTGACCCAGGTGCCGAACTGCACCTCGCCCCGGTTGACCGCCGCTCGTATCGGGTTTGCATACATCGCCGAACACCTTTCTTACAACCGAACTCGCTGCCAAGCGTAATGTACGATGCTTCCCGAATCTGACCAATTAGGGGAGGTGCGCCGCATGTCGTTCCTGAACACCGAGCAGCAGGCGCTGGCGAACGAGATCGCGGCGCTGCTTACGTCCCGCGAAGAGACGATCGCCGTCGCCGAGGGTACGGCCGGTGGGCTCGTCTCGGCGGCGCTTCTCTGGGTGCCGGGCGCCTCGAAGTATTACGCCGGCGGCGGGGTCGTCTACACGCTGAACTCGCGCACCGTGCTTGCGGGCGTGCCGGCGGAGAACTACGCCAACTACCACGGCACGACGCCGGAGATGGTCGTCACGCTGGCGGATTCGATGCGTCAGCGCCTCGGCGCGACCTGGGGCATCGCCGAGTCGGGACTGGCGGGGCCGGGGCCGGGTCGCTCCGGCGCGCCGCCCGGACGCGCCGTGATCGGCGTCGCCGGGCCCGTGAGCCGCAGCGGCGTCGTTGAGACCGGCTCGGCCGACCGCGAGGCAAACATGATCGCGTTCACGACCGGCGCCCTGCGCCTGCTGCGCGACGCGATCAAGGAGGCGAGTTAGACGACGGGCAAACGGGCAAACTGGCAAAGAAGAGCCCGGGGTTCAGAATCGAATCAGGCGAATACGCGGTAGCCGGGCCCTTTGCCCGTTTGTCACGTTTGCGAGTTTGCCCGTCCGTCTACCGCCAGAGACGCCCGCTGGCGATGCGCGCGCCTTCGACGAGCGCCGCGAGCTTCGCCCACGCGATCGTTGGCATGACTGACGGCGCGCCCGCAAAGGTCGCGAAACCGCAATCGACGCCGGCGACGACGTTCTCGCGGCCGACGACGCCGGCGTAGCGCTCGATCCGCTGGGCGACGAGCTCGGGGTGCTCGATGAAGTTCGTCGTCGAGTCGATGACGCCGGGGATGATCAACTTGCCGTCCGGCAGCTTCACGTCCTCGAACACCGCCCACTCGTGCTCGTGACGCGGGTTGGCGCCCTCGAACGAGACGGCGCCGGAGCGCGACTTGAGCACGGGCTCGATGATCCCGCGCAGGGGGATGTCGTGGTTGTGCGGGCCTTCGTAGTTGCCCCAGCAGAGGTGCAGGCGCACGCGCTCCGGCGGGATCTCGGCGATCGCGGCGTCGAGGACCTCGAGGTGCAGGTCGACGACCTTGCGGAACTGCTCCAGGGTTAGGTCGCGGAACTGATTATTCCAGCCGGAGCCCAGGTCCGGGCAATCGAGCTGCAGGACGAAGCCCGCGTCCGTGATCGCGTTGTACTCATCCTTGAGGACGTTGGCGAGCGCCCAGAGGTACTCCTCGTCCGTCTTGTAGTAGGTGTTGCCCTGGAAGCGCGCCACCTGCCCGGGCGAGACCGAGGTCATGAACAGCTCCCCGGCGCCGCCGGCCGCGGCCTTGAGGTTCTCGATGTCGCGCTTCACCGCCT
>DATDPC010000068.1:0-9557 GCA_035292965.1 Dehalococcoidia bacterium | reverse complement strand
GGGGCTCGGCGCGTAGATCACGGCGAGCCGTCCTTCGCCGGTCGCGGCGAGGATCTCGGCGGCGCGCTGCAGGTCAGCGGCGGCGACGCCGGGCGCCGCGTCCGACGCGCCTGTAACGGCCGCGTCGCTGGAGCCGGTCTGCGCCGCGATCGCCTTCGTCAGCGCGGCCACCGTCGCGATCTCGCCGCCGGGGGTGGGGCGCAGCCAGACGCCGGTCGGTTCGGCGGAGTGGACGCGCTGCGGCGACGGCATGATCGAGCCGGACGGCGGCGGCGCGATGAAGTCGCAGACCTCGCCGTAGCGCGACGAGACGACGACGAGGCGCGCGCCGTTCTTGACGACCGCGTCCTTCACCCGCAGCGCTGCGACGTTGTGACTCGACTCGAGGTCGTCCGCGATAACGAGGATCGTGCTGGCCTTCGACAGCTCGGCGAGGTCGGCGGGCAGGATGTGCGTGCCGAAGGCGCCGGTCAGCGCCGCTTCGACGGCGCTCGCGAGTGGCCCGGCGGTCGAGTCGATGTTCTCGGTGCCGATCAGCTCCCGCGCGATGCTCTGGGCGATGTAGGCCTCCTCGTTGGTCGCCCACGGCCCGACGAGGAAACCAACGGCGTTTGGGTCTCGCTTCGCGACGTTCGTCAGCCGCGTCGCCGCCGCATCGAGCGCGACCTCGAAGGGCGCCGGGACGAGGAGGTCGCCTTCGCGCACCATGTGGCGGGTCAGGCGCTCGCGAGTCTTGAGGGCGTCGTAGTGGAAGCGGCCGCGGACGCAGACCTGGTCGTCGCTGACCGGGCTGAGGCGGTCGGGCTTGACCATGACAACCTTGCCGTTGCGCACGGCCATGCTCAGCGTGCAGCCGACGCTGCAGGAGTTGCAGGCGGTGCTGACCCAGGTCTCGCTCTTGGCGATCCACTTGTTCGGCTTCTCGAGCAGCGTCGCCGTCGGACAGGCGTCGATGCAGGAGCCGCAGAAGTCGCAGTTGGACTCGTGAATCGCGCCGCCGGCGCCGAAGGCGATGCGAGTCTCGAATCCGCGACCGGCGAGTGTGATCGCGCCCGTATGGCGCACCTCGTCGCAGACGCGGACGCAGCGCGTGCAGATGATGCACATCTGCGGGTCGAACTCGAGGAACGGGTTGGCGCGGTCTGCCTCGGGCGCCTCCGATTCGTAGTAGGTGCGCTCTTCGCCCAACCACGGCTCGACGTTCGACATCTGGAGCATCTCGTTCGTCGTCTGCAGCTCGCAGCGGTAGTTCTTGGCGCAGGTGAGGCAGCGGTGCGTCACCGTGTCGTCGCGCAGGCAGATATCGCCGGGCATGCAGTGGACGCGACGGTGGCAGGTGAGGCAACGGTCAGAGTGGTTGGCGTTGATGATCGAGAGCACCGACTGGCGCGCGTCGAGCACCTGAGCCGTGTTCGTGCGCACCGTCATGCCATCGGCGACGCGGCTGCTGCAGGAGAGCTGCAGGCCGCGCGCGCCCTCGATCTCGACGAGGCAGGTGCGGCAGCCGGCGTAGGGCGGCAGGCCGTCGACGTAGCAGAGGTTGGAGATGAAGATGCCGTTTTGCTTGATGACCTCTACGAGGGGCGCGCCGTCCGGCGCTTCCACCTCGTTGCCGTCGAGGGTCAGCTTAGCCATGCGCCTGGTTCCCCTTGCTAATCGGAACGCCGGGCTGGCTCGGTATCTGGGCGTGCGTGCCCGTCGGCGGCGGCACGTTCTTGCCGGCAGCCTCCGCCTCGATGAACTCGGCGACGGACGACGGCGCCTTCATGCCGTTGGGGTAGGTGTACTGGTTCTGCTTCAGGTAGTCGTGGGCGATGCGAGTCAGCTCGTACTTGTCGTGGTACATCTCGTCGAAGAAGTAGACGGCGTCGCGATAAGGACCGCCGGGCTGGATCGCCTCGTAAGGGCAGGCCTCCGTGCAGAGGCCGCAGTACATGCAGATGCGGAAGTCGATCTCGTAGCGCACCTTGTTCAGGCTGCCGTCCGGCCGCGGCTCCGTCGCGACGAGGATGCAGCCGTCTGGGCAGGCCTGGGCGCAGGTGCTGCAGCCGGTGCAGCGCTCATCAAACCAGACGAGGCTGGTGCGGGCGCGGGACGGTATATCGCGCACTTCCTCCGGGAACTGAACCGTAGTCGGCGGCTTGAACATCGTCCGGAAGGTCAGCCAGAGGCCCTTCGCGAGACCAGATCCGTACATGGCTGAATTGTAGCCATGGCGGGCGTTAAGCGGAACAAGCAGCGGTTGAGAAAATAAAGCGCTCGCGTTCCTAGAATCGGAAGCGCGCCAGGTCGCGCGCGACGTGCAAGCCATCGAAGCCGCGCGGGTGCGAGAGCCCGTCGAGGTGGGTGACGACGATCTGCGCCCCCGCCGCCGCGACTTTCGCGACCGCGTCGACATCGTCCGGGCCGAGGTGGACGGCGTTGGCGTCGCAGCTCAGCTCGAGCACGACGACATCGGCGCCCTCAGCGATGCGCAGCAGCCCGGGACAGAGCGTCGAGTCGCCGGAGTAGGCAAGCGAGCGCTCGTCAACCTGGACGCGAAATGCCAGGCACTCGAGGTCGGCTACATGGTCGACGCGGGCGGCGCTGAACGAGAGCCCTGCGACCTCTGCCTCGACCCCGTCTGAGACCTCAACGTAGTGGCGCTTGAAGGCTGACGGCGCATCGGCGCGCAATCCCGGGTAGCCGATGCCGATCAGCGCCTCCGTCTTCGCCTCGACGCCGGCCGGTCCGACGATCCAGATGTCCTTATCCCGGCCGCCGTACTTCGCGTCCAGCAGGATGAACGGCAGGCCGAAGAAGTGATCGGCGTGAAAGTGGCTGATGAACACGACCTCGATGTCGTGGGAGGCGATGCCGGCCTTGCGCAGCTGCTGCAGCACCGTCGGGCCGCAATCGAACAGGTAGCGGCCGTTGAGGAGGAACGAGCTGAACGCGCGACCCTCAGCGCCAAAGGCGTTGCCGGAGCCGAGGAACAGCAGGTCTATGGCTTCAGACATCGCTATGACATCTTACCGTCGGGCCGATGGCGCCGCTGAGCGAGGGGGACTCGTTAGACCTTCTCGGTGACGCGGTACTCCATGCGCTTGCCCAGCATCAGCCGCATCTGCGAGTCGAGCGCCGGCAGGGCCGAGAAGAGGAACGTGATCGGCGAGATCAGCAGCCAGCAAAGATGCGAGAACAGCTGCGACATGCGGCCAAAGCCGGTCGGCGCCTTCGGCCGCATCCGCCAGTCGCTGATCAGCAGGATTGCGTACGGGATCAGGCAGGGCGTCAGGATCAGCGCCGGGATCGTCACGCGGGCAGCGAGCCAGCCCGGCAGGAACGTCAGGTCAAACGCCTGCTCGAGCGAGAACCACTGCGGCGTCAGCGAGTCCTCGCCGGTCTTGAAGTAACCGTAGACGGACGGGATCAGACCGCCGAGCGTGATGAAGAACCACTGCGTCGACCACATGAGGTGGTTCTCGAAGAAGTACCAGAGGCGCAGGTAGCGCTTGTGCCACGGGATCTCCGGGTGGCGCGACGCCTCCTGGAAGGCGTAGGGGATGTCAGACGCGCCCCAGGCCCAGCGCTGCACCTGCAGGTACTGGTTGACGTAGGTCGCCCTGACGCCGTGCGAGAGCGCGCCGTCGTTGCCGACGGGCAGGTGAATCGGCTCGACATCGACTTCGCCGCCGAGCTGGTAGTAGCACTTGAGGAACATATGCCAGTCTTCCGGGATGATGTCCGTGTCCCAGTAACCGACCTCGTGCGCCATCCGCATCGAGAGGCTGTAGGTCGACTGCGAGAACAGGA
The DNA here is from genome assembly GCA_035292965.1 of Dehalococcoidia bacterium. Taxonomy (GTDB): domain Bacteria; phylum Chloroflexota; class Dehalococcoidia; order DSTF01; family WHTK01; genus WHTK01. The sequence continues at coordinate 5,762 of DATDPC010000068.1, read as the reverse complement.
CCTTGCGGCTGCGCGTCAGGCGGCTGAGGTGGATCAGGCCTGAGAGCGCGTTCGGGACGCGCAGCGGCGCCGGCACCTGCCAGATGTTGTTGTAGAAGAAGATCGGCGCCTGCCAGAAGCGGCGGTAGCGCTGCGGCTCCGTCGCGAAGAAGTAGGCGAGCGCGTCGAAGTACTGCGGCGGGAACAGCGTGTCGGCGTCGCAGGACGTGATCGTCAGGTGATCGAGGTCGAGGCCGCCGCGCTCGACGAGCTCGTCGTACGCCTCGTTCGCCGCCCACGCCTGGTTCGACGACTTGCCGCGAACCTCGCCTATGAGGCCGTAGGGATGGAAGGTGACGATGAACTTGTAGAAGCTGTCCCTGAACTCGGCGGTGAGCAGGTCTGCCTTGCCGGCGGCGCCGGGCTCCGCCTCTTCCATCGCGAGGACGGGGATCACCTTCTCGCGCGCGCCGTCCGTCTTCGCCATCTGGCTCAGCGTGTCGCGCAGCTTCTGCTCGGTCTCTTTGTAGTTGGGGATGACGACGACGTGGCGGATGCCGTCCCAGGGCAGCACCGGTTCGCCCCTGGCGACGAGCGCGGCGTGCTCCACGCGCCAGTTGCGCCCCTGCTGGTGCTTCAGCATGCGGACGCCCTTCATCACGTGATAGCCGATCGTCCACGACTTCCACAGCCAGTAGACGTCGAAGACGAGCAGGCCGACGGCGAGCGTCTTCGGGAAGAACAGGTAGCCCCAGACGAGCGTGCTGATCAGCATCAGCGCCAGCGCGCCCGGCAGGATCTCGAGCACGCGCACCGTCAGACGCGGCCAGGCGATGCCGTCGGCGGCGCGCGTGAAGCGTCGAGCCGTCAGCGAGACGGGAGCATTGATTGAGATAGAAGTAGCGACAGCGGTGTCTTTGGGCCTACGAGCAGGTAGCTCTACAGCCATGGTGCCTCCTCAGCTAGGAGACCACGGGGACTAGACGTTCCGTATAACAAAAAACGCTCCGTTTAGAAGCGCCTTTCACTACGCCTGCGAGGTTAGCTGTCGGGTTAGGGCCGAAAGGCAGCCCTGGTCACACGGTGTGACCTTCACCCCGGTAGTGGGTCCCCCGCTCTCCCGCAAAGGAGATTCGGCGTGCCGGGTTGTGTCAGTGGGAGAATACGTGTTCGCAGGCGGCCAGGTCAAGCAATCTGGCGCTACTTTGACGTTTCGTTTTCATAGCCAGCGCGCTTACGACTCGGTCTCAGCCCAATCACCGCGCTCGAACGCCGCCAGCGCCGCCTCGTACTCCGCCGGCGTGTTCAGGTCGACGTCGATGGCGCGGTTCGTGACCCCGACCGATGCTGCTTCCGAAGCGTGACGCAGGATCACGGCGCGCAGGCCCAGCGTCTCCTCGCTGACGTCGCGCAGCTCCGGAAGCAGCGACCCGGCGACGAGGATCGGGTGGCCGTAACCACCGCCCGTGAACCGCGGCGAGACGATCGGTGTGCCGGTCTCCCGCCAGCGCTCGATCAAGCGCCGCGAGAGCCACGCCGGCCGCGGCTGGTCGACGCTCAGTATGAAGATCGCCTCGACATCGTCTGCAAGCGCCTCGGCGCCGGCTCGCAGCGACGTCGCGCGCCCCTCGCGATACGCCTCGTTGACCACGGCGCGAGCGTCCGGCGACAGCGCGGCGCGTATCTCCTCGGCGCGGTGCCCCAGCACGACGACAACGTCGTCAGCGCCGGCTTCGCGCATCTGCGCCACCTGCCACGCGACCAGTGTCGTGCCACCCCAGGGCAGCAGCGGCTTCGGCCGCCCCATGCGCGTCGACTCCCCGGCAGCGAGAATCAGCGCCGCGATCGTCACGCCAGCCGGTCCAGCGCCCGGTTCGCGAGCATGTCCGCGTGCTTGTTCTGGGCGCGCGGCACGTGCTTGAACACGACCGAGTCGAACTGACTCAGGAGGCTTCGGACGCGCTCGTGCAGCGGGATAAGCCCCGGGCTCTTCACTCGATAGCGCCCCGTCGCCTGGCGCACGATCAGCTCCGAATCGAGCCGCGCCTCGATGCGCCGCGCGCCGTGCGACAGCGCCGCTTCGAGCGCCGCGATCACGCCCCGATACTCGGCGAAGTTGTTCGTCTGGTAGCCCAGCGCCTCCGAGATCTCTCTGACGACCTTGCCCGACGGGTCGATAACGACGGCCCCCATCGACGCCAGGCCGGGGTTGCCGCGGGAGGCGCCGTCGGCGTAGATCACCCAGGTCCCGTCCTGAGGCGAGGTCACGGACGCAGGACGACGTGCGGCTCGCCCTCGCCGACGCGCACCTGGTCGATCATTTCGCGCAGGAGCTGCTGGCGGTCGGGGATGGGCAGCGTGCCCCAGTCCGTGACCAGGATTGCGAGCGCGGCGCTGCGAGTGCGGCGCCGTTCCGCGGCCGAAGCGTAGTGGTCGGCGCGCCATTCGGCGTCGCGCAGCTCGTCTTCAATCTTCAGGCGTTCCTCTGCCAGCGCCGCCGCCTGCGCGCGCAGCTTGTCGCCGCTCGACTTGCCGCCGGCCGCCGCCTCGATCTGCTTCGTCAGGCGCCGGTCGATCTGCTGCAGGCGGTCGTGCAGCCGCTTCGATTCCTCCTGCCACTGACCGATCACGGCCGAATCGTCGCCCGCCGTCGCGAGCTGCTTCGGGTCCGTCTGGACGAGCTGGCGGCGCACCGCGTCCTCCAGCTCGTCGGCGCGCTGCGTGTTGTAGGAGCAGATGCCCTGGTTGGTGCGCGATTCGCACTGGTAGTAGCGGTATGAGGCGACCTGCTCGCTGCCGTCGCGCTGGCGCTTCCAGGCCTGGCGGCGGCTGACGCCGATCATCCGGTTGCCGCAGCTGGCGCAGACGACGAGGCCGGAGAGGAGGAAGCTACCGACCTTGCGCGGCGAGTAGTTGGTGCGCCGCTCGATCAGGCGGTCCTGGACACTACGGAAGTCGTCCGGGGCGACGAGCGCCGGATGGGTGCCCGGCACGCGCACGCCGAGGCGCTGGTAAGTGCCGAGGTAGGCGCGGTTGCGCAGGATGTCGCGGATGCTGACCATGCTCCACGGCCGGTTGCGCCGCGTGCGCAGGCCCTCTTCGTTGAGGCGGCGCGCGATCAGGCGAATCCCCAGCCCTTCGTGCAGGTAGAGGCGATAGATGTAGCGCACGACGATCGCCTCGTCCTCGACGAGCTCGAGGCGGTTCCTGGCGCCGACCTTGTAGCCATAGGGCGGCCGGCCGAGCACCTCGCCACGCACCGCCTTGCGTCGCAGCGACTCGCGGACCTTGTCGCGCACGGCGTTGTCCTTACCCGCCGCCCAGCTCTCGATGATCGCGCCGAGGGCGTCGCCGTTCGTCGCTTCGTCCGTGTCGATGAACCGCAGGTGCGCGCCGAGGTGTTCGACCTGGAGGCAGCGCGCGGCGGCCACGACAGCATCGTCCGCAAGCGTCGCCGGTGAAGGCGCAACGACGATCATGAAGCCCTTCTCCGGCCGCCTCAGGTAGTCGATCAGCTGGGCGAAGGCGGGCGTCGTCGGCGCGTCGCTCTCTTCAGAGAAGGTGGTTGCTACCTCGTATCCCTGCGCCTCGCAGTAGTCGATGAAGCGCCGGTTCTGCCGGCCGATGCTCTCAGGCCGCCCCGGCTTGTGCGAGGACTCCCGGAAGTAGCCGATCGCGCGCATCTCAGCCGGCCACCAGAATTCGCTCGCAGTTCGGGCACTGGACGATCGTGCCGCCGCTGCGCACGCGCTGTACGAGGTGGGTTGGCAGGCTGATGTGGCAGCCTTCGCAGAGGCCACGCACGATACGGGCGACGGCGCGGCCCGCCTTCAGGGGGCGCAGCTTTTCGTAGATGCCGATTACGGGGCCCTCCATGCCCTTCGCTCGCGCGTCGCGGTCGGCCGTGAGGCGCTCGCTCTCGGCTTCGGCCTGGGCGCGATTGGCCTGAAGCGCTGCCTGGTCGGCGCGCCACGCTGCCTCGATCTTCTCGTACTCGCTCTTTGCGCCGGCGAGGGCCGCGTTCGCCGCCTCCATCGCCTCCATCAGGGAGAGGCCTTCGTCGTCGAGCTTGCCGCGCTGCTTCTTGAACGAATCGAGCTCGTGCTGCATGCCGCCGAGGTCCTTTGGGTTGCGCACGGAGCCGTCGTAGAGCTTCTTCTCGAGCGGGCGCGCCTTGGCGTCGAGGTCCTCGGCAAGGTCGTCGACCTCCTTCTGGCGGCGTCGCAGGCGCTGGACCGCCGCTTCGGCGTCTTCGATGCCCTCGCGCGCGGCGATCAGCTCCTCGGTCTCGCCGAGACGCGCGTCGACGTCGGCGATTAGCGCGCGGCGGCTATCGCGGCGGAGGTCGATCTCCTGAAGCGCAAGCAGGTCGGCGGAGCTTGTCATAAGTATGTGGCGAGCTGCTTCTTCGGGGGCGTGATCAGAAGAGGGAAGAGCCGGTTTACGTTGCCCCGCCAGCCTGCTCGTGGGCGATTATAGGGCGGCGTCTCACGGCCGTACAAGCGCTTCGAGAAGGTTTGACCGCCTTTCGGCACGGCGATATGCTGAATGAAGCCATGATCTTCAACGTAGCGGGGCTTCTACAAGAGGGAATCGGCGCAACGCGCGAGTACGACCTCGACGGCGCGATCCAGGGCGAAGACGGCGTGTCCGAGGCCGTGTCCGGCGACGTCGAGTTGCTCTGCACGCAGGCGGGCGTCCTCGTACGGGCCCACCTTCGGCTCGTGGAGCCGGAGACCTGCAGCCGCTGCGCCGCGCCGCTGACCGAGACAGTGAAGATCGAGTTCGAAGAAGAGTTCATCGCCACCTTCGACGCCGCCGGCCACCCTATCTCCGGCCCTCGCGACGACGATGCGTTCCTGATCGATTCGCGCCACACCCTCGACTTAACGGAGGCGGTGCGGCAGTATCGTGAGGCGTCCCGAGAGATGGCGCCGCTCTGCCGGCCCGACTGTAAGGGCCTGTGCGCCAACTGCGGCGCCGACCTCAACGTCGGCGACCACGCCTGCGACGCCGAAACAGTAGACAACCGCTGGGCGGCGCTGGCCGCACTGAAAGGAAACAACTAGTGCCACCACTGCCGAAAAAACGCTACCCCAAATCGCGCCAGGGCAAGCGCCGCAGCCACCTTGCCCTCAAGCTCACAGGTCTCACGCGCTGCCCGCAGTGCCGCACCATGCGCCGCCCGCACCACGCGTGCCCGGTCTGCGGCTACTACAAGGGGCGAGAGGCCGTAGAGGTCCAGGCGCCCACAATTGCCGAGTAACAGCCCGGTATTCCTCCCGGAGGCCACAGACGCCACGACAGCGTGGCTGTTCCCGGGTCAGGGCGCCCAGGAGCCCGGCATGGGCCTCGATCTCTGGAGCGCCTCCGACGCCGCCCGCGCCGTCTACGAGACGGCCGACCGCGTCCTCGGCTACAGCCTGAGCAGCGTCTGCTTCGAAGGGCCCGAGGACCGCCTGCGCGAAACCGTCTACGCCCAGCCGGCGATCTTCGTCACCAGCCTCGCCTGCCTCGCCGCCGCCGTCGAGCGCGGCTTCGTCACCGCGCGCCCCGCCTTTACCGCCGGCCACAGCCTCGGCGAGTACACGGCCCTCGTTGCCGCCGGCGCGATGACGCTGGAGGACGGCCTCGCCCTCCTCGCCGAGCGCGCGCGGCTGATGGCTGAAGCCTGCGCCGACCCGCCCGGTACGCTCGCCGCCGTCATCGGCCTCGACGAAGACGCCGTCGAAGCGCTCTGCCGCGAGGCCGATGTCGACATCTGCAACCGCAACCTGCCGGCC
>DATDPC010000067.1:0-2706 GCA_035292965.1 Dehalococcoidia bacterium | reverse complement strand
GAGACGCTGGAGCCATCCGCGCCCGGCGTGCCGCGCTTGCCGCAGGAAGTGCGCGATATGACCAGCGCCCAGACCGGCAACGAGGCCACGGAGCCCGCCGGCGGCCAGCTCGGCTCTCTCGGCGGCGGCGTCCACGGCGCCCGCCAGCCCTCACAACCGCACGTCGCAACACCCGCCCCCGTCGAATCGAACGAAGCGCCTCCAGCCGAAGGCGAGGCCCCGAAATGAAGCCTCTGCTCGCCGCTTTGCCCGATTGCCCGATTGCCAGATTGCCCAAGGGCGGGGCCTTGTGGGGAGGCGTCCGATGACGGAGCTCCATACCCCTCCCTACGTCGTAAACATCGGCCCGCAGCACCCCTCGACGCACGGCGTCTTCCGCCTCCGTGTCACCCTCGACGGCGAGCGCATCGTCGACGCCGAGATGGTCCTCGGTTACCTCCATCGCAGCATGGAGAAGCTCGCCGAGGAGCGCACCTACACCCAGAACATCCCCTTCACCGACCGCATGGACTACCTCGCGGCAATGACCGGCAACCTCGGCTACTGTCTTTCAGCTGAAAAGCTCGCCGGCGTCGAAGTGCCGGAGCGCGCCTCCTACCTGCGCGTCATCTTCGCCGAGCTCCAGCGCATCGCCTCGCACTGCATGGCCAACGGCACCTTCGTCAACGATTGCGGCGCCTGGCAGACGCCGCTCATGTACATGTTCCGCGAGCGCGAAAAGATCCTCGACCTGTTCGAGATGACCTGCGGCGCCCGCCTGACGACTAACTACATGCGCATCGGCGGCGTCGCCTTCGACGTGCCGGACGAGTGGTACCCGGCGGTCACAGCCCTGGTCAAGGAAATGCCCGACCGCATCTCCGAGTACGAATCGATGCTGCTCGACAACGAGATCCTCCTGGCCCGCGCCCGCGACGTCGGCGTCCTGGCGCCGGACGTGGCGATCAACGCCGCCGCCTCCGGCCCGCTGCTGCGCGGCTGCGGCATCGCCTGGGACGTGCGCAAGGCCGACCCCTACTGCGTCTACGACCGCTTCGACTTCGACATCCCCGTCGGCCACAACGGCGACTGCTTCGATCGCTTCATCGTCCGCCTCGCGGAGATGCGCCAGAGCGTCCACATCATCGAGCAGGCCCTCGCCGATCTGCCCGGCGGCCCGATCTCAACGCCGGTGCCGCTCGCCCTCAAGCCCGAACCCGGCGAGGCCTACGCCCGCATCGAGTCGCCGAAGGGCGAGCTCGGCTTCTACCTCGTCAGCGACGGCGGCCCCGCGCCCTACCGCTGGCACGTGCGCTCGCCCTCCTACATCAACCTCAGCGTCCTCAAGCACCTCACCGTAGGCCTCTCAATCGCCGACGCAATCGTCACGCTCGGCAGTCTCGACATCAACGTCGGGGAGATCGACCGTTGATCCCGCGACACTGCTGTCATTGCCAGCCATCGCGGCAGCGAGGTCATTCTGTCGTTGCGAGCCATCGCGGCAGCGAGGCGCGGCAATCTCGTACTTGGCTGATCAGACTCGGTTTTCAGACAATCCCCGCGCCCCGTCCATCGGAGCAAGCCGCGACGAGTCTCAGGACACTCCGAGCGTCGAGGAGCGCCACGTGATCCCCCTGCTCGACGCCTGGTTCAACTTTGACCCCTTCTCAGACCTCTACAACTGGCTCAACGACCAGACCGCCGGCTGGATCGTCTACCTGATCAGCGCCGCGATCGGCGCCACGGGCATCCTCAGCTTCGTCGGCCTCGGCGCCCTCGCCAACGTCTGGTTGGAGCGACGGATCATCGGCCGCATGCAGGTGCGCCGCGGCCCCAACCGCGTCGGCCCCTTCGGCCTCCTCCAGCCCGTCGCCGATGCGATCAAGCTGATTCAGAAAGAAGTGCTGCAGCCGCGCGCCGCCGACTCGAAGCTCTTCAACCTGCCGCCGATCCTCGTCTTCATCCCGGCGATGCTCACCTTCGCCGTCTTCGCCTGGGCGCCCGACATGGTCTACGCCGACCTCAACGTCGGCGTCCTCTACCTGCTGGCGCTCTCCTCGATCACGTCGCTGGCGATCTTCATGGCCGGCTGGGCCTCGAACAACAAGTACGCGCTCCTCGGCGCAATGCGCGTCATCGCCATGGCGATCAGCTACGAGATCCCGCTGGTGCTCGCCCTCCTCGCGCCGGTCCTCTTCGCCAGCTCGATGAACATCCCGACGATCGTCGAGTGGCAGCGCCACTACACCGTTTGGCTCGCCTTCCTCCTGCCGGCGCCGGTGTTTATCTACGCCCTCGCCGCCACGGCGGAGCTCAACCGCACGCCCGCCGACATCGCCGAGGCCGAGTCCGAGATCGTCGCCGGCTTCCACACCGAGTACTCCGGCATGAAGTTCGGCCTCTTCTACGCCGTCGAGCTGATCAACTCGCTCGCCGTGTCCGGCATCATGGCGAGCCTCTTCTTCGGCGGTTACTCGCTCTTCGGCATCGAGGACTACATCCCGCCGTGGATCATCTTCATCGGCAAGATCTATTTCTTCTACTTCGGCCTGATCTGGCTGCGCGGCACCTGGCCCCGCCTGCGCATCGATCAGCTCATGGCCTTCGCCTGGAAGATGCTGATCCCGCTGGTGCTCGCCCTCCTCGCGCCGGTCCTCTTCGCCAGCTCGATGAACATCCCGACGATCGTCGAGTGGCAGCGCCACTACACCGTTTGGCTCGCCTTCC
>DATDPC010000066.1:0-2050 GCA_035292965.1 Dehalococcoidia bacterium | reverse complement strand
GGCGTGGTTTCGCGATGGGGCGTTTGACCTCACCCCCAGCCCCTCTCCGTCGACGGAGAGGGGAGCTAAACGATTGGGCCGAAGTACAGATTGACGGGGCACCCCCTCACCCTAACCCTCTCCCTTGAGGGAGAGGGGATTGTCTGCGAGGGCCAGTGAGCTGGGTGTCCAGAGGTGGCGTGGTTTCGCGATGGGGCGTTTGACCTCACCCCCAGCCCCTCTCCGTCGACGGAGAGGGGAGCTTAACGATTGGGACGAAGTACAGGGAGACGATCGCTGCTCGGGGTCTCCCAGCGGAGGAAGGGTTGGCTAGCGGTCCGTGCTGCCTGCGCCTTCGCCGGCGGGGGCTTCCTGGTTCAGCCTGAGGTAGACGGAGCCGAGGATGCCGGGCCGATAGTCGTAGAGGGCGGCTGTGCTGGTCGCGGCGTCCGGGACCTGGAAGATCGCGTAGCCCTGATCGCGCAGGGCCAGGTAGGTGTCGTAGTCGACGAGCCAGACGAAGCGAACGTCACGCGCCGTGTCGACCGCCTCGCCGCGGTCGGAGAGCATGCTGATGCCGGCGTAATCGCGGCGCAGGATGCGCGAATCGAGGCGGCCGCGTTCGCGGACGGCGAGTTGGGGGAAGATGAAGCCGGTCATGACGACCGAGCGATCCGGCACGTCCGCGTTAACCACTTCAGAGACGAACTTGCGCTGCAGGTCCATGGTTTCAGCGTTGGAGAGGATCAGACCTTTGCCCAGCGTTGTCGAGCGGAACGCCGCGGAATCGAAGCCCACGTCCGGCGTCGTGAGGTCGAGGACGCCGGCGAGCAGGATGGCCGCGACGGCGCCGGTGATGGCGCCGCGCGTGAGGTAACGGCCGAGCAGCAGCAGGCCGAAGGGGAAGACGGGGATCAGGTAGGCGATCTCGTGGGGCAGGCGGGAGAACGAGAGCGCGTAGATCGCGACGAACGCCGCCCAGACGCCGACGTGCGCGTCCTTGACCAGGTCGGCGGGGAGCGTGCGGAAGCGCGGCAGCGAGATCAGGATCGCGAGCAGGACGCCGGCGACGCCGATGATGCCGAGCGCCTCTTTGCCAACCAGGCGCAGGACTTCGGTGGCGTTGACTTTGGCGTCGTAGTAGTTGAAGAAGTCCGGGCCGTAGACGACGAGGACGGGCGCGAGGCTGAGCAGCGTGACGCCGGCGGCCGCGAGGGTCAGGGGAGGGAGGTCGCGCAAGCGGCCCTGGCGCCAGGCGAGGTAGGCCAGCGGCGCCCAGGTGACGTAGCTCTGCAGGCGGAAGCCGACAGCGCAACCGAGCAGAAGGCCGGCCCAGACGGGCCGTCCGGTGACCTGGCAGTAGTAGGCGCCGAGGATCGCGGTGAGGGCCCACATGTAGTCCATGGTGGCGATGCTGTTGATGAACAGCAGCGGCGCGAAAGCGTAACCGATGACGAGCACCGCGGCATTCGGCAGTTGGTGCAGCTTGACGATGCGCGCGAAGAGGTAGACGCCGAGCAGCGAGACGGCGAGCGTCGAGAGGTTGGTGGCGATCCAGCCGCCGGGGATGAACAGGGTGGTGACGGCCTCGTGCAGGGGGTTGCCCGGCAGGCGGGAGGGGAAGTAGTCGCCGGTGTCGAGCAGGTGATGGGCGGTCAGGGCGACGCGCCAGGCGTCGGGGTCGGTGCCGTGGCCGTAGCCGAGGAAGGGGAGGCGCGTGAGGACGTAGACGGCGGCGAGCAGCGCGAAGGGCAGGGCGCGCGCGAGGTCCGCTTCGGCGAGGCGGGAGTAGGCGCGCACGCTAGCGGGGGATGTAGAGGCCGCCGGGCGAGGTGCGCGGGGCGGCCTGAGGCTGAGGCGCTACGAGCGGGGTGACGCTGCCGGGCTGCGAAACGATGCTGACTTCCTTGCCCTCCGCCGCCAGGAGCAACGCCTGCGCCAAGTCGGTGTCGTCGAGGACGCCGGGCGTGGCGTATTCGTCGTTGATCACCGTGACGGGCACGACGGGCGCGCCGATCTGGGCGACGAGATGCGGGAACTCCGCGACTTCGATGACGTCGACCTTGACGCG
>DATDPC010000065.1:0-4416 GCA_035292965.1 Dehalococcoidia bacterium | reverse complement strand
CCGGCGCTTCGGCCTGGCGCTGGCGCTCGGCACCGGCTTCGACAAGGCAATGAAAGCGATCGACGGCGTCGTCGAGGGGGCCGTGACGGCGCGCGCCGTGCCGGTGCTGGCGAAACGCTTCGGCGTGGAGCTGCCGATCTGCGAGGCGCTGCACGCCGTCCTCTACGAGAACAAGACGCCGGAAGCGGCGGTACGGGAGCTAATGGCGCGCGCAGCGAAGCCGGAGCTGGCGTAACCAGCGCTTAACCCGGGCGTTTGACAGACTTGTTAGGCTGAAACTGATGACATCCGAATCCGAACCGACCTTCGACCTGACGCTGGAAGACCTGATTGACGAGATGAAGCGCCTCTCCAGCGCCCGTCTCGCCGAGCTCTCGAACCTCGACATCGAGAACGCGCTGGCACTGGCCGATGCCTGGCTGGAGATGGTGATGCAGCGCCGCCTCGCGATCATCAACCAACTCGCCGAGCTGGCGATGGACAACGTCGACCTCAACTTCGACGCCGTGAACAAGCTGGCGCTGACCGACGACGAAGCCTACGTCCGCGCCGCCGCGATCCGCGGCCTCGCCGAGTACGAAGGGCGCGACCTGATCCCGTTCCTCGCGGACATGCTGCACAACGACGAGTCCGCCGAGGCGCGCCGCGAAGCAGCCATCGGCCTCGGACGCTACGCCCTCGAAGCGGAGATGGGCCACCTGCGCGAGGGCGACGCCGAGGCGCTCCGCGACGCCCTGGCCGAGAGCGCCGCCGATGTCGACGAAGACGAGGAGGTGCGGGCGCGCGCGCTCGAAGCGCTGGGTGCGCTGAGCGGCGAGGACACCGACAACCTGATCGAGAGCATCTACGACGAGGACAACATGACGCTGAAGATCGGCGCTGTCGACGCGATGGGGCGCACCTGCAACGACCTCTGGCTGCCGACCGTGCTGCGCGAGTTCGCCAGCGACGTGCCGGAGATGCGCCTCGCAGCGGCGGCCGCCGCCGGCGGCATCGGCGAGGACGCGGCGATCGAGCCGCTGAAGCGCATCGCGATCATGGACGTCGACCCGGAGGTGCAGCAGGCGGCGATCCACGCGCTCGGCGAGATCGGCGGCGACATGGCGCGCGTCGCGCTGAAGAGCATCCTCTACGAAGGCGACGACGAGCTCGCAGACGCCGTCCAGGAGGCGCTCGCAGAGATCGCCTTTGCGGACGACCCGCTCACTCCCCTTTAGGGTCATGGCGGGCAAGACCCTACGTACAGAGCGTATAACCTCGGCCGGCGGCATCGTCCTGCGCGACGGCGACGACGGCCTCGAGGTGCTGATCTGCGGCCGGCCGAAGGAGAACCTCTGGGCCCTGCCGAAGGGCACGCCGAACGATGGCGAGACGCTGGAGCAGACGGCGCTGCGCGAGGTGCGCGAAGAGACCGGCGTCGAGGTCGAGATCGAACGGCTCGTCGGCGATATCAAGTACTGGTTCTCGCGGCCTTCGGAGGGCGTGCGCTACTACAAGACGGTGCGTCACTTCCTGTTTCGGCCCGTCGGCGGCGACCCGAGCCTGCACGACCACGAATTCGACGACGTGCGCTGGGTTGGAGTGCAGGCAGCATTGAAGCTGCTAACCTATGGGAACGAAGCGCGCATCCTGCGACAAGCGCTGGAGCAGCTTGGTGTCGAGGAGGACGGATCGAAGTGACCGCCGTCGTCGAGGGAGAGCTGGCGAGAGGCACTCTCGTCGTCCTGCGCGCGAAGACGATCGTCGACGCGGAGCAGGACTACACCTGGCGCCGCGACCCGGAGCTGGCCGCCTTCGACGCCGCCCGTCCCTACGGCGGCTCGCTGCGCGACTACATGGCGATCTTCAGCGACGAGCTGACCTATCCCAGCCCCTACCGCCGCACGATCGCCATCGAGGACTTCGACGGGCGTCACATCGGCAACGTGATGTACTACAACGTCGATTACCAGCGGCGCGAGGCGGAGATCGGCGTCACGATCGGCCTGCGCGAATACTGGGGCCGCGGCTACGGCACGGACCTGCTGCAGACCTTCGTCCGCTTCCTGTTCGACGAGATGAAGCTGGAGCGCATCTACCTGAAGACGCTGGAGTGGAACGCGCGCGCCCAACGCTGTTTCGAGAAGGCCGGCTTCGCGCGCTACGGCACCTCCCGTCGCGGCGAGTACACCTTCGTGCTGATGGACGTTCGCCGCCGGGACGAGCTGCTGCCGGACGCCGGCCAGCACTCCGACTAGCCCAACGCCCCGCAGATTGACAGAAAACCGCCCTTAACGTAGCGTCGAAACGAGAGAGCGCCCCTCCGGGGCGCTTTTTGCAATCGAGGGCTTATCATTCGTCCGTAACGCGCCCAGAGGCTGAAAGGGGTACCCGCCATGATCCTGCTCTACGCAAAGGCCGGCGAGATCACCGAAGACCAGCTCGATTTCCTGATCGATAACCTCGAAGAGGAGTGGTCCGACGACCGCGACTACTTCCTCAACCGCGAGATGGTAAACGCGCTGGCGCAGAAGGGCGCCGACGCGGCGCTGCTCGCCCTCCTGCAGAACGCCATGGGCGACAAGGACGAGGTCGACATCCTCTGGGTCGACACCGAGGAGCTCGAGGAGGACGACGAGGAGTTCTAGCTCCCGGGACGCATGACCAACGACGCCCCTCTTAGCTTCGAAACGCTCGTCTCGCTCTGCAAGCGGCGCGGCTTCGTCTTCCCCGGCAGCGAGATCTACGGCGGCATCTCCGGCTTCTGGGATTACGGCCCCCTTGGCGTCGAGATGAAGAACAACATCAAGCGCCTCTGGTGGAAGGCGATGGTCCAGGACCGCGACGACGTCGTCGGCCTGGACGCGGCGATCATCATGAACCCGCGCGTCTGGGAGGCCAGCGGCCACGTCGCCCAGTTCAGCGACCCGATGGTCGACTGCCGCAACTGCAAGCACCGCTTCCGCGCCGATCACCTGACCAGCGACGTCTGCCCCGATTGCGGCGTCAAAGGCCAGTTCACGGACGCGCGCCCCTTCAACCTCATGTTCAAGACCTTCGTCGGGCCGGTCGAAGACTCCGCGAACGAGGTCTACCTGCGGCCGGAGACGGCGCAGGCGATGTTCACGAACTTCGAGAACGTGGTGACGTCGATGCGGCGCAGGCTGCCCTTCGGCATCGCCCAGATCGGTCGCTCCTTCCGCAACGAGATCACGCCTGGCAACTTCATCTTCCGCGACCGCGAGTTCGAGCAGATGGAGATGGAGTTCTTCTGCAAGCCCGGCACCGACAAGGAATGGCTGGAGCACTGGACGCAGACGCGCCTCAACTGGCATATCAGCCTCGGCGTGCGCGCGGAGAACCTGCGCCTGCGCGCCCACGACGCGGACGAGCTCTCGCACTACTCAACCGGCACCTACGACGTCGAATACAACTACGCGTCGATGGGCTGGTCCGAGCTCGAAGGCATCGCCGACCGCACCGACTTCGACCTGAAGCAGCACGCGCAGTTCAGCGGCAAGAGCCTGACTTACTTCGACGAAGAGACGAACGAGCACATCGTCCCTTATGTCGTGGAGCCGGCGCTCGGCGTCGACCGCTGCTTCCTCGTGCTGATGTATGACGCCTACCGCGAAGAGACGGTACGCGACGAGAAGCGAGTCTACCTGGCGCTGCACCCGTCCGTAGCGCCGATCAAGGTCGCGGTGCTACCGCTGTCGCGCAACGAGAAGCTGGCGCCACTGGCGCGAGCGGTCTACGACGCGCTGCGGCCAAAGTTCATGACCCAGTTCGACGACGCCCAGTCGATCGGCCGGCGCTACCGGCGTCAGGATGAGATCGGCACGCCGCTCTGCGTCACGGTCGACTTCGATTCGCTGGACGACAACGCCGTCACAATCCGAGAGCGCGACTCGATGACGCAGACGCGCGTCGCGATCGCGGAGCTTGCGCCCCTGCTTCAGGAGAAGCTAGGGGAAGGCTGAGCGGGCATCGCGCCGCATCGCCAGGCCGATGCTCGCGAGGCCGATAGCGACCATTAGCAGCGTTACTGCCAGGAAATACGGGCTCGATCCGGCCGCCTGAATCCGGTCTAGCAGCCCCGCGTCGCCGGCCGACGGGGCCTGAGCTTCGACCTCGCCCGCCGGTGGGCGTGGTCCGCTGGTCGGACTTATCTCCGCCGAAGGCGACGGGCAAGGCGTAATTGTCGCCGCCAGCACCGTCGAAGTAGCGGACGGCAGCGGCGTAATCGTCGAGCCGGGCGGGGGCGTCTTGGTGAGCGTCGCTGTCGATGTTGGGCTGCTCGTCGCGGTTGCGCTCGGAGACGGACTTGCCGTGGACGTCGCCGTTTTCGTTGCAGTGGCAGTCGGTGTCGGCGTGTTCGTTGCCGTCGCGGTTGGCGTGTAGGTCGCCGTGGCAGTGGCGGTCGCCGTCGGCGTC
>DATDPC010000064.1:0-2457 GCA_035292965.1 Dehalococcoidia bacterium | reverse complement strand
GCGCAGGCGGACGGTGGCGTCCTCGTCAGCCCGTTCGCGAACGCGGCGCTGGCGACGGCCGGCACCGGTGACGTCCTCGCCGGCGCGATCGCGGGGCTGATCGCCCAGGGCGTCGAGCCGTTCGTGGCGGCCGGGCTGGGCGTCTACCTGCACGGCGCCGCCGCCGCGGGCTACGAGGCTGACTACGGCCTGTCAGGGCTGCTCGCCAGCGAGCTCGGCGCCGCCATCGCGAAGGTCGCAGCGGCGCTGCGTCGCGGCTGACCGACGCAATCAGCCCCAGATTTCACAGATGGGGATTGAGCCCCGGCGGTAGCTCTTTGCCCGATTGCCCGTTTGCGCGCCGAAGGCGCTTGCCCGTGGGGAGGCGGTGGGGAAGGGAGGTTGGGTGGCGGAGGGACAGGGATTCGAACCCTGGATCCCAGTAACCCGGGATAACCGCTTAGCAGGCGGCCGCACTAGACCACTATGCGATCCCTCCGCGCCTGACCATTCTAACGGGGCCGGCATCGGGCCGCCAATCGGAAGGTGACCGAGGTTGGCCGAGGCCGGCCGAATCTGGGCTGAATCTGGCGTGTGTCATCTTCGCTAAGTTTCGCGAATCTATCGCGAATCTAGCTTGACAGGCGGTCTGTATCGCGTATGATGCAAACGATTAGGCTGTGATGAGCTGGTAATGTGAATAGGCTGTATAGCCATTACGGGCAGCTAGCCATCTAAGGAGGCAAACATGCAAGCCTACTGTCTAAAGTGTCGGACCCAGCGGGAAATGAAAGACCCGAAGGCGGTCAAGATGAAGAACGGCAAGCCCGCCACCAGCGGCGCCTGCCCCGTCTGCGGTACGAAGATGTACCGCATCGGCAAGGGCTAACCACCCTAAGACCACGTAGCTTCGAAACCGGCGTCGCAGCCGAGAGCGGCGGCCGGTTTCGTCGTATTCGCCGAACACCCCGTCCGGCATCGACACTTCCCTCACGACCTGAGCCCTGAGTAAACGCGTCGCGTTTCTACTTGGTCGATCCCTGCAGGTTGAAAACCTGCAGCTTCGCGGTTGGGACGTTGTTGACGTGGCACCTCGGCACGCGGTGCGTCGGAGAAGCTGCGGGATTCATCCCGCAGGGTACTTAGAATCTCTGGCGTTACTTATCTTCTAGCGTCAGCACGGCCATGAAGGCCTCTTGCGGGATCTCGACGCTGCCGACGCGACGCATGCGCTTCTTGCCCTCGGCCTGCTTCTCCAGCAGCTTGCGCTTGCGGCTCACGTCGCCGCCGTAGCACTTCGCGAGCACGTTCTTGCGCATCGCCTTGATCGTCTCACGGGCGATGATCTTACCGCCGATCGCCGACTGAATCGGCACGTCGAACATCTGACGCGGGATCAGCTTTCGCAGGCGCTCGACCAGGTCGCGGCCTTTTGCCTGCGCTTCCTCCGGGTGGACGATCAGCGTCAGCGCGTCGACCGCCTGGCCGTTGACGAGGACGTCGAGCTTCACCAGCCTCGCCGGCTCGTAGCCCACCAGCGTGTAGTCGAGGCTGGCGTAGCCCTGAGTGCGCGACTTCAGCTGGTCGTAGTAGCTGGTCAGGATCTCCGCCAGCGGCACGTGGTACTCGATCAGGACGCGCGCCTCGCCCTTCGCCATCTCGACGCCGACGCCGACGTCGAGGTACTCCATGCGCTTGAAGACGCCTCGTCGCGCCGTCGAGAGCTCCATCGCCGCGCCGACGTAGCGGTCCGGCAGCACGATCGAGAGGTCGACCCACGGCTCGCGCACCTCGGCGATCTCGTTCGGCGGCGGCAGCTCTGCCGGGTTGTCGATCGTCAGCTCGCGCCCGTCCGTGCGCTTGACGATGTACTCGACGCTGGGCGCGGTGAAGATCAGCGTCAGGTCGTACTCCCGCTCGAGCCTCTCCTGGACGATCTCCATGTGGAAGAGGCCCAGGAAGCCGCAGCGGAAGCCGAAGCCCAGCGCCACGCTCGATTCCGGCTCGTAGGTCAGGGCGGCGTCGCTGAGGTGGAGCTTCTCGAGCGCGTCGCGCAGGAGGTTGTAGTCGGTTGCCTGCGCCGGGTAGAGGCCGGCGAAGACCATCGGCTTCGCGGGGCGGTAGCCGGGCAGCGCCTCGGCCGCCGGCCGCGCGTCGTCCGTCAGCGTGTCGCCGACGCCGACCTCGCGCACGCTCTTCATCCCCGTCGCGACATAGCCGACCTCGCCGCAGTCGAGTCCCGATACCGGGTCGAAGCCGGGACGGAAGACGCCGATCTCGACCGGCTCAATGCGCGTGTCGACCTGCATCAGGCGCAGCGCGTGCCCCGGCTCGACGTGCCCATCGACGACGCGGACGTAGGCGATGACGCCCTTGTAGGCGTCGTACTTACTGTCGAAGATCAGCGCGCGCAGCGGCTTCGTCTCATCCGCCCGCGGCGGCGGCACGCGGTCGACGACCGCCTCGAGGATCTCGTGC
>DATDPC010000063.1:0-5880 GCA_035292965.1 Dehalococcoidia bacterium | reverse complement strand
CGTCCAACGCCCCTCTACACGATTTAGGGCGCGCCCGGAGCGCGGGAGGACGATATGAACGGGACTGACGGCGGCGGCGAGAACAAGGGGACCTTCACGCTGAAGAAGGGCCTCGCCCAGATGCTCAAGGGCGGCGTCATCATGGACGTCGTCACGCCGGAGCAGGCGAAGATCGCCGAAGAAGCGGGCGCCTGCGCCGTGATGGCGCTGGAGCGCGTCCCGGCCGACATCCGGCGCGACGGCGGCGTCGCCCGCATGTCGGACCCGGAGCTGATCTGCCGCATCATGGAGTCGGTGACCATCCCGGTGATGGCGAAGGTGCGCATCGGCCACTTCGTCGAGGCGCAGGTCCTCGAAGCGCTTGGCATCGACTACATCGACGAGTCGGAGGTGCTGACGCCGGCGGACGAGGCGCACCACGTCGACAAGCAGCAGTTCAAGGTGCCGTTCGTCTGCGGCTGCCGCGACCTCGGCGAGGCGCTGCGCCGGATCAGCGAAGGCGCCGCGATGATCCGCACGAAGGGCGAAGCCGGCACTGGCAACGTCGTCGAGGCGGTGCGCCACATGCGCCAGGTGATGGACGACATCCGCAAGCTCCAGAACATGCCCGACGAGGAGCTCTACGCCGAAGCCAAGCGCCTCGGCGCGCCCGTCGAGTTGCTGCGTGAGGTGAAGACGCTCGGTCGCATGCCCGTAGTCATGTTCACCGCAGGCGGCATCGCCACCCCGGCGGACGCGGCGCTGATGATGCAGCTCGGCTCGGACGGCGTCTTCGTCGGCTCCGGCATCTTCAAGTCGGAGCACCCGGAGCGCACGGCCAAGGCGATCGTCCAGGCGACGACGCATTTCCGCGACGCGAAGATCATCGCGGAGGCTTCGCGCGGCCTCGGTGAGCCGATGCACGGCATCGAGATCGGCTCGATCCCGGAGAACGAGCTGCTCGCGACCAGGGGTTGGTAGAAATGAAAAAGGATCTCCACGCGGTCATCTATAAAGGCGAGGCCAGCGATCAATGGGTCGCGTTTTGCCTGGAGTACGACATTGCGAGTCAGGGTGACACCGAGAAGAATGCTCTGGAAATGCTTCAAGAGGCCGTAGAGCTACACCTGGAAGAGATCACGCCAGAAGAGCTAGACCACATCAACAACGAGGTTGGCTCTGAACCGGTGATCAAGAAGTTCTCAATCCGTGCCCCGGCGGTTCTCGACCACTGAGGTCGTGCGCGCTCTGGGCAGGATCGGCATCACGCCCGTCCGTCAGCGAGGCAGCCACATCCAGCTTCGAGGTGTCCACGCAGGCGCACAACGCGGAGTGACTGTACAGGCAAACAAGCGCGTAATCGAGCCTCGTGACATATCTTCCATCCTCCGGCAAGCAGGCCTAACGCAGCAAGAATTAGAGAATCTGGTCGACGCCTAGATAGCTTGCACCGGCGAGAACTCCCGCACGAACGCCTTCTGCTGCGTGTTCTCCGTGTGCGAGCCCGCCGCGCGTACGGTAGCGACCGCCGCTTCGTACTCGACGCCGAGGGCGCGCAGGACGCAGCTGGCGACGAGGCCGGTGCGGCCGATACCGCCGGCGCAGTGGATCATCACGCGCTCGCCGTCGCGCAACGCCGCGGTTACATCTGCGACGAACGTGACGAACGCCTCAGCGTCCGTCGGGTGGCCGAAGTCCTGGATCGGGTGGTTGCGCACATCGAACGGCATCGAGCCCGCCTCCAGCGCCTCGGCGTAGCGCACCGACTTCGCCTCGATCTCCTTCAGCGGCGTCAGGCAGACGACGATCGAGATCTCGTACGCCACCGCCTCGGCGAGGTCCCTATCGATGTGGCGGTAGCGTCCCGGCATCGCCGCGAGGTACAGCGCCCCGGCGATATCTTCCGGCAGGGCGACGCGTCTGAGGTCGTTCATCGTATCCAAGCTTGCTTCGATCATAGCGGCCGCGGCGATACGCGCCATGAAGATGGCTTACAATTGGATCAGTGCGAACCGTAGGGGTCCTCGCCCTACAGGGCGACTTCGCGGAACACGAGGCCATCCTCCGGCGCCTCGGCGTGGAAGCACGCGAAGTCCGCCTCCCGGCCGACCTTGAGGGCATCGACGGTCTGATCATTCCCGGTGGCGAGAGCACGACGATCACGCGCCTCATGGCGATGTACGGCCTGATCGAGCCGCTTCGCCGCTTCGCCGCCGAAAAGCCCGTCTGGGGCACCTGCGCCGGCATGATCGTCATGGCGCACACGGCCACCAACCTCGACCGCGAGACGCTGGACGTCATGGACATCGAGGTCGAGCGAAACGCCTTCGGCCGCCAGGTCGACAGCTTCGAGACGGACGTCCAGATCACGGAGATCGAGGGGCCGCCCGTCCACGCGATCTTCATCCGCGCACCGCTAATTCGCGAGGTCGGCGAGGGCGTCAAGGTGATCGGCCGCCTCCAGGACAAGACGATCGTCGCGGCGCGCCAGGGTCACCTGCTCGCCACGTCTTTCCACCCCGAGCTGACGGACGACGACCGCATGCACGCCTACTTCCTGACGCTGGCCGCGAACGGAGCGACGAAGTGACCGAGGCGCGCCAGCTGCTCCCGACCGACGTAATCGCCCTCGTCTCGCACGACGAGTACGACAACGGCGCCTGGCCGCGCGAGCGCTTCGGCGCCGACGAATCGTCCAGCGCGCCGCTGGGCCTGCTGCTCGACCAGTTCGTCGCGCGACGCCGCAGCGCCTGGGTCTGCGTCCAGCGACAGCGCCTGCAGGGCCTCGTCACTGTGAGACGGCGCGGTGGCCGCGAGGCCTGGGAGGTCGACTACCTCGTCGACGCGACCGAAGGCAACGAGAAGCTGTCGCACCTGCTCGACGCCGCCATCGTCGCCGCCGGCAAACGCGGCGCCGAGAAGCTGTTCCTGCGCCTCGAATCGTCGAGCGACATGCTGCCAAGCGTCCTCGAGTCCGGCTTCCACGCTTATCAGGAAGAGGCGCTACTGACGAATGCCGGGCCCATCGATGCGCCCCGCGTCGAGCTGCGTCCCCTCGCCCCGTCCGATAGCTACCTCCTCTACCGCCTCTACAGCGCGACGACGCCGGAATCGACGCGCCGCTCCGAGGCCGCGACCTTCGCCGAGTGGCACGCCGCCCAGGAGCGCCAGTGGCTCAAAGGCGCCAGCGAGTTCGTCTACGAGAAGGACGGCGCCGTTCACGCTGCCGTCTCGATCGCGAAGGGGAGCTACGGCGTCGTCATCGGCTTGCAGGCGGACGAGGCAGCGCTGCCGGACCTGCCGGGCATCGTTGTCTCCGCCGGGTACGCCGTCAACGCCCACGGCCAGCCGATATCGATCCTCCTGCCCCG
The DNA here is from genome assembly GCA_035292965.1 of Dehalococcoidia bacterium. Lineage (GTDB taxonomy): Bacteria > Chloroflexota > Dehalococcoidia > DSTF01 > WHTK01 > WHTK01. The sequence continues at coordinate 2,530 of DATDPC010000063.1, read as the reverse complement.
CGCCGCCGAGCCGGTCTCGCACCGTCTCGCCGACGCGGGCTTCGCCGAGCAGCGCGAGTTCGTCTCGCTGGTGCGCCGGACGACGCGCGTCCAGAAGCTACCGAAGCTGGCGCCCGCCGTCGCCAGAAACGCCGTGGGAGCCTGACCAGACTTGGATAGAACGATCACCGACGACCTCGATTGGCTTCTCGATTGCCTGCCGCCCCATCTGTCTGACCCGCTGCGAGACCGCAGCGATAAGCACGATCTGCTCGAGGTGGTAATGGACCTCGGCCGCACGCCGCAGGCCCGCTTCCCGGGCCGCGAGATCGTCCTCAGCGAGCGCGATGTCACTGACGGCGACATCGAGTACGTCGTCTCGCGGATCAGCGAGTTCGGCGAGGACAACCGCGCCGGCATCGAGCGGACGCTGCACCGCATCTCCTGCATCCGCAACCGCCGCGGCCGCATCGTCGGGCTCACCTGCCGCGTTGGCCGCGCGATCTACGGCTCGATCGCCGTGATCGAGGACATCGTCCGGACGGAGCAGAGCATGCTCTTCCTCGGACGCCCCGGCGTCGGCAAGACGACGATGCTGCGCGAGGTCGCCCGCGTCCTCGCCGACGAGATGAACAAGCGCGTCGTCATCGTCGACACGTCGAACGAGATCGCCGGCGACGGCGACATCCCCCACCCGGCGATCGGCTCGGCGCGGCGCATGCAGGTGGCGCGGCCGCAGATGCAGCACGCCGTGATGATCGAGGCGGTCGAGAACCACATGCCGGAGGTCATCGTCATCGACGAGATCGGCACCGAGCTGGAGGCGCAGGCGGCGCGGACGATCGCCGAGCGCGGCGTCCAGCTCGTCGGCACCGCCCACGGCAACACGCTCGAGAACCTCATGGCTAACCCGACGCTCTCCGACCTCGTCGGTGGCATCCAGTCCGTCACGCTGGGGGACGAAGAAGCGCGGCGTCGCGGCACCCAGAAGTCGGTGCTCGAACGCAGGGCGCCGCCGACCTTCCCGGTCGTCGTCGAGATTCAAAACTGGGACCGCGTCGCCATCCACCGCGACGTCGCCGAGACGGTCGATGCGATCCTGCGCGGCTACCGCATACCCTCCGAAGTGCGCGAGCTCTCGGACGGCGAAGTACGCCAGCTCAGCGAGGCGGAGACCCACGGCGAGAACGTACCGGCGCCGCTCAGCGACGCCACGGCGAGGCGGCCCTACGCCCTCCAGGCCGAGACGCCGGCGCAGCAGCAGGCGGCCGCGCGCACGCAGCGCGTCTACCCCTTCGGCATCTCGCGCAAGCGCCTCGCCCAGGCGATCCGTGACACCGGCTCCGGCGCGACGATCGCCGAGCGCCTCGAAGACTCAGACGTCGTCCTGACGGACCGAAGCTACTACAGGCGTAAACCGCAAGCGCTGCAGGAGGCGGAGGCGCGCGGCATCCCGCTCTACGTGCTGCGCTCGAACACGCTGCTGCAGATGCAGCAGGCGCTGCTCTCGCTGCAGGGGCGCCGCGATGGGGCAGGCGGCCAGGACCCCGTCCTCGAAGCGATAACAGAGGCGGAGGAGGCGATCCACACCGTCATGCAGCAGGACCGGCCGGTGGAGTTGCTGCCCCAGCGCGCCTACATCCGCCGCCTGCAGCACGAGCTGGCGCAGCGGTTCGGCGTCGGCTCTCAGAGCCGCGGGCGAGAGCCGCAGCGCCGCGTTCGCATCGTCCCCGGCGACCGTCCCGGCTCCTACATCGAAGACTGACGCTGCTTTGACAAACAGACGCGGCCTCTTCGTCACCTTCGAGGGCGGTGAAGGCTCCGGCAAGACAACGCAGTGCGAGTTGCTGGCGCTGCGCCTGCGCGCCGGCGGTTGGAACGTGATCCACGCCCGCGAGCCCGGCGGCACCCGCCTCGGCGAGGAGATACGGCGCCTGCTGCTGCATCCGGAGGAGCCACTCGGCGTCGAGACGGAGCTGCTGCTGTTCCTCACGGCCCGCGCCGAGCTGGTGCGCAGCGTGATCAAGCCGGCGCTCGACGAGGGCGGCGCCGTGATCTGCGACCGCTTCAGCGACTCGACATTCGCCTACCAGGGCTACGGCCGCGGCCTCGACCTGGAGACGGTCCGGCGTCTCAACGATTTCGCCACCGGCGGCCTCGTCCCCGACCTGACGGTGCTGCTCGACCTCCCCAGCGACGCGGGGCTCGCCCGCAAGGGCGACGACGACGACGCGTTTCAGCGCGAAGACGATTCATTTCACGATCGCGTCAACGCCGGCTACCTCGCGCTGGCGCAGGCCGAACCCGAGCGCTGGCTCGTCCTCGACGCCACGGCGCCGCCGCACGAGCTGGCACAGGCGATCGCCGCCCACGTCGAGAGGCTGCACTCCGGCCTACAATAGGCTGCCCCGCAGAGAAAAGAGGAGCGACTATGGCCACCCAGATCTCCCTGCGCTACGACCCCTCCGCCCGCTACGAGTTCACGACCAGCGACGTCGAGTACTTGCGTCACGGCGATACTGTCTACCTCGCGACCGTCTACCAGCCGCGC
>DATDPC010000062.1:0-4134 GCA_035292965.1 Dehalococcoidia bacterium | reverse complement strand
CCCTCCGCGACCTCGGCGGTGACAGCGACCTCTTCCTCCTCGGCGACACGCGGCGCCGCGACTTTGACGACCACGAGGTCGCCGTCGTTGAGGACGGTCACGTTGCCGGGGATCGGCAGGTCACGCACGTGGACCGACATCTCGAGCTCGTCGATTCCTGTTATGTCCACTTCGATGTGAGTCGGGATGTCGAGCGGCAGCGCTTCGATGTGCAGCGTCTCCAGCGAGTGCACCAGCACGCCGCTGAAGGTCTCGATCGCCTCAGACCGGCCGACGACGACGAGCGGCACGTCCGCACGCATCTTCTCTCGCAGCGAGACCTGGAACAGGTCGGCGTGCAGTGGCAGGCCACTCAGCGGGTGACGCTGGATCCTGTGGATGACCACGGGGCGAGTCTCGCTCTCGCCCGCGATCTTCACGTCGATGACCTCGTTCACGGTGGCAGCGTGCAGCGTCCTGTTCATCTCATCGATGCCGACCTGCACGGAGACGGAGTCCAGGCCGCGGCCGTAGATGTTCGCCGGCAGCACGCCGCTGCGGCGCAAGGCGGCGACCTTCTTGCCTGTTACTTCGCGCGGTTCAACCGGCAGCTCTTTGCGAGCCATAGTTCTCTACCTCCGGGTGCGTTTCTAGCGGTTCGGCCGGCCGAAAATCGCCGCCGCAATGCGACGGGCGACGAAGTAGCCGGCGCCAAATGCGAATGCGCTCTGCAGCGTCAGGAACGCCTTGACGTTGCCGCTGACACGAGGCGCAAGCAACACGAAGACGCGGCCTTCTTCAACTCTAACGTAATCGCCGGCGACGATGCCGACGGCGCTCTCGCGCACCTCCGCGTTCGTACCGTTGATCACGCCGATGACGGAGCCTGTGGCCGTGACGTTCTGCGCCGTAAGCCGCTGCACCGCCGATTGCTCGACGTGCGCGTTGGCGGCGTTGAGGCTGCGCACGGCGCTACGCCCGACGTTTACCTGGCCGGTGTCAAAGCCGTCCGCGAATACGTTCTCTGCCATTTCCCTCGCCTATGGAGCGGATTCGACCTTAACGCAGCGTCAGCCGTCGGGTCAAGGACGCCCTACGGCGCCGCTTCGCTCGTAAGGGACGTCGAGGCTGCCACAACAGACGCTGCTTTCACCAGCGCATCCGGCTTCACGCGGTAGATCGTCAGCTTCGGGTTCTTGTACGCGACCTCCAGCGTGCCGCCGAGGCCCGAATCGAACTTGCGCAGCGCCGCGGCCGGGTAATAGAGACGCTCCGCCTGCCCGAGGATGACATAGCGAACGTCGTACTTGCGCAGGAACGCCTGGGCGCCGGCGACGTCGTTCTTGCCGTAGAACGACTCCACCTCCCGCAAACGCTGATCGACCATGAAGGCGAGCTCGCCGCGCTGCTGCGTCTGGTGCCAGTCCCAGCCGAGCACGGCGGGCAGGCCCGTGTAGATCGAGAAGCGGCCGCCCCACTTGTACAAACCCGTGTTGCCCTCGACGATCGCCGGCGTGCCCTCGACGTTCTGGCGCATCCACTCGATGCCGTCGAGGTCGTACTTGAGCTCGATCGGGCCCTTCTCGTCCTGATAGATCGCGACCTTCATGTAGTCGGTGCCGTCGAGCGTGTTCGGCAGGCCGGCGAAGCGGTCGTCGAGGCGCGGCCGCGTCGCCGCCAGCGGGTAAACGACCGCCGCGAGCAGCAGCATAGTCAGCCCGACCAGCCCTGCCGAGGCGACGTAGCGCCGGGCCGGCCGTTTCTCGGCCGCCAACGCCCGCGGCCAGATCACGAACACGAGGTACCAGCTCGCAAACGTCGCCACGAGCGCGAAGACGATCCAGGCGTGGAGATAGAACTTGAACACCGTGTTCATCCGCTCGATATCGCCGTCCAGCGTCACGAGGTCGACGCCGGCGCTGAGCCCCAGCCCGAGCGCCGCGAGCGCCAGGACGTAGAGTCGCAGGCCGCCGTCGGCGCGCCGCTGCAGCGCCTCGCGCAGCATCAGGTAGCCGACGAGGACCAGCGGCGGCACAAGCGCCGCGACGAAGATGTGGCCCTTCAGGCCCAGGATCAGGCAGACAACGGCCGTCAGAGCGACGACAACGCATGCGAACCTGACCCAGCGTCGCTTCGCCTCAGGCAGGGCGCGTGTCGAAAGACCAGGTCGTTGAACCGGCGACGAACGCAGCGCGCGCCCGAAGAGGAAGAGCAGCCATGCGGCGATCGGCGCCAGGAAGATGCCGAAGTGGGCGAGGTATTGCCGCAGCGGCGTCGTCTCCGGCGTCGGGTGCAGGCCCGCTACCGGCGTCTGGTAGGCGCTGAGGAACGGCTGCCACGCCACGACGGACACGATGGCGAGCAGCGCCGCCTTTGTGACGAAGCGCCCCGCCGCGGACGCAAACCCGCCCTCGAGGCGTCGCTCACCGATCGCGACGGCGGTCAGCGCCAGCAGCAGAAACGGCGGGTAGTCCCACGAGTTCAGCCATCGCAAGCCGCCGACGAGCAGCCCGATCAGCGCCACGAGCGCCCACGTGCGGCGCTCAGCCGGCTCGCGGTCGCTGAACACCAACACGAGGCCAAGGCCGATCGAGAGCAACTGGAAGGGGATCGCCATCATGTGCGCGTGCAGATCGGCGAAGAGGAAGCTGAAGTACGGGAACTCGGTGATGCTGATCGTCGGCGGCATCATCCGGCTGGAGCGCCAGAAGTCGAACTCCGGCAGCTGCTTGTCGTTGAACGATGCCTGGTACAGCCCGCCCGCGCCGTTCACGAAGGCGTCGAGCAGCGGCACCGGCGTCGATAGGTGCCAAGAGCTGACCGCGGCCAAACGCTGCGAGAGCTGATCGAGCGCGTCGAAGTTGCCGGCGATCGTGACGAAGAGGACGCCGAGCAGCCCGGCGGCGTAGACGCTCCAGCGCGGGATCGAGGCGAAGCCGGGCCGGCGCCGCAGCAGAGAGCGCGCCTTGTGTGCGAGGTTGCAGGAGACAGAGAACGCCCCGCCAACCGCAAGCGCGAAGTAGGTCGGTATCGCCAGGTTGAAGGCGATCTCGGGCGGGATCGTCGTCAGCTTGATCAGCGTCGCCGTGAAGAACTGACCGAGGTAGTAGTAGTTGATGTAACCGCCGGCGAACCACGGGTCGTAGGGCGGCAGCGTCGTGCTGCGGGCCACGGCCGTCAGGTAGGCGAGGTCCATCGGCTTTTCGCCGCCGCGGTAGGGGTGCCAGAGGTCCGGGTTCTCCATGCGCAGCTCGCGGAAGAAAAGGAACGCGAGGATGAACAACGCCTCGCAGACCAGGATGAAGCACCAGTGCTCGCCGAACCACGCCTGCAGGCTCTCACGCGCCCGCCAGGCGACGACGCCGCCGGCGACGAGCATCGTCGCGAGGACGATCAGCGCCTCCGTCTGGTCGAAGTGCGTCAGCTTGAGGCTCGGCAGTAGCCAGACGATGTAGCCGAGGACGAACAGCCCCAGCGGCTTTGCGAGCAGGTACCCTCGGTCCGGCAGGCGCCGGAACAGCACGAAGGCGATCGGCGTCATCGCCAGCGCCGCCGCTTCGAGCGCGAGCAGCCAGAGCAGCGTCGGGTTCGATTTCGCGAGGCCGCTGTCGCTGAACACGGACGCCCAGGTGCCGCCGGCCCGCTGCGTCGCGAGGTCTGACGGCGAGAGCAGCAGCCCGTTGTGGTCCGCCTGCTTCGGCGTCAGCAGTACGTCCGTAAACGGCCCGTCGCCGAGCAGCGCCTCGACCTTCGAGCGCGAAAACTGCGGCGTCTTCTCGAAAATCAGCACGCGCGGGTGGTCGTAAGAACTCTGAGACTCCTCCGCGCCGTCGTCGGAGACGCTGATTCCCAGCAGCCCCGGGTAGGACGTAAACTCCTGCTTCAGCTCGAAACCGAGCTGGCCGCTGAACAGCAGGTCGTAGTAGCGGCTCGAGATCGGGTGGGAGACACGGTCGCGCGGGACGGAGAGGCGCAGCCGGTTGCTCGACAAGATGACGTAATCGGCCTTGTCGAGGTTGGCGATCAGCGTCGCGATCTTCTCCTTGCTGTCCGGGTCGTAGAGCGGCATCTCGACGTGTTCGAAGCTCGCCGGCTCGACGTTAGCGAGGAGCAACGGCAGCTCGTCATCCCAGTGCTCAGAGGCGAGCGTCGAGC
>DATDPC010000061.1:0-2674 GCA_035292965.1 Dehalococcoidia bacterium | reverse complement strand
GCGGCAAAGGAGGGAGATGCCGTCACCGTCAGCGACGCATCGGGCGCCTATGCGGCACAGCTGAAGGGGGTCCAAATTCCCGAGGCGATCCCCGAGGCCGAAGTTGCGAAGCTGGCGCAGCAGTTTGCCGGTGAGGTCAAGCTCCGTCCGTCCCGGAGCAACCACGTCGTGTCCCGCGTCGCGCAGCAGCGGGATCAGCCCGCGCCCGAGGACGCCGGTGCCTCCCGTCACGAAGACGCGATAGCCCTTTGCCGGCATGCTAATGCCCCGTCACGAAGACGCGGTAGCCCTTTGCCGCCACGCTAGTGGCTCAGTTGGACATGCCGAAGGCGGTGAAGCGGCGCCGGTGCTGCAGCCGGAGGCGCTCCTCCATCTGCGGCGACTCCTCGGCGAGCATCTCTGCCTCGCGCTGCAGTCGCGCCAGGGCGGAGGGCGCCTCCAGCAGGTCCTGCTTCACCTGCGGCGTCACGTTCATCTCCGCCGCAACGACGTTTGCCAGCGCCTGCGGGTCCGTCGGCAGCGCCGGCACCGGCAGCGAGCGCGGGTCGTCGATATCGGCCTTGGCGGCCTGCTCCTGCGCCAGCCGCGCCATATCGAAGAGGAGGGTGCGTTCGCCCTCGGGCGTCTCGCGCTGCCAGCCGCCCATCAGGGCGATGACGTTGCGGTAGTAATCGTCGAACAGCTGCGAGACGCGCTGGGCGACCATCATCAGCGCCGGCGCGGGCGCCGGTTCGTCCGGGAAGAGGTCGACGTCGGCCATGAGGTACTCGGCCTCGCGGCGGTCGAGGTTGGTGACGCGAAAGCGCTCGTCGCCGCGACAGACGATGTGGAAGCAGTTGCCACGGTGCGGCGCCGGCACCGTGCAGTGGCCCTCCGGCACCTCATCGATCTGGATGACGCGCGCGAAAGTCCCCACCGAGTGCGGCGAGCCGCGCCCGATCCGCCCCGCCGATTCGCGGATCAGGACGATGCCGAAGGGGATGCGCTCGCGGATGCAGCGCTGCAGCATCTGCTTGTAGCGCTCCTCGAAGATGTGCAGCGGCAGCGTCTGGCCGGGAAACAGGACGAGGCTGAGTGGAAACAGGGGTACGCGCATAATATGGGCGCATTCTAGCAAGTCATAACAAACCGGCGAAATCGCCGGGAGGTCAGGAGAATCAATTGGGAGAGATGACCGCAGAAGACCGCGTCGGCGTCATGGACCTGTTCGCACGCTACGCCAGGGCGATCGACACGGGCGACCTCGAGACCTACGTCGGTAACTTCCTGCCCGATGGCGTCATCGAGTACGACGGCACGGAGACGTACCGCGGCCGAGACGCGATCCGCGGCTGGCTGACGACGCTGTTCGCCGGCGGGCGCATCGGCGTTGAGCCGGCCTGGATCCGCCACTTCGTTGGCCTGCCCTACATCGAGGGCGACGGCGAGCGCGCCTCGACCGTCACCTACTGCGTCATCTTCGCCCGCGACGAGAAGCAGCGCGTCCTCGTGCCCTCCGTCGGTTCGTACCACGACACGGTCGTGAAGCGCGAAGACGGGCGCTGGTACTTCGAGAAGCGGATCATCGCCGCCGACCTCGGCTCCTTCACCGCCGCCCGCGACGAGCCCGCGAAGCTGTAACGCAGGCGTAGCTGCAGGCCTTCAGGCCTGCCCAACGTTACGTCTGGCGCACGTCGCTGCGCATCGCTCTCGCGCTGCTTCGCTCAGGTTTGAGGAAAAAGAGAGCTGAGGGGAGACCCCTCAGACTCCCCCCGCATGGGCTGCGCCCCCGCTACCCCTGCTGGAGTCATGAGAAGGCGACTCGACTCTCAACATTCGTCGCGTCGTTTGGGTTCCCTCTCCCCTCGGGAGAGGGCCAGGCGCCGCCCTGAGCCTGTCGAAGGGGTGAGGGAAGACGCCCTAACTACATACGCGCTGCATATGCCCAGCCCCGCGACGTCAGCGCGTCGCGGTGCCGTGGAGGCCCTGCAGCCCCTTCAGCGCCTCGATCATGCCGAGGTGGCGGTTGGTGTGCGTCTGCTGGACGAGGAGCCGCGCCTGCACGGTGGCCGTTCCATCTGAGGCCGTGGTCTCGTCGCCGAGCTGAGCGGCCGTCAGGCGGCCGGCTACAGCGTCGAAGGCTGCGAAGGCGGCTGTGACGTACTCCAGCAGGCCGGTCTTGCCAGGAAGCGCCAGTCCCGCGGACTGATCGTCGCTCATGCCCGTACCTGTTCCCGCTTCGCCGAGGGCGGTGTCAGCGAGATGCCAACGTGGGGCGTAGGCGTCGCGCAGCCAGACCTCGGGGTTGCCGCTGATTGCGGACTGATCGCTGTCGGCCCAGCGAGCGCTGTGCCAGAGGTGAAAGGCGATGCTCGGCGTGGTGCCTCCGGGCCGGTGGGCGAGCTGCTCGTCGGTTAGGCCGTCTACGGCTTCGACGAGGAGGCCGTGAGCTTCGCGGATCGACTGTTTCAGGTCGTCTAACAGGTCTGCCACGTGAGGCGTGGGCCTTAGACCGGTCTGACCGTAACCGTCGTCAGGACGCCGTCGACGGACGGCAGCAGGCGGTTGACGGCGCCGCCATCGTAGTACAGCGGTAAGAAGACGGAGCCCGCGGCGACGGCGTCGGTCAGCGCTGCCGGTAGCTCCAGCTGCTGCGTCCCGTTCGAGACGATAACCGGGCTGTTCATCGCGATCC
>DATDPC010000060.1:0-5168 GCA_035292965.1 Dehalococcoidia bacterium | reverse complement strand
ATGTGGATCAAGGAGGCGATCGCGGAGACGATCGCCAGCCTCCACGACCTCCAGATCAGCCTAGTCGAGACGGCGGCGACGAACCGGCGGGTGATCATGCCGGGCTACACGCACCTGCAGCGCGCCCAGCCGGTGCTGCTGGCGCACCACCTGCTCGCCTACTTCGAGATGTTCGAGCGCGACATCGGCCGCCTCGCCGACTGCTACGCCCGCGCCGACGTGCTGCCCCTCGGGTCCGGCGCCCTCGCCGGCGTGCCCTACGACATCGACCGCGAGATGGTGGCGCGCGAGCTCGAGTTCAGCGCGCTTTCGGCGAACAGCATCGACGCCGTCTCGGACCGCGACTTCGTGCTCGAGTACCTCGCCTGCCTCTCGATGGCGATGATGCACCTCTCGCGGTTCGCCGAGGAGATCGTCCTCTGGTCGACGGCGGAGTTTGGCTTCGTCGAGCTGCCGGACGACTTCGCGACGGGTTCGAGCATCATGCCGCAGAAGAAGAACGCTGACGTGGCGGAGCTGGCGCGCGGGCGCACGGGCAAGGTCTACGGCGCGCTCGTCTCGGTGCTGACGACGATGAAGGGCCTGCCACTGGCCTACAACCGCGACCTGCAGGAGGACAAGGAGCCGCTGTTCGCGGCGCACGATACGGTCAACTCCAGCCTCACGGTCCTCTCCGAGATGCTGCCGCGCCTGCGCTTCAAGGCGGCGGTCGGACGGCGCGCGACGGGCGGGACGCTGCTGGCGACCGACATCGCCGATTACCTGACGAAGAAGGGTATGCCTTTCCGGGAGGCGCACCACGCCGTCGGGCGGCTGGTCGCCTCGATGGAGGCGGCGGGCAAGGAGCTATCGCAGCTGACGCTGGCGGACTACAAGCGCCAGTCGGAGTTGTTCGAGGCTGACGTGCTGGAGATCGACGTGTGGTCTTCGCTGCGGTCGCGTGACGTGCCGGGCGGCACGGCGCCGAAGCGCGTCTCGGCGGCGATCCGGCGGGCGCGGGCGATCCTGCGCCAGCGCGAAGACGAGGCGTAAGCCAAGGACGAAGCGTCCGGCCGAGATTGCTTCGCTGCGCTCGCAAAGACAGGGGCTGGGTTAGCGCGGCGAGCAGTACGCCTGCAGCACGGCGACATCGACGCCGGTAGCGCTTTTCGGTAGACGCACCGTTCCGGTACGCAGCGGCACTTCGCAGGCAGCCGAGGTGGCGCTGGAGGAGCCAGCTTCGCCGCGGTCGTAGTTCATCAGGCACTTGTCGCCCTGCTTGCCGACGACGTCGAGGGTGATCGAGCCGGCGCCTGCGTCGATTCGGCGGTTCTCCGTGGCGCAGGCGGCGAAATCGATGACGACGGTTGTGTCGGTGACGCTGATCGAGTTGCCGGAGGTGGTCGTGATCACGGCGCCGGGTGTGGGCGTCGGCTTGCCGAGGTCGTCCGGGAGCTTGCTGTTGAAGATGAAGAGGAGGAGGACGGCGGCTGCCATGGCGGCGCCGGCGGCGGCGAACTTCAGCGATGGTCCCATCGTGACAGTATGGACGATGCCCGTCGGGACGAAGTTTCTTAGCTCCGTCCAGTAGGCGCGCCGTTATCGAGCACGGAGTCTCTTTGAAGTGATGGGGCGTTGCTCGGACGGAGCTGAAGCTTCGTCCCTACGTTTGTCTGTGGTTGCTTCGGGGCGGTGGTATTGCAACAATCGCGATATGGCGTGTCGATGGCGGTAAAGATCGCCCCATCAATCCTCACGGCCGACTTCGGCCGGATCACGGATGAGGTGCGCGCGGCGGCGGACGCCGGCGCCGAGTACATCCACCTCGACGTGATGGACGGGCACTTCGTGCCGGTGCTCAGCTTCGGGCCGTCGCTGGTGGCGGCTGTGCGCAAGGCGGTCGATATCACGCTCGATATCCACCTGATGATCGAGCAGCCGGAGCTGCAGGTCGCCGCGTTCCGCGAGGCGGGCGCCGACATCATCAACTTCCACGTCGAGGCGACGAAGCACATGCACCGCCTCGTCGGCGAGATCAAGAGCGTTGGCGCGAAGGTCGGCGTTTCGGTCTCGCCGGACACGCCGCTGAGCGCGATCGATGAGCTGCTGGGCGAGGTCGACCAGGTGATGCTGATGGCGGTGCGCCCGGGCTGGGGCGGGCAGTCGTTCCGGGACGGGACGATCGAGAAGCTGCAGACGCTGCGGGCGGAGATCGACCGGCGGGGCCTCAGCATCGACATCGAGATCGATGGCGGGATCAACCTGACGACGGGGCCTCGCTGCGTTGCGGCGGGGGCTGACGTGCTGGTCGCCGGGAGCTTCGTTTTTAACAGCCACGCTTCGGTGGCTGAGAACATCGCGACGTTGCGGAAGGCGCTGGACGGGGCGTAGAGCGCGGGACGGCGCTGCGCATCCTTCGGCCCGCTTCGCTTGGCCTCGGCTGCTCCGCTCTGTTGTTAATTAGAGAGAGCTGAGGGGAGACCCCTCAGACTCCCCCGCATGGCCCTTCGGCAGGCTCAGGATCGCCCCCGCTACCCCTGCTGGCGCCTGGTGAAAGACAGAGGCCAGAGACTCAAGGCTAGGTCTGTAAGCGCCCGTGCTCCGCTCAGGTTTGGGGAATAGAGAGCTGAGGGGTCTCCCCTCATACTCCCCCCGCATGGGGCTTCGCCCCCGCTACCCCTGCTGGCCTGAGGTGGAATGAGGCTACGTACCACTCCACCCTGAAGGGTGGAGCATGTTTCGGAGCTTCTAGAACAGAATCGGCTGGAGGGGCTGGCCTTTGTGGTTGTAGGGCTTTGCGTCTAGCAGCACCCAGGCCATGCGGCAGACGGCGTTGCTGTTGTTGACCCAGAGGTGGTTGGTGCCGCGCTGGACGACGACGTCGCCGCGAGTGAGGTGGACGGAATCGCCGCCGTCTACTTCGAGGTCGATCTCGCCGTCGAGGACGAGGCCGTAGTCGACGCTGTTGGTGCGGTGCATCGGCGTCTTTTGGCCGGGGACGATATCGGCGATGCGGAAGACGCTGCCGCCGGCGTGGGCGATGCCGACCTGGCGCTTGCCGCCGTCAGACTCGTCGTTGTTGTCGGCGGGGCTTTCGTTCGTCGTCCAGACGAGGGTGAAGCGGTCGCCGTCGATGACGTCGTCTGTCTTGATGATCGCGTTGGCTTCGGAGTCGTGGCCGGTGACGACGCGGCGGACATTGGGGCCGGGCATCAGAGCGTCTCCGGCAGAGGCTTGCCGTCGAGCGTGTACGGTTCGGCGTTGATCAGAACGGAGGCGAGACGGCAGACCTTGTCGCTCTTGTTCTCCCAGGCGTGGTTGGTGCCGCGCTGGACGACGATGTCGCCGGCGTTGAGGTGGACCCATTCGCCGCCGTCCAGCTCCATGTCGAGCTCGCCTTCGAGGATGAAGACGTAGTCGATCGTGCTGGTGCGGTGCATGGCGGAGCGAAAGCCGGGGTTGATGTCGACGAAGCGCAGGGCGCTGCCGCCGGGGATCGTCGGGCCGGGCTGGGCGACGCCGTAGGCCCAGTCGCTGACGTTATCGGAGGGGACCTTCTCGGTGCCCCAGATCTGGGTGACGATCTCGCCCTTGACCTGCTCGTCGAGGGCGACGATGGCGAGGCCTTTATCGTTGTGGCCGGTGACTACGCGGCGGATCGCTGGTGCAGGCATGGTTCCTCCCGGATTGCGCTGACGAAACGATGTGGGAAACAAGGTACTCCACCGTGAACGGTGGAGCATCGAATCGAAGAATGCGCCACCCTTCAGGGTGGCGTGAGCGTACGCGAGCGTTACTCTTTCATGCTCGTGGGGTCCCAGGTTTCGTCGAGGGGCTTGCCGTTGATTTGCACCGGCTCGGCGGCGATGAGGGTGCTGACCATGCGGCAGACGCGGCCGCTTTTGTTCTGCCAGGCGTGGTTGGTGCCGCGCTGGATGACGATATCGCCGGCGTGGATCGTCACCGTCTCGCCGCCGTCGAGGGTCATCTCGAGCTCGCCGTCGAGGATCATGACGTAGTCGATGCTGTTGGTGCGGTGCATCGGCGACTGGTAGCCGGGCTCGATATCGAGGAAGCGAATCGCGGCGCCGCCGGGGATGGTGGGGCCGGGCTGGCCGCGGCCGGACTCGAAGCCGTCGACGTTGTTCGAGAGGGGCTCGTCGGTCGCCCAGCCCTGGGTAACGAACTCGCCCCTGACGACTTCGTCGAGGGCGATGATGGCGCGGCCGTTGGCGTCGTGGGTGGTGACTACGCGTCGGATCGCTGGTGCGGTCATTGGGGCCTCCCGAGTAACCAGTAACCGGTAACAAGTAACCAGAAGATCGCGGGTGATGAGCGTACCGCAGCGGGGCGGCGGGATGAAGCCTTGGAATGAAGAACTCCACCCTTCAGGGTGGAGCATGTGTGGCGATGGCGCCGGGAGCGCTAGACGACTTTGACGGCGGTGCGGATGCAGCGGGTGCAGACGTGGAAGCGGCGCGTGACGCCTTTTATCGTCAGCTTCTTACGCTGGACGTTGGCCATGAAGCTTCGGTTGGTGCGGGGCGCCTTGCGCTGCCAGCGACCGGAGTGCTTGTGACGGATGTTGCGGCCGAAGGTGGTGCCTTTGCCGCAAACTTCGCATTTCGTGGCCATGACGGGAGTCAGGTTAGCAGATCGGTTGGGCGTGGGGCAATCAGGCGCAAGCCTCTCTTGTGGGAGGGAGAGGGACACGAGGGGACACCCCTCGTGGCTCCCCGTCAGGGGTTGCACCCCTGTACCCCGCTCTTGCGGGACTTCGTCCCGCGGCGACCTCTCCCCTGGCTGCCGCCTTCCCCTCTCCGCACGCAGAGAGGGGATCGATCTGAGATATGGCGTTTGAGCAGATGACCACCTGTCGTTGCGAGCCAGTCGCAGACGGCGAAGCAATCTTTGACGTTCCGTTGGGGCAAGCGGCGCGGAGGATTGCTTCGGCCCTCGGCGTCGCAATGACGGTGGGCTGGCGCTGACAGGGGGCTGGCGAACGGTTATTCTAGCCGCAGATTGAACCGCGTCGCCAGACTGAGGCCCCCGCGCTCAGGACGCGCCCCTACGTCTCGTCCTGCTACGGACGAGGCGGTCGTTAGATTCCGCAAGGTGCTCGAGCTGGAGCTGCGTCGCGGCTGCGATGACGGCGCCGTGATCGGTGGCATCGACGCGTTCCTGCGCAT
>DATDPC010000059.1:0-7937 GCA_035292965.1 Dehalococcoidia bacterium | reverse complement strand
GTCGACGCGCACGCGCGCCTCCTTCGAGCTGGCGGGCAAGGTGCTCGGCGCCGACGTGATCAACCTGACGGCGTCCGGCAGCAGCGTCGAGAAGGGCGAGTCGCTGATCGATACGGTGCGGACGCTGCGGGCGATCGGCGCCCACATCCTCGTCATGCGCCACCCGATGTCGGGCGCGCCCTACCTCGCCGCCGCGAACTGCGACGCGCGCGTGATCAACGCCGGCGACGGCTGGCACGCCCACCCGACGCAGGGGCTTCTCGACCTCTACACGCTGCGCAGCCGCATCGGCCCGCTCGCGGGCAAACGCATCGTCATCGTCGGGGACGTGGCGCACAGCCGGGTCGCGCGCAGCGACATCTGGGGCCTGACGAAGCTCGGCGCCGAGGTCGTCGTCTGCGGCCCGCCGACGCTGCTGCCGGCGGAGCTGGGCAAGCCGCACGAAGGCGCTCTTCCCGCCGTTGCCGTCGACACGGACCTCGACCGCGCGATCTGCGGCGCCGACGCGGTGATGACGCTGCGTCTGCAGCAGGAGCGGATGACCGGCGGCCTGCTGCCGAGCCTGCGCGAGTACTCGCGGCTGTATCAGGTCAACGAGGAGCGCATGACGCACGCCCAGCCCGGCGCGCCGGTGCTGCACCCCGGCCCGATGAACGAAGGCGTCGAGATCTCGGCCGCGGTCGCGCACGGCGTGCGGTCGTTGATCGAGGAGCAGGTAACAAACGGCGTTGCGGTGCGCATGGCGCTGCTCTACCTGATGCGAGGCGGCAAGTAATGCGTGTAACTTCAGCGGCCGAACAGCTTCTATTTACAACCGTCCGCCTGACAGCTCAAGTTTCCAAGACTGTTGAACGAACAGGCACTGCCTTCTTCTTTGTTCACAACAAGGACGAAAAGAACTTCCCATTCATCGTGTCTAACAAGCACGTGGTCAAAGACGCTAAGAGAGGAATCTTTCTCTTTAATCGCTCAGATGGGAACCACCCACTACTGGGACAGGGCTTCCAAATACTCGTTGATAACTTCTACCCACAGTGGTTTGGACATCCTGATGATGACGTCGACTTGTCGATAATGCCATTCGCTCCGGTTATTCGACTCTTGGAAGAGAAGCAGCTTCACGCCTTCTTCAGGACGATATCTAGCGCAACTATCCCGGATGAAGAACAAGTCGAATCATTGGATGCAATCGAGAACGTCTTGATGGTTGGGTATCCTCTGGGTCTCTACGACAAGGTGAATCTAACACCTGTGGTTAGGACAGGCATCACTGCTACACCTGTAGGCCTCGATTACAACGGCAAGGCGCAGTTTCTGATCGACGCCGCCGTATTTCCAGGTTCGAGCGGCAGCCCTGTCGTTCTCCTGAATTCCGGCGGGTACTACGACAAAGGCGGCAGCCTTAACCTGGGTACCAACCGTTTTCACCTCCTCGGTGTACTGGCTGAGGTTCTGACAATGTCTGACACAGGGAAGATCGAGGTCAGGGAGATCCCAACAAAGCAAGAGCCCGTCGTCCAGATCGCGACCAGGTTGAATCTGGGCGTCGTTTGGAAGAGCCAGTTGATAACGGAGACCGTTGAGGCCTTCCTGAAGCAGCGAGGTGGGGTCTAGTGACAGCCCATCGAATATTGATCCGCGGCGGTCGCGTGCTCGACCCGGCGAACGGCGTCGATCTCGTCGGCGACGTGCTGATTGTCGACGGGCGGATCGCGGCGGTTGGCGCGAAGCTCGCCCTTCGAGAGCCTCAGGGTGAGCGGGTGATCGAGGCGGCGGGCCTCGTCGTCACGCCGGGATTCATCGACCTGCACACGCACCTGCGCGAGCCCGGCTTCGAGTACAAGGAGACGATTGAGACGGGGACGCTGGCGGCGGCGCGCGGCGGCTTCACGACCGTCTGCGCGATGCCGAACACGGAGCCGGCGATCGACAGCAAGTCGATAGTCGACTTCGTGCTGAGCCGCGCCGCCGAGGTGGGGCGGGTGCGCGTGCTGCCGATCGGCGCCGTGACCAAGGGGCGCGCCGGCAAGCAGCTCGCCGAGCTGGGCGAGCTGGCCGCGGCCGGCTGCATCGCCTTCAGCGACGACGGTTCGCCCATCGACGATGCGAATATCATGCGCCACGCGCTCGAGTACGCGTCGACCTTCGACCTGCCGATCATCGACCACTGCGAGGACCCGCAGCTCAGCGGCGGCGTCATGCACGAGGGCTGGGTCTCGACCCGCCTCGGCCTCAAGGGCATCCCCGCCGCGTCCGAGGAAAACATGGTCGCGCGTGACCTGGCGCTGGCGAAGCAGACGGGCGGGCGCGTCCACATCGCCCACCTCAGCACTGCCGGCTCCGTCGAGCTGGTGCGCCGCGCCAAGGCTGGCGGCGTGCGCGTCACCGCCGAGGTTACGCCGCATCACCTGGCGCTGACCCATCGCAGCGTCATGGGCGCCGGTGCGCGCGACGACGGCGTTGGGCTCGCCTACGACGCGAACGCGAAGATGTACCCGCCGCTGCGCGACGACGCCGACGTGAAGGCGTGCATCGAAGGGCTCGCGGACGGGACGATCGACGCCGTCGCGACGGACCACGCGCCGCACGCCGTGCAGGAGAAGCTGACGGAGTTCGACAACGCCGCCTTGGGGATGGCCGGCCTCGAGACGGCGTTTGCGCTCAGCATGGTGGCCGTCCGTCCTTCGACAGGCCCAGGACGAACGGATTTAACGCTGGAGCGCCTGATCGAGGCGCTGACGATTGGCCCGGTGCGCGCGCTGGGCCTCGACCGCCAGGTTGAGGGCCTCGGCACGCTGACGGCCGGCGCGCCCGGCGACGTGACGATCCTCGACCCGGAGCGCGAGTGGGTGGTCGAGCCGGAGGCGTTCGCGTCGAAGGGGAAGAACACACCGCTCGCCGGCGTCCGCCTGCGGGGCCAGGTTGTCGCCACGGTCTACGCGGGCGAGGTCGTGCACGCGCTGGAGGGAGTGCAGGCGTGATATCTTACTTGTACACGATTCGTCTTACTGTGAGGTATCAAGTATGAAATCGATTGTATCGGTAAGAGGTCAGACGGTGATCCCAAAGGAGGTTCGCGAAGCTCTGGGCATCAAAGCTGGAACGAAGCTCAACTGGGTACTGAAGGACGGCAGCGCCAGTGTCTCCCCGATACCGGCGGATCCAGTCCGAGCCCTACGCGGCATTCTCAAAGGTAAGGGTACTTACGCAGATTGGCTCCGCGAGCGCAACGAGGAACGTGACCGGGAACGCAAAGCTGAAGAACAGGGGGAGCGCCGGTGGCGGGCCACGTCCTCGACACGTCGGCGATAGTTGCCTATCTCTACGACGAAGATGGCTCGGATGCCGCTGAGGCCGTGATCTTCGACAGTGGCGAGCCGGTTCTTGTGCCGTTCCTTGCTCTCATGGAAGTGGAATACAAGCTATTGCGAGAGTTAGGGGACGGCGCCAGCGATCAGGTGTCGATGCTGTTGAATTGGCCGATTCATCTGGTGGAGTCGAATCCTGAATGGCGAAGCGTTGCCGCCCGCGTCAAAATGCCCGGACGCATATCGCTTGCTGACGCGTGGGTCGCAGCGCTTGCGCTAATGAACGACGCTGCACTCGTCCATAAAGACCCAGAATTTGAGTCCGTGCCCGGCCTGAAGGAGCTACGCCTTCCATACACCCAGCCCAGCAGGCGACCCAGATGACCAGCGCGCCGAGTCGACTCGACATAAGCGCGGAGGTGGCGGCGATCACGGCGACGCTGAAGTCGCGGCGCGACCCCGACTACGAGTGGGGTATGCGGCGCACGGTGCCGTCGCAGCAGCCGGCGCACGCGGTGCGCGTCCCGATGATCCAGAAGACGGCGGCGGAGTGGAAGAGCGCGCATCGCGACGCGCCGAACGACGAGGTGATCGCGCTGGCGGACGCGCTGTGGGCGACGGGCTGGCGCGAGGAGCGCCGCGTCGGCATCGAGCTGGTGCGACGCTACAAAGGTGCGCTTGCGCAGGCGGGCTGGCAGCGGCTGGAAGACTGGTCGGCCGGAATCGACAACTGGGAGCTGGTCGACCACCTGGCGGAGCCGACCGGCGCGCTGCTGCTCGACGAGCCGTCGCTACTCGGGCGCGTGAAGACGCTATCGAAGAGCGAGAACCCGTGGCAGCGCCGGCTGGCGCTGGTGACGCTGATCCGCGCCTTCATGAAGGGCGACGGCTCGCTGCGAGGCGAGCTCATGGCGATGGCGGCGCGGTTGCAGAAGGACCCGCATCCGCTGGTGCGCCGCGCCTTCGTCTGGGCGCGCGATCGCCTCGGCAAGGACCACCTCGATGGCTGACCGCGCCTACCTCGTGCTCGAGGACGGCAGCATCTTCCCGGGCGAGGCGTTCGGCGCCCGCCTGCCGGCGACGGGCGAGGTCGTCTTCAACACGTCGATGACGGGGTACCAGGAGGCTCTGACCGACCCCTCCTACGCCGGCCAGATGCTGGTGATGACGTACCCGATTCAGGGCAACTACGGCGTCAACGCCGCCGACGACGAGTCGTCCCGGGTGCAGGTGAGCGCCTTCGTCGTGCGGGAGCACGCGCGCTCGCCGAGCCACCGCCTGATGACGGCGACGCTGGACGAATACCTGACGGAGCGCGGCGTGCCGGCGATCAGCGGCGTCGATACGCGCGCGCTGACGCGCCGCCTGCGCATGGCGGGCGTGATGATGGGCGCGCTGGTGCAGGATGAAGCCCCCGAAGCGGCGCTGCGACGCCTGCAAGACTCGCCGCGCTACGGCGCCGTCGACCTCGTCCCTACCGTCTCGACGGACGTGCCGTTCACCTGGCCGCCGGCGGGGGCGTACGCGCCGCCCGTCGCCGAGGCGCCGCGGCACCGCGTCGTCGTCCTCGACCTCGGGGTGAAGTACAACATCATGCGCTCGCTGCGGCGTTTCGGCTGCGAGGTCACGGCGGTGCCGGCGCGATCGACGGCGGAGACGATCCTCGAGCTGAAGCCGGACGGCGTCGTGCTGTCGCCGGGGCCGGGCGACCCGGCGCTGCTCGACTACGTCGTGCAGACGACGAAGGGGCTGATCGGCCGCGTGCCGGTGATGGGCATCTGCCTCGGCCACCAGGTGACGGGCATCGCGATGGGCGGCCGCACCTACAAGCTGCCATTTGGCCATCGAGGCGCCAACCACCCCGTCAAGGAGCTCGCGACCGGGCGCGTCCACATCACGGCGCAGAACCACGGCTACGCCGTCGACGGCGACGGCCTGCCGGGCGCGATCGAGGTAAGCCACCTCCACCTCAACGACGGCACCGTCGAGGGCCTGCGCGGCCGCAACGAGCCGCTGCTGACGATCCAGTACCACTCGGAGGCGTCGCCGGGGCCGCTGGACAACATGTACCTGTTCGAGCGCTTCGTGGAGATGATGGTCAGCATCAAGGGAGGGGCGAATGGCGCACAAAGGTAAGCCGGGAACACGCGCGGTTTCGATTGACATCACGCCGGAGCAACGTGAAGAGATTCTATGCTCGTCGGGAGAGAAGACATTGACGGCGGCGGTCAATAAGGCGCTCGCGGAGTTCGTCATCCAAGAGCAGTTGAGAGCGGCGCATCAGTCTGATACCGATGCGCATGGCGGTGATCGAAACGAAGAAGTGACATGACTTCAACTTCGTCCGTTGATTTTGACTACATCTACCCCATTCGGATTGGGGGATTGGCCCTCATCGCAAAGGAATTATCGCCCTCCGAGTCAACGAGACTGTCTGAGGAAGACTCGAAGAGAGCAGACGCTCTTGGAGCACAGGTCCTGAGCTTAATAAGTAAATCACCAATCGTCACGCAAGAGCCCGTCGGTACGTTGACGTCTGCGAAGTTCTCCCGGCGCTACTACGACATCAACGATTTCGTAGGTCAGGTAAGTCCCGCTTTCCCCGGGGCCATTTCCTTCAAAGCCCACTGGCCGCGCAAGAACCAGGAGTTCTGGCGCGAGTACGACGGAGATTGCATTGAAGACTTTGAAATTACCTACGATGGCTACCTCTACAGCGTTACCGCGCGTTGCAACGCAAAACTAGATCGCAGATACGACTTCACATTCGGACGAGAGGGGCGAAGAATTCTCACATCGATTCTGGGATCATCTCCGCAATTCTCCCTAGAGGTCGTCGGCCCCAGTCCGATTCATCCGCTCCTGTACGTCATCTTTGCCGAAACGCCATCAGATGAATCCCATGTAGATCGCGACATGGAATCCGCGATCTACCTCAAGAAAGTGAGCAATGAAGAGGAGCGAGACATCGTCTCCAATATCATCCGCTCATTGCATATGCCAATCAGTCAATTCTATTCATTCCAGACAAGCAGGAGCCAGTTTCTCAATCTGAGGGTTGCCCTTACCGAGGAATTCACGTCTGCAGCGACTTCATATCAGCGGAATCTGGTGTGGCCTGGCTTGAGCCTGACCTCGTGGATTTCGACATTCAACTCAAGGCGTGAACTGCGGAAAATCATTGCACAAGGTTATCGCCACTATGCGGATTTGGAGGAAATGAGGATTGAGGCTGGCCAAAGGAATCGGCGGACAGTCGATCTATTCGCAAACAGCCCTCTTCTCGCACCTCATCAGAAATACGTAGATGACCGGGACCTGAACGACATACAGGGCTGGAATCCATCGCATCTTATGGAAGCTTTTGGGTTCCTAGCCGAAGAAACTCGAAGCACAGGCATTCAGCAAGTAACGATTCTCGCAGCTCTCGTAGGCGCAGGCGTTGGTGGTCTAATTGGGTCACTCGTAGGGTTTCTGTGACTAAGCCCCGAAAGGTCCTCATCCTTGGCTCCGGGCCGATCGTCATTGGGCAGGCGGCGGAGTTTGATTACTCCGGCACGCAGGCCTGCCGGGCGCTGCGCGAGGAGGGCGTCACGACCGTCCTCGTCAACTCCAACCCGGCGACGATCATGACCGACGAGGACACCGCCGACGTCGTCTACATCGAGCCGCTGACCGTCGAGGTCGTCGAGCGGATCATCGAGCGGGAGAAGCCTGATGGGCTGCTGCCGACGCTGGGCGGCCAGACGGGCCTCAACCTCGCCGTCGCGCTGGCCGACGCGGGCGTGCTCGAGCGCCACAACGTGCGCATGCTCGGGACACCGCTGGAGACGATCCGCAAGGCGGAGGACCGCGACCTGTTCAAGCAGATGCTGATCGAGATCGGCGAGCCGGTGCCGGAGAGCGAGACGGTGACGACGTGGTCGCAGGCGGAGGCCGTGCGCGACCGCATCGGCCTACCGCTGGTGATCCGGCCGGCGTACACGCTGGGCGGGACGGGCGGCGGCATCGCGCACACCCCGGAGCAGTACGAGCGCATCGTCCAGGGCGGCCTCGCCGCGAGTCCGATCGGCCAGGTGCTGGTCGAGCGCAGCCTCCTCGGCTGGAAGGAGGTCGAGTACGAGGTGATGCGCGACAGCGCCGACAACTGCATCACGATCTGCAACATGGAGAACTTCGACCCGATGGGCGTGCACACGGGTGACAGCATCGTCGTCGCGCCGAGCCAGACGCTGACGGACCGCGAGTACCAGATGCTGCGCAGCGCCGCGCTGAAGATCATCCGCGCCCTCGGCATCGAAGGCGGCTGCAACATTCAGTTCGGGCTGGCGCCGCGGCCGGACGTCGTGCCGTGGGCGTGGCCGGACGGCGTCGCGGCGAAGCCGGGCGAGCGCTTCGAGCTGCCGCCGTACTACGTCATCGAGGTTAACCCGCGTGTGTCGCGCAGCTCGGCGCTGGCGAGCAAGGCGACGGGCTACCCGATCGCACGCGTCGCGGCGAAGATCGCCGTCGGCAAGACGCTGGACGAGATCCCGAACGCCGTGACGCAGCGCACGACAGCCGCGTTCGAGCCGGCGCTGGACTACTGCGTGGTCAAGATCCCGCGCTGGCCCTTCGACAAGTTCCCCT
>DATDPC010000058.1:0-20223 GCA_035292965.1 Dehalococcoidia bacterium | reverse complement strand
CTTCCGCCGCCGGCGCCTGCATGCCGAGCTCGAAGCCGCACTCCGGACAGACGGGCGCGTCCGCCAACGCTTCGGTTAGCGTCGCGCCGGCCCGCGAGCAGGGGAACAGGCGCTCCAGCTCGCCGAACTGCGCCAACGCCTCCACCGCCAGCGGCGAACCGAGGCGGCTCAGCTCGTTCAGACGCCGCACCGCGTTTGCCTCCGACGAGAGCCCGTCGACCGCCTCCGCGATCGTCGAGATCGAGGCGTGATAAGACGCGTGCTGCGCTGCATACGCCGTCGTGTAGTCGCGGCGCCAGAGCGAGGACGCGTCCAGCATCCATTCGAGCCGTCCGGCGTCGCGCCAAAGCTCCGCGAACGTCGTCGCGTCAAGCACGGCGGCGCGGTCTGTGACGAGGTCGGCGAGCGCCGCCGGTACCCGCGTCGCTTCGAGGTAGCCTCGCGCCCGCAGCAGCGCGATCGCGTTTGCGTCGCGGTCGAGGCAGCGCGTGAAGTAGATCGCCTCTCGCAACCGAGCCGGCGCCTCGAATCGCGCCTCGGCGTTCGCGAGCGCCGCCTCCAACCCCGCCGCCGTCGCCACCGCCGCCAACGATTCGAGCAGGGCGAGCGCTTGCGCGTCGTTCGCGGCGAGCGGGCGGCAGCGCTGCACCAGCGCGTTGAGGATCGTCAGCGGGTCGGCGTCACGCGCGGCAGACGTCTCGCCTGCAAGCGAGTCGTAGAGGGTGTCGCGGATGGCGATGCGGCGGTCCGGCGATTCTGACATCGCGCCTATATTAAGGGCTTCGGGTACGTGGGGAAGCTAGCGCGTCGCGGCCGGCGACCGCAGCCCTTCGAGAACGCCGGGTAGGACGCGCAGAACCTCGTCGACGTCCGCGTCCGTATTCGCGGCCGAGAGGCTGAGACGCAGCCCGCCCACCGCCTCCGGCATGCTCAGGCCCATCGCCAGCAGCACGTGCGATGGCTCCCACGTCGATGAGCCGCAGGCGGCTCCAGCGCTCGCGGCGATGCCGGCGCGGTCGAGCGCGTCGACGAGCTTGTTGCCGTGGACGCCGCGGAAGCTGACGTTGACGTTGTTCGCCAGACGCTCTGCCGGGTGGCCGTTGAGGCGGCTGTCCGGGAGAAGCGCTGGTATCGCCTCGATCAGGCGGTCGCGCAAGCGCAGCGTCGTCGCGACTGTTGCCTCGCGCGCCGCGTCTGCGATCGTCAGCGCCGTCGCCTGGCCGACGATGCCGGCGACGTTCTCCGTGCCGGCGCGTCGTTGCCGTTCCTGGCCGCCGCCCGCCATCTGCGAGACGAAGGGCGTGCCGCGGCGGATGAACAGTACACCGGTGCCCTTCGGCCCGCCGAACTTGTGGCCGGAAAGGCTGAGCAGGTCGGCGCCCAGCGCATCGACATCGATCGGGAGCATCCCGGGCGCCTGCACCGCGTCCGTGTGCAGCGGTATGCGGCGCCTCAGCTGCCGGCCGCGCTCCGCGACGACGTCAGCGATCTCGCGCACCGGCTGCAGCGTGCCGACCTCGTTGTTCGCCAGCATGACGGAGACGAGCACCGTGTCTTCGCGGATCGCCCGCGCCACGTCGTCCGGATCGACGCGACCGTAGGCGTCGACGGGCACGTAGGTCGGCTCGAAGCCGAACTGCTCGAGGTAGTTGAACGTGTGCAGCACGGCGTGGTGCTCCACCTCGGTCGCGACGATGTGTTTCCCGGCGCGCGCCTTCTTCTGCGCGAACGCAACGCCCTTCAGCGCCGCGTTGATCGATTCCGTACCGCCGCTGGTGAACACGAGGTCGGAAGGCCGGCAGGCGAGCACCGCCGCAACCGCCTTGCGCGCGTCATCGATCGCCTTCTGGGCCCCTCGCGCCAGTGAGTACGTCGCGGACGGGTTACCGAAGCGCTCCGTCAGGAAGGGGAGCATCGCTTCCAGGGCTTTGGGGTGCAAGGGGGTGGTCGCGGCGTTGTCGAGGTAGATCACGTTTCGTAGCGAACATACGCTGGCGGCAGGGCGCTGTCAATTTTACTGCGCCTATAGCCGGAATCAGGTCATATGGCCCTTCCCTAGCACTTGTATCGGTATCGATACTCTTCCTTACGCCTGATTGTGACCATCGGCGGAGGGAGCAGCGATATGGACATAGACCTTACTGGGCGGCGCATTCTTATCATCATCGCCGTGGTTATCTTCAGCCTCGCCGCGATCGGCTCTTGGCCCGACAGCCTCGAGGATGACCTCGACCCGCTGCCGCTCGGCCTGGCCTTCTTTGCCGGCGCCTTCTTTATCGACTGAGCGAGCGCACGGCTGACAACTCCCGCGCGACGTGATAGAACGAACGCGGAGGCGAGAACATGCTAAGCGTTCAAGACAACGATCTCCTCTGTCGCGTCGGACCGGGTACGCCGATGGGCAACGTCATGCGCCAGTACTGGCTGCCTGCCGTGCGCTCGGACGAGCTGCCGGCGGTTGACGCGCCGCCAGTGCGCATCCGTCTCCTCGGCGAAGACCTGATCGCGTTCCGGCTCACCTCGGGCAAGGTAGGTCTGATCCAGAACGCCTGCCCGCATAGAGGCGCATCGCTCTTCTTCGGTCGCAACGAGGAAGAAGGCCTGCGCTGCGTCTACCACGGCTGGAAGTTCGACGAGACCGGCTCCTGCGTCGACATGCCGTCTGAGCCCGCCGAGAGCAACTTCCGCGGCAAGGTTCACGCTAAGGCATACCCCACGTCGGAGCGCGGCGGCGTCATCTGGGCCTACATGGGCCCGCGAGAGGTCCCGCCGGCGCTACCAGACCTCGAAGCAAACATGCTTCAGGACGGCGCCTACGGCATCTACTGCATCCTCCTCGAGAGCAACTGGATGCAGGGCTGGGAGGGCGAGATGGACACGATCCACCAGGCCTTCCTCCACAGCGGCGCCACCCAGGTCGAGGACACGAAGCCGGGATCGTTCGCCTACTACATCGCGAAGCAGCGCCACGCTATGTTCGACGTGCTCGACCAGGAGTTCGGCACCTCCTACGGCGTCCGGCGACCCGCCGAAGCAGACACCTACTACTGGCGCATCGCCCACCAGATGCTGCCGTTCTACGCCATGGTCCCGACCGGCGTCCTTGGCCTCGAAGTGCGGTTCCGCGCCTACGTGCCGATGGACGACGAGCACACGATGATGTGGACGGTCACCGGCCGCAGCGGAAACCGGCCGACGACGCCGCGCGGCAGCGCCCAGATGGGCGCCGTCAACGTCAAACACCTGCCGAACACGTCTGACTGGTACGGACGCTGGCGCCTGCCGGAGAACCTGAGCAACGACTTCATGCTCGATCGCGAGCTGCAGAAGTCGGGCGAGAGCTACTCCGGCATTCGCGGCATCCGCCAGCAGGACGCCGCCGTCACCGGCAGCATGGGCACGATCTACGATCGCTCCCGCGAGCACCTCGGCACCACGGACGCGCTGATCATTCGCACCCGCCGCCGCCTGATCAACACCGCGAAAGCCCTGCGCGACCACGGCACGATCCCGCCCGGCGTCGACAACCCGCAGATCTATCGCCAGCGCTCCGGCGGCGTCATCCTCCCCCGCCACGTCGAGTGGTGGGACGCAACCAAAGACCTGCGCCGGGCCTTCGTCGATCACCCGGAGCTAGAGGCCTTCGCCGCCGTCGGCGACGCGTAGACGCCTCGTCTCTGGCGCGCGAGGCGGTTCTGCAGAGACGCCGTCGAAGCTGCCGCGTCTGGCTCTTCGACCAGATTCCTCCTTTGTCGGAATGACAAGAGAGGGCCGTCTGTCATCCTGAGCGGAGCGAAGAACCTAGAAGAACTGAAGCCCGGCTCTCGTGTTGAGAGCCGGGGCTTCTGAATCAACGTCCCGCCGATGAACCACGCCCCGACCAGCCGTCTTCAGCGGGGGCTCCGGGGGTGTCCCCAGGCCTTAGATGGGAGGCGCGACCCACAGGCCCGGGTCGTCACCAGACTGGCGCACCGGCGGCAGGTCCGGCTGCGCCGCCCGCTGCGAAGTGTTCCACACGTCGCCGGCGGCGTGCTCTCGCGGCTTCCAGGCGTCCTCGTCAAGTATCTGCTCCACCTCGGCGGTGTATTCGCTGACGTTCCCTTGAGGGTCGAAGAAGTAGTAGAACGTGTTGTCGCCGGCGGAGTGGCGCCCGGGGCCCCACATGAACTTCGCGCGGCCGTCCTTCAGCACGCGACCGGCGCCGCGCATCATCTCGTCGATGCCGCGCACCTCGAAGGCGACGTGGTTCAGGTTCACCGCCTCGTTGTCCGCGATCGCGATGCTGTGGTGGTTCGTGTTACAGCGGAAGAAGCCCATGAACGGCACCCAGTCGGAGAGCTTGAAGCCCAGCTTCTCCTGATAGAACGCCTGCGTCGCCGCCCGGTTGTTCGAGTTCAACACGACGTGATTCAGCGCCACCGGGATCGCCTCCCGCGGCTCGACCTCGCGCGGCGTGCGCGCCTCGACGTCGGCTGACACCTCGATCGTGCGCCCTTCCGGGTCGAAGAAGCGGAAGCCATAGCCGCCGCCCGGCGTCTGCAGCTTCCCCGGCTCCGAGGCGAACTTCACGTCCTCGGACGCCAGCTTCGCCGCGAGCGCGTCGACCGCCGCCGCGTCTTCGACGCCAAACGCGATCAGGTCGAGACGGCGTTCGTTCGCCCTGCGCACGCGGTAGATGTACTGCTCCGGCGAACCCTCGGCGGCGAAGTAGGCGACGTTCGGCTCGCCGTCGATCCGCTTCAGGCCCCAGATGCCGCCGTAGAACTCGGCGTCTGCCTCGAAGTCAGGCACAGCAACGGCGACATGGCGCAGGTGTGTAACCGCAGGCTTGGACATGACGAACCCTCCCTCTTTTCGCGCCCATATTACGCTCGCGCAGACTCCTCTGCATGCCTCACTTCAGCTAAGATAGCCTCACCTCCGGCCGCCATCCGACGCCCGTATATGGGCTTTTTCGTTCCGTCCGACGCTTGCCGACAGGTACCGAGAGGCATAGCTGAAGCAGAACCGTCTGCTCTACTACATCAAGCGCTACAAGTGGCGCTACGCGCTGGGCTTCGTCCTGCTCGTCGGGGCGTCGGTCATCGTCATGCTGCCGCCTATCGTCGTGCAGTACAAGGACCAGGACACCAGCGTTGGCTAGGGCGCTCGTAGCTATCCTCGCCGTGCTCCTTTTCGTTGCCTGCAGCAAGGGGGACGATGCCAACACGAAGACGGACCCGACCGCCCCCGCCGTCCCGGCCGGCGACGCACCCGCGGCCCTGAAGGCATCCCAAAGCGTCCTCGACAAAGCCGGCGGCTATCGTCTCCGCGTCGAGCAGTCGAACTTCGTCCTGCCGCAGTGGGGCGGCAGCGATGGCGGCAGCGTCGTCGTCAACGGCGACGGGGCTGCCGCCAAGGCCGAGCTCGCCCGCACCGGAGAGCCGAACGCGACCTACACGATCACGCTGACCGGCGGCACAACCTACTTCAAGCGCTCGACCTGCAAAGAGTCTTTTCGTATGCCGGGCGGCGGCGTCGACGTCCTGAAACCTTACTTGTTCACGAAGACGCAGGCGTTGGCTAACGCCAAGGACGCTAAGTACGAAGGCAACCTTATCCGCGCGACGATTGAAGGGCTGGGCTCGGTCACGATCGAGCTCGACCCTAAGACGCTGCGTCCCTCCCAGATCCGCGGCGCCGTCAACGGCCGCGACCTGCGATGGACCTTCGAGGACTGGGGCGCCGACCCGAAGGCGTCGAAGCCCGGCGGCAGCCTTCAGGACCGGGGGCCCGGCGGCGTGCCCTGCTAGACGCTTCGCCCTCTCCTAACGTAGTCGAGGCTTTCCAGCCTCGGCCTCTCGTCACTAGCGCTTCATCTGCAGCCGGTAGCCGGGGATGAACCCCGACACGCTATCGAGGTCGACGATGATCGCGACGCCCTTGTACTCCACGTCCGCGTCGCGTTCGCGCTGCGGCATCGTGTCGTAGACCTGGCGACGCTCCGCCTCGTCCGTCGCCACGCGCGCCTTGCCCCGGAACGTGACGACGGCGAGAGACCGCTGGTGGTCGGGGCTCGGCTCGCGGTACATCAGCAGCACGTTGGCGTTCGACGCGATCGCCTTCATCGTGCTGCCCTCGCCGTTGCGCCCCCAGACGCCGATCTTGTCGTCGCCAACCGCGACAACGCTGCCGCGATAAGACGCGCCGGGCTCGCCGTCCTCGTTGACGTAGGCCATGAAGATCGGCAGGTCTTTCGGCACGTAGGACTGGTTGATCGTCTGCCTCAACGCGTCGTTGAACTTCAGCTCCGTCAGCGTCTCAGGCGTCGGCTGCGTCGTCATCGTCCGGTCGTCTCCTCCTGCTAGTCGCGGCGCATTATAGCGGGAGGCGGCTTCGGCGTTATAATCAGGTAAGAATTAACTCATATGACATCTCTATCATTAGTTGAGTACCTCGGGGCGTTCGGACTCACCGCAAATCCGTTTCAATTCACCAATGCGGATGAAGAAGAACGACTGGATCAGTACTTCGTTTCTCCGCCGTATTTCGCGTCGGTCCTTGGAGATCCATCTAATCCGACCTCTTGCATGGTGTTCGCACCACGCGGCGCGGGTAAGAGCGCGCAACGGCGGATGGTGGAAATCTCCTCGCCCGGCGACGAAGTTCTTTGTGTGACATATGACGATTTTCGCAATCGGCTTGGACGCATTCCCGTCCGCTCCACAATTGCCGATCATCAACTGAATGTAGCCCGCCTGACGGTAGTGGGGCTTCTGACGTGGCTGAGTATCAATGGAGAAGCCGGAAACCACCTTACTCCCGACGAGAAGACTTCCCTGCGGCGCATCGCAATTTCTTTGCTGGGCACTGTTTCGCAACCCGAGTTGGTCAGGTCATTGAAGGCTATACGAAATCTTCCAGATCGTGCCAAGGAGGTCTGGAACGAGAACCGCTGGATTCTGACGAGTGTTCTTTCAGGTGTGAACATCGCCACCGGAGGCATCGGTGGCGGGACACTTCCCGCCGCCGATGACCATGATTATGAATTGGCACCCGGTGACGCATTAGAAGCACTCGCGACCATCGCCCGCACACTCGGTTTCAAAGCCATTTATGTCCTGATCGACAGAATTGACGAGACCGCCGAGACACAGTCGAACGGGCAGGCTGCTTACACTCTTGTTGCTCCATTGATGCACGACTTGAGACTTCTGGAACATCGGCCGTACGCGTTCAAGTTCTTTGTACCCGATTACATTTATCCTCAATTTGAAGAAAGCGGCGGCCGCTCGGACAGGATAAAGACCTTTCACACGAAGTGGCGGAATCATGAACTGCTCGAGATGATGGGGAGACGTCTTAACGTTTTTAGCAACGGCAAACTAAGTGATCTGTCCGAAGTTGTGTCCCCTGAGGATGATGCTAGCGATCTGGTCTTCATAAGTTTGTGTTTCGCTGCTGGATCACCCCGTGACCTGATTCGCATATGGGGTCGTGCCTTGGACGAGCAACTGCGATCGAATGATGCGATGCCGGGAATTACTCTAGAGGCGATGATGCGGGCCGTGGATGCGTTTGCCAATGAACGGGCCATCGAAATAGCAACCGCGAGCGTGCTTCGAGACTTGACTCGGCTTGGACAAGTCGATTTCACAGTCTCAGAAGTTGCAAATGACATCCTTCACGTTCAGACCAATGCCGCGCGGCGAAGCATCCAGATCTGGGATCAGCGCGGGATCGTGAGACAAGTCGGGGATCTCTCAGCAGGGCGTGGTCGTCCCCACCATCACTTTAGTGTGATAGACATGCGGGTTGCCCGCTCCATGTTCCCTGCAAAGTCCTTGGTTGAATTCATGGCCGACAAGGCCCGCTACTGTCGCACCTGCGATTCTTGGACTATGGGAGATTGGGACGATCCCTCGGGCCAGCGCCCCGAGACATGCATCGACTGCGGTGCGCCGCTGGAAGTCATCTTCGAGAACTCAGAAGGCGACGACTGAATCCCTCCGTGCGTCGCTATAATCGCTACGTCCACGAAGCGGGGGTAGCTCAGTGGTAGAGCTCCTGCCTTCCAAGCAGGCTGTCGCGAGTTCGAATCTCGTCCCCCGCTCCAAAGCCCCGACAGGCTTTATGCTCAACGATAGCCTTGGAGGGAACGATGGCTAAATACCTTATCCACGCTGTGCACGAACCTCTGGAGTGTTTGAAGATACTCGATAGTTACCTGCAGGCCGGCGCGCACTACCTGACTCATGCTGAGTGGGGCTGCAAGGCGGGCGTCCACGAAGAGTGGATGATCGTCGAAGCCCCAGACGACGCAAGTGCAACTCTCATGGTGCCGCCGATTCTTCGCAAGCAGGCTAAGGTTGTCGGGCTTAATCAGTTCACGCCAGACGACATTCGGGCGATGCACACGGGCGGCCACTGATCTGAATCGCCCCGCGAGTTCGAATCTCGTCCCCCGCTCCAAAACAAGCTATCGTTGATCGCGCGCGTTTCCTGTGTAGAGTGAGCGCGAGGGCCTCCAGGAGGTCCCGCCGAGGAGGTCAGAGATGAAGAAGCGTGTCCTGTTTCCGGTGATTGGCCTGCTGCTGGTCGCGGCCGGCGTCTTTGCCTCAGCCGACCGGGCAAATGCCGTCGCCTATCAGCTCGATGTCTGTTGCGCCTGGAACAACGCCCTGGGCGATGGTCAGCTGACTTACAGCATCTCCGGCGGATCGGACACCGACCGGCAAACCGTCCTCGACGCTGTGGAGGAGTGGGAGCTGGCCGTCCCCGGGCTCACTCTGGACAAGGTCTCAAGCGGCGCTGACATCGCCATCACGCTCAAAAAGGGTGGCGGCGTCATCGCCGGCGTGACTCAGCGTAGCTTCGATCGGAAATCGTCGCTTGTTAAGAAGGTGACGGTGTCGATCTCGCTCAAGGCCTTCGGCAGAGTAAATGACCAGGCCACGATTGGCGAGGTCACGAGACACGAGTTTGGTCATGTTCTGGGCCTGGGCCACGCTGACTCCGACCTCGACCTCATGGATCCGACCGTCGGCGGCTACGCCTTCATCGGCAGCTGCGACGTGACCGGCGTAACGACGGCCAACAACTGGTACTTCGACGGCAACGCTGGAACCGGCCCGGCGCCACCGTCCGTCTTCAGCGTTACCTGCTAGCAGGCCCCGCGAGCTGCCTGCACCGAAGCGGGCGTCTTCTGCGTACCGTCGTTAGAGCTTCGAGACGTACTCGTCCAGGCGCGCCAGCGTCTGGTTCCCACCCTCGATCGCGCCGTACTTCTCGACGACCATGTCGCGCGCCGCCGCCGTGGCGAAGAGCGCGCGCATCGTCACCTGCGTCTTGCCGCCGGCGTCCTCGAAGGTCACCGTCTGCAGGAAGTCGCCTGGGTCGGGCTCGTCGCCGGCGCCGTACTCGCAGACGATGCGCTCCGGCGGCACGACCTCCAGGTAGGTCATCTTGTTCGGGTAGTCCGTGCCGTCCGGCCCGTGCATCATCATGCGCATCACACCGCCGACGCGCACATCGCACTCCGTGATCGTGCTCGTGAAGCCGTTGGGGCCGTACCAGTGCACCATGTGCCGCGGGTCGGTCCACGCCTCGTACACCAGCTCTCGCGGCGCGTTGATCAGGCGCGAGATTACGATCTCCCGGTCCGCCGTTGAAGTCGATTCGTTGCTCATTGTCACCATTTCCTTCTCCTCACTTGCTTCGTCACGGGGTTGTTCGTGCAGCTTCGATCTCGCCGATGCGTGCTTTGACCAGCTTCTTCACGAGCGCGTCCGGGAGCGGCTTCCCGTCCGGGAAGCGCACCGTTCCCTTCGACGTGTCGTAGGCCGCCAGCTCGTCCTTGTGCGCAGCGATCACGTCGCTCATGCCGTAGAGAGCGCAGTGGTTCTTGGCCGCGCCGATGTACACCAGCGACCGGCCACGGTACTTGTAGGCCGGCATCCGGTAGGCGATCATCTCGACGGCCTCCGGCGCGGCGGCCTTGCCGTCCGGCGAAGCGAAGCCGATTCGGAAGGCGCCGCCTGGCCGCGGGTCTGTCTCGGCGTAAGGCGTCGTCCAGTCGTCCGAAGCGTGGTACCAGCGCACCAGGTGCTCCGGCTCAACCCAAGCCTTGAAGACGAGCTCGCGCGGCGCATCGTAGACGCGGGTGATCACGATCTCCCGGCCCGAAGTGTCCGTGGCGTTGCTAGTTCGCTGAGTCACGCTTCTCCTCCTTCGATTGCAGTTCCTGAAGGTATTCGTCCAAACGATCGAGGCTTTCTTCCCAGAAGCGGCGATAGTGCTCCACCCAATCGTCAACCTCCTTGAGCGGACCTGCTCTGAGCCGGCTGGGGCGCCACTGCGCGTCCCGGCCGCGGGCGATAAGGCCGGCGCGCTCCAGCACCTTGAGGTGCTTTGAGACCGCCGGCAGGCTCATGTCGAAAGGCTCCGCCAGCTCCGTGACCGACGCCTCGCCGGACGCGAGCCGCTCGAGGATCGAGCGCCTCGTCGGGTCGGCGAGAGCGGCGAAAGTAGCGCTGAGTTGGTCTGTCACCATGCTGTACTACACCACCTAGTTAAATAACTAACTGGTTTAATACACCTCGCGGCGGAGGCCTGTCAAGCGCTTTTCTTGGAGAATTTCCTGGTGTTGGCCGATTCGTGTGGTTGCTAGACGCGCTCCAGCACGACGACCGGGATCACGCGCGTCGTCCGCGTTTCGTACTCGGCGAACTGCGGCATCCTCGCCGCCTGCGCCGCGTAGAGACGCTCGCGCTCTTCACCCGTCGCGATGCGGGCGACCGCCTCGAAGCGCTCGCTGCCGACCTCAACCGTCACGCGCGGGTTCGCGACCAGGTTGTGGTACCAGTCCGGGCTCTTCGGCGCGCCCTGGTGCGAGGCGATGATCGCGATGCGGTCGCCGTCGGCGATGAAGCGCAGCGGTTTGACGTGCGGCCGGCCGCTCTTCGCGCCCGTGGTCGTCAGCACCAGCATCGTCCCGTCCGCAAACCGCTCGACGTGGCCGCCGGTCGCGCGGTACTGCGCCACCGTCTCGGCGTCGATCGCGCGCTGGTCACGCTGCTGCGTCATCGACGTCAGGCGCGCTCGAGCACGACGACCGGGATCACGCGCGTCGTCCGCTTCTGGTAATCGCCGAACATCGGCGCCACGGCCACCTGCTTCGCGTACAGGTCGTCGTGCTCAGCGCCGGTGGCGACGCGCGCCTTGGCGTTGATCGTCTTGCCGTCGCCCAGCTCGACCTGCACGTCCGGGTTCGCGACCAGGTTGTGGTACCAGTCCGGGTTGTTCGGCGCGCCGCCCATCGAGGCGAAGACGGCCATGCTCTCACCGACCGGCAGGTAGGCGAGCGGGTTGAGGTATGCCTTGCCGGACTTGGCGCCCTTGTGGTGCATCAGCAGGATCTTCAGGCCCTTGAACATCTCGACTGTGCCGCCGTTGGCGCGAAACTCCTCGACGATCTTCTTGTTGATCTCGTTCATGTCTGGTGGTGATATCGTCACGTTATTCTCCTGTCATCACGGCGCCCTCGTGCACGGGACGCGCCGTCCGCTGATAGACGCCGAGCCAGCCACGCTGGGGCCCGGCGCCGAACTTGAGGCGTTGCTGATGCCGGATCGCCATCTCCTCATCGTTCACTTCGAGGTCGACGACCCGTCGTTCTACGTCGATCGTAATCGTGTCGCCGTTCTCGACATAGGCCAGCGGACCCATCTCCGCCGCCTCCGGCGACGCTTCGGCGACGACGAGGCCCCGGTTCACCAGACCCGACACCTGGCCCTCCGTGATCACCGCCACGTCATCGATCAGGCTTGCGCCATCTAGCGCGAAGACGACGGCTGACGTAAACGCCATGCCCGGCCCGCCGCGCACGCCGATGCCGCGCAGAACGACGACGTCGCCGGGCTTGATCCCGCCCTTGTTCAGCGACTCGATTGCCTCCTCGCGCGAGTGGAAGATGTTAGCCGGTCCGCTGAAGCGCAGCGTCCGCGTCGTAACGCCGCCGAGGCGGACGATGCCGCCTCCCGGCAGCAGCGAGCCGCGCACGATCACGATCGACGGCCGCGTCGAGAGCGGGTCGTCGACCGTGTGGATCACACTCTCGTCCGGCACGACGACGTCGCGCAGGATCTCCCCCACCGTCTGGCCGCTGACGTTGCGCGCCCTCGTGTCGATGAAGCGCTCCAGCCGCTTCATCACGGCGAGGGCGCCGCCGGCCGCTTCGAGGTCCTCGATCAGCCCTTCGCCGCTCGGCTTGATCGCCGCCAGCAGCGGTATCTTCGGCGCCCATTCGTTGAACATCGAGTAAACGTCGATGTCGAGCTCCGCCTCGTAGGCGATCGCCTGCAGGTGCTTGACGCAGTTGATCGAGCCGCTTAGCGCCAGCACGACCATCACCGCGTTCGCGATCGACGCCTCCGTGATGTAGTCGCGCGGCTTCAGGTCGTCCCAGACCATCTGGACGATGCGCTCGCCGGAGCGCTTCACGAGGTCGAACATCTTGTCGGAGTTCGCCGCCAGGGGCGCATAGCCCGGCAGGCTCATCCCCAGCACTTCCGTGACGATGTGTAGCGAGTTCGCCGTGCCCATGCCGGCGCAGACGCCGGGGCTGCAGATCGCGCTGTCCGCCATCGCCGTCAGCTCTTCCAGCGTGATCCGGCCGGCGGCAACGTGACCCGCCTTGAGGAACACCTCTTCGATGTCGATGTGGTGGCCGTTGTACTCGCCGTGCGCCTGGTAACCGCAGGGCACGACGATCGTCGGGATGTTGAGCCGGCCCGCCGCCATGATCTGGCCCGGCACCGTCTTGTCGCAGGACGCGAGGCAGAGCATGCCGTCGAGCAAGGCGCCCTCGACCTGTACCTCGATGTCGTTGGCGATCAGGTCACGGCTCGGCAGGATGTAGGCGCCGCGCCGGCCGACGCTCGTGACGAAGTCGCTCGGCGCCGCCGTCCGGACCTCGAATGGCATGCCGCCGGCGGCGCGGATCGCCTCCTTCGCCTTCTCGGCGACGCCATCCAGGTGCGAGAAGCAGATCGCCAGCTCCGAGGAGCTGTTCACGACGGCGATCTTCGGCTTCAGCATGTCCTCGTCGCTGAGACCGAGCGCGTGCCACTGCGCCCGTCGCGCCGCCCACATACCGGTACCGGGTTCGAGGTTGCTGCGTAGCTTGCGAGCCATCGTCATCTCCTATCGGTACAGGGCAGCGTAACCGCGCATCGCCCGCGAGCCAAGTGCCCGCTGCCCTCAACAAACGTAGCCGAGGCTTTCCAGCCTCGGCGGCGAGCTAGGTCCTCGTCGCCTTGCTAAGCTAGATGCAGCGTATGTCCCGCTACAAACCCTTCCTCATAGCCGTGCCGCTCCTGATCGCCGCCGCGATCGCCCTCCTCCTCCTCGTCCCGTCCCTGTTCGGCGGCAACGATTCGTCCGCAAACGCCCCCGCAACGCGCGTCGCTGGCGTAGCCACGCCCCGCGCTACGTCGACGCCGGACACACGCGTCGCAACGTCGGTCCTCGCTGCGCCCACGATTACCCCCTTCCTGCTGCACGGCACCTTCACGCCTGCGCCGCGCGTTCCTTAGATCTACGACAAGGCTGTATCAAGCGTCCGGCCGGACGTCGCGGCTCGCCGCTTTCGCCTCGACCAGCTTCTCCGGCCGCTTGCGGAAGTAGGCGACGAGGTTCGTCGGCATGTAATCCGCGGCCGCCACGTTTCGGTCGATCACCGCCGGGTCGACAACCTCGTTCGAGAGTCCACCGAGATACGTAGCCTTATCAACCGGCACACCCTCGCCGATCGGCCGGACGTAGGTCATCAGGTTGAACGGCACGATGCGCGCGATCTCGTGGAATAGCGACCGCGATATCGTCCCGTCCAGCTTGTCGACGACCTGCGTCCGGACGTAGTCGAGGTCAAGCACGAGGCCGTTGCGCCGCGCCTTGCTCATCATCCAGAGCAAAGCTCGATCAGACTGACGCGCGTCCTCATCGCCGCCGCCGATATTCGTGTGGACGCCGGAGAACCAGCGTTGCTCCAGCGTCTGGCCCTTCGCGTCCGGGTGCTGCTCCCAGAGTGTCGGCAGAAACGGCCCGCGCTTCTCGTCGATCGCGACGGCGTGATAAGCGTTCACCACGGTCCGGCTCAGCGCCACGTCGTGAAAAAGGTGCTTCTGGTTGAAAATCGAACCCACCACGCCCATCGGCACACCCAGCGCACCGACCGTGTCCCAAACGCCGACGAGCTTGATCGACGGTGTGGCTCCGTACGCGTCGACAACGGCGTACTTTGAGCGAAAGTCCGGGGCCTTCCCCTTGTCGACCGGGATACGACGGTCGCGGTAGATGTTGTACGCCTCGTCGATCTGGCTGCGCGCTTCCGGAAGCAAGATGCCGCATTTGCGGATCAGCCCCGCCAGGCTGCGCACCGTGTAGGCGCCGCGGCTGAAGCCGAAGAGGAACAGCTCATCGCCGATCGCGTAATTCTCGACGACATAACGGTAAGCCTGCTGCACGTTCTTCCACAGTCCGGCGCCGAAAACCCCACCCGGCAGTTTGTCCACCCACGACAGCGTTCCAACGCCGTCGTCGTAGTACAGGCTCTGCGCGATGCCATCCGGTGGCGCTGCGACGATCGCAGCCGCGATCTTCGCGACGTTGGTCGGGCGCTTCTGGTCACGGCGGTTCCAGGTACCGTCGCAGCAGATCACGATTCGTTTCATCCCGTAACTCACGTGAGTGGCGCAGAGTATACGTGAACCGGGCTCGCCTGACCGCAGTGCTGCGAGGATAATCGAGCCCACAGAACAGGAGAGTAACTATGCCTCAAACCGTACGCGTCGGCCTCGTCGGCGCCGGTAACTTCACGATCAGCCGCATCCTGCCTGGCTTCGCCGCCGTAGCCGGCTGCGAGGTCGTCGCCGTCGCCAACCGCCGACTCGAGACCGCCGAGAAGGTCGCGGCCCAGTTCAGCATCCCGAAGGCCTCCGGCGACTGGCGCGCCGTCGTCGAGAACCCGGATGTCGACGCCGTGTTCATCGGCACGCCGCCTTACGCCCACAAGGAGGTCGCGCTCGCGGCGCTGCAGGCGGGCAAGCACGTCCTCTGCGAGACCCGCATCGCCACGTCCGCCGCCGACGCGCTCGATATGCACAACGCCGCCGAGGCCGCGAAGGCGCGCGGCGTCCGTAGCGCCCTCGTGCCGCCGGCGCCCTGGTACCGCGGCCGCCGCTTCGTCGAGCACCTCGTGAAGTCGGGTTACCTCGGCAGGCTGACGCAGGTGCAGGCGTTCAACATGAACGGCAGCATGGCCGACCCGACGACGCCGCTCAGCGTCGGCCGCAACGAGCTCGATCTCTACGGCCCCTACAACGCCGCCCAGCTCGGCCTCACCTACGACGTCATGGCGCCGTGGACGGGACACGCAACGCGCGTCGTCGCCCACCGCGCGACGTTCACGCCGGAGCGCCCGCTGACGCCCGGCGGCCCGATGACCAAGGCGCCGTATCCAGAAGAAGTCACCGCGATCGCCGAGACGGAAGGAGGCGCCGTGATGCTCAACATGCTCAACTGGGCATCCCACTTCTCCGAGAGCCGCATCGAGCTCTACGGCGACGCCGGCACGCTGGTCTACAAGCTGCGCGGCGACTCGATCCTCGCCGCCCGCGCCGGCGACGCGGCGCTGAAGGAGCTGCCGATCCCGCCGGAGCACGAAGGCGCCTGGCTCGCCGAGGACGAATTCGTGCGCCTGATCCGCGGCGAGATCGCTGAGCCCGGCTTCAGCTTCTGGGACGGCGTCAAAAACATGCGCTACCTCGAAGCCGTCTACAAGTCGGGCAGCGAAGGCCGCGCTGTCGAGGTTGGTTAGTTGACGACGCAACGTTCGCGACCGATGATCAATACGTTGAGCTTGTAGGGCCCCTCAGGGAAGGAAACGAACCCATGCTGAGCAAAGCCGACAACGAGTATCTGACCCGAATCGGCCCCGGTACGCCGATGGGCAACCTCTTCCGCCAGTACTGGCTCCCGGCGATCAAGTCGGACGAGCTGCCCGCTCCCGATTCGCCGCCGCTACGCGTCAAGCTGCTCGGCGAGGAGCTGATCGCGTTCCGCATGACCTCTGGCAAGATCGGTCTGATTCAGAACTCCTGCCCGCATCGCGGCGCCTCGCTCTTCTTCGGACGCAACGAAGAGGAGGGGCTGCGCTGCGTCTACCACGGCTGGAAGTTTGACGAGACCGGTTCCTGCATCGACATGCCGTCCGAGCCGGCCGAATCGAACTTCCGCAGCAAAGTCCACGCGAAGGCGTACAAGGCGCACGAGCGCAACGGCATCATCTGGGCCTACATGGGCGACCGCGAGGTTCCGCCGGCGCTGCCGGAGCTCGAAGCCAACATGCTGCCGGAGGACCAGGTGAACATCACCGTCCTCCACCGCGCCAACAACTGGATGCAGGGCTGGGAGGGCGAGATGGACACGATCCACGCCGCCTTCCTCCACGGCGGCGCCACCCGCCTCGAGGACACGAAGCCGGGTTCGCTGCAGTACTACGAGGTCAAGACGCGCCACGGCCGTTTCACGGTGCGTGACACGGACTACGGCACCGCCTACGGCATGTACCGCCCGGCGGAGGAAGACAGCTCTTACTGGCGTATCGGCCACATGCTCTTCCCCTGCTTCGCGATGGTGCCGCCCTTCCCCCTCGGCCAGGCCGCGACGTTCATCGCCTACGTGCCGATGGACGACTACCACACGCTCGAGTGGGGCGTCAGCGCTCGAACCCGCTTCATGCAGCCGGGTACAGGCAACGTCACCAGCGGCCAGCGCATCCCCGGCCTCTTCCGCGACTACCACCCGAACACGTCCGGCTGGTACGGCCGCTTCAACATCAGCCAGACGCTGGCGAACGACTTCCTCATCGACCGCGAGGCTCAGGCACAGATGAAGAGCTTCACCGGCATCGAGGGCATCCGCCAGCAGGACATGGCGATGACCGAGAGCATGGGCTCGATCATGGACCGCAGCCGCGAGCACCTCGGCACGACGGACGCGCTGATCATCCGCACGCGACGCCGCCTCATCGCCTCGGCGAAGGCGCTCGCGGAGCACGGCATCGCTCCGCC
This sequence comes from Dehalococcoidia bacterium, assembly GCA_035292965.1. GTDB lineage: Bacteria > Chloroflexota > Dehalococcoidia > DSTF01 > WHTK01 > WHTK01. The sequence continues at coordinate 3,112 of DATDPC010000058.1, read as the reverse complement.
CGGCGTCGACGACGCGACGCTCTACCACCAGCGCTCCGGCGGCATCGTCCTGCCGCGCGCCGCCGATTGGTGGGAGGCGACGCGGGAGCTACGCGAGAAGTTCGAAGCGCCGCGGGAGCAAGTCGCCGCGTCCTGAGCCAGCGGGCCCGAATGCTCAGAAGGTCCGGCTCAAGCCGGGCCTTCATCGTGCTGTCAGATCGCGGCCCCAGATATGCCCGCCCAGAACGTAAAGGGCGTGTCAACCAGTGGCCGGTTTACCCAGCTTGTTGCGCCTATGCAACGCTTTCGAAACGGTCGCCCGCCTGCCGCTATGACCCTGCCGAGACCCTGCGAAGACTAAGGTGATCGAGGTCACGCGAGCCGTGACCGGATTCTCGAAAAGGGAAGGCGTCCCGCGGCCGTAACCGCGAGACGCCGGCAACGAGAGTGTTTTGGCCACTCCGCTGCATGTCCATCGTAGCAGACGCCTGCCTCGCCCGACGCGATCCGGGCCGTCTCGCCGCGTGTCATAGCAGTTTCACTCCTCGTTGCCGCCCTGAGCGGTTTGCGCCTGCAGCTACCCGCACGCTGTCGTGCCCGGTCGTTGCCGTCGCTTCCGCTCGTTAGGAGGTGATAGCGGCAACGGACTCAGAACCCGATCCCGATCCAGATAGACAGGTAGCCAATAGACCGCACGCGATTGCGCGCGGAATTATGGAGTACCAGAACGATGAAACGACTAGTTCTGTTGGGAGTTTCGCTGGCCGCGTTCGGCGCCCTCATGGTTGCCGGCGGTTTCGCTCAGGAAACCAGCACCGCCGTCGGCACCTTTGCCGGCCCCGTGAGCGGCGGCGCAGAGCCGTCCCCGACCTGTGACCCGACCTCGCTCGCGGTCTCTTTCCTCCAGACCGACGACCAGATCCCGTCGGACGGCGCCTACTACCCCGTCGCCGACATCCTCGCCGGTGAGTCCGACCCGAACTGCGACTACAACCTGACGTCGCTCGAGGTCACGGACAACGGCTCCGCCGAGCAGTCCTGCCCGCCGGCCGTCGCCGGCCCCTCCGCCGACGCGGTCGTCCTGCCGTGGGACTTCGCGCTCGACCCAGCCGACGTAACGCCGTCTGCGCCGCCTCCTTCGACGGACGGCGACCTCTACACCTTCGACCCGGCGATGGCCGTCGCCGACCCGGGCCCCGAGGACACGAACGTCAACCTGACGCTGGAGTTCTCGGACACGGGTGACTGCACGCTGGTCGTCAGCGGTGCTGAGGTCACTGGCACGTTCGAAGAGCAGGCCACCGAGGCAACCGAGCCTGTAGCCGGCGCCTCGAACGAAAGCGTCGAGTCTCACTAGACGGGACGGCTGGCGCCCTTCTGCGCTGGGAAGGCCCGGTGTGGCTTAAACGCCACACCGGGCCAAACCGGCCCTCCAGACCCGGAGGTCCTCATGGCCGAATCGCAACTTCTCAACCAACCGCGCCCTCAGACGAACGCGATGCCGTTTCATGTTGCCACCAACGTCCTCTTTGCCGTCGTCGCGTTGATTGTCCTCGCCGCCGCTGCGACCTACGCCGGGCTGCAGATCGAGGGCTACCGCCTCTACAAGGTCAGCACCGGCAGCATGGAACCGTCGATCGGCCAAGGCTCCGTCATCGCCGTACACCAGACACCGCCGCACGAGATCGGCGCCGGCGATGTAATCGCCTTCACCCACGAGGGCCAGACCGTGATCCATCGCGTCGTCAGCGTCCGTTCGGCGCCGGATTTCCGCGCGATCGTTAAGGACCAGCAGGGCAACATCACCCGTGAGTCCGTAACCTACGCTCCGCGCAGCTTCGTCACCAAGGGCGACGCGAACGAGACGCCGGACACCGCCGTCGTTACCCAGGACCAACTGCTGGGCGAAAAGCGGTTCCTCGTGCCGTGGCCGCTTAACCTCATCGCGACCCAGGTGAGCAAGAGCGCGTTGATCGCCATCGGTGGCGCCGGCCTCGTCGCCTTCTTCGCCTGGGAAGCTTTCGACGCGATCAGCAAGCGCCGCAAACAGCGCGCGGCCGCTGCAGAGCGGGACGCTCTGACTACTTGAGCGACTGCACGGTTTGATTTGTCGTTGTAGGCGTTGGCACCGTAGCGGTTGTAGAGACCGGCGTGTCAGCCGGCGATGAGGTCGCCGGGCGCTGCGGCCTGTCGCCGCCGGAGCAGGAGCGCATCACTGCGACGGAAGCAGCCAGCGCACCGAGATACGCGTCACGCCGCGAATCATAGCGCCGCCGCGTCTGTCGCTCATCACCGCCCAACCGCTAACCTAGGACTCGATGCCACCAGAAGCGAAGGGCCCGCTCGCCGGCATACGCGTCCTCGACCTCGCGACGCCGCGCGCCGAAATCGCCGGGCGCATGCTCGCCGACCTCGGCGCCGACGTCCTCAAGGTCGAGCCGCCCAGCGGCGCCGCGGCGCGAAAGCTGCCGCCCTTCGTCGACGGCCCTGAGCGCAGGGGTAGCCAGTCGGGGCGCTCAGCTTCAGATCAATCTCTCTACTGGGCCGCCCTCGCCCTCAACAAACGCAGCGCTGTCATCGACCTCGACGCCGAAGCCGGGCGCGAGCGCCTGCGCGCCCTCACGCGCCACGCCGACGTGCTGATCGAGTCGTACGACCCCGGCACGCTCGATGCCGCCGGCCTCGGCTACGAGGCGCTGAGCGCGCTCAACCCCGGCCTCGTCTATGTCTCCGTGACGCCGTTCGGCCAGCATGGCCCAAAGGCGCTCTGGCCCGCGACCGAGCTGACGCTGGAGGCCGCCGGCGGCCGCATCTCGATCCAGGGCGACCGCGACCGGCCGCCGCTGCCGATCGGCTACCCCCAGGCCGCCTTCCACGCCGGCGCCCGCGCCGCCGCCGACGCGATCATCGCCCTCAACGAGCGCGCCGTCTCCGGCCGCGGTCAGCGCCTCGACACGTCGATGCAAGAGGCGGTGATCTGGATGCTGATGAACTGGGACGGCTTCCCACCGAACACGGGTCGCAATCCGCCCGGCGCCGCCGACGACCGCGCCGACCCGCAGGCGCCGCGCCCAACCGCAACCGCGGTCGGCATCTTCACCTGCGTTGATGGCTACGTCCTCCTCACGGCGAC
>DATDPC010000057.1:0-18011 GCA_035292965.1 Dehalococcoidia bacterium | reverse complement strand
CGCCGTCTCGAAGTGGTGGCGCAGGTAGGCGATGAAGTAGGCGTAGCTGCTGCGGCGCAGCGCTTCCGGGGCGAGCGGCTGGAAGCCCCAGTCCTGCCCCGACGTCGTGACGACGTCTGGCGGCGCGCCAACCGACATGCCATCGACGAAGAGGTCCTGGTAGCGCCAGGCGTCGTAGCCGTCAGCCTGAACGCCGACGGGCAGGTCCAGGTAGAGAGCCACGCCTTTCTCCCGCGCCTGGCGGGCCGTTTCCGCCATCTGGGTCGCGATTCGCCACTGGGCGTAGGTGTGATACGCCTCGGCGTCTTCCGGCAGCGCGATATTGTCGAGGTCGCCGTCGCGGGCGGGGCCGGGCCACTGGCGCCAGTTGGGACCGTAGGCTTCGCCGGCGGCGCGGAAGCGGGCGTAGTCGCGCAGACGCGGGTGCTGATCGACGTAGCGCTGCATCGCGTCACGCTCGTCGGGCAACAGCGACGCGAGCTGCGCCTCGAGGACGCGGCGCTTCAGCGCCATAGCCTTGCGATACGGCACGAGCGCTTCGTCGTTCAGGGCGGCGGCTTCGGCGGGCATCTCTACTGAATGATCGGCGATTTCGGGCTGCGACGGAGCAATCGGGCGCGCCGGGTCGATGAAAAGCTCGTTCCAGAAGAGGCGGCTGACGGGCGCGTAGGGGCTGGGCTCGAACGGCTCTTCGAGGAAGGAGGCGAGCAGCGGCAGCGTGCCGACGAAGCCGGCGCCGCGCGAAGCCGCCCAGTCGATGAACGCGTCGAGGTCTGTCAGGTCGCCGACGCCCCAGCTGCGACGCGAGTGCAGCGCGTAGAGGGGCAGGAACGGCCCCCAGGTGCGGCGATCGGGCGCCGCGTAGGTGCGTCGCGGCGCGGCGATGACCAGCGACCGCAAACTGACGCCGGCAAACGAGAGCTCGAGTCTGTGGTAGCCCAGGGGCAGCGGACGGAAGCCGGGCATCGCGGCGCGGGCGTACGCGACGCCGTCGATCGTTGTGCGGGACGTGGCGGGGAGATTAGAAAGGCGGCGCTCGATGACGTCGCCGGTTTCCAGCGTCAGGCGCATCTCGAAGCGCTGCGAGAGGTCTCCGGCGGGCACGCGGGCGTAGATGGCGGGCAGATCGCCCTCCCAGGCGACAAGCACCGGTTGGAGGCGGCGGTGCCAGAGCTCGCGGCGGCGCAGATTGATCGAACTGGCGATGTCGTCTGTATTCGCGCCGAGCGCCTCGAGGACGGCGAGGACGGAGTCCGGGTTTGCCTCAACGTGCTCGCCGCCCATGCCGGCGTAGCCGGTCTGCACGCCGTAGAGGCGCGCGAGCTGTCGAAGGAGGACGGGGTCGGGGGCGTTCAAGACGCCGGTTGAGCCTCTAGCAGGTCCAGGATGCCCTCCAGCGGGACGATCAGCCAGTCGGGCCGGTTGTTGAGCTCGTAGCCGAGCTCGTAGACGGCCTTTTCAAGGAGGAAGACGCCGAGCAGCATCTCGATCTCGCTGTAGTCGGCCGTAAGCGCGCCCGCCGCCCCAGCGGCCTCGAGGTAGGCGCCGAGGTAGATGGCGCTAACCCAGGCCTGCCAGTACTGACCCCAGGCGCGGGCATTCGCCATGGCGTCGGCGTCGTTGAGGCCGCTCTGCTCTAGCTCGCGCAGGACGGTGTGCACGGCGTAGCTGAAGGAGCGCAGCATGCCGGCGACGTCGCGCAGCGGCGAGCGCTTGAGGCGGCGCTCGCTGAGGGAGCGCGCCGGCTCGCCCTCGAAGTCGGTGAAGATGAAGTCGTTGCCGGTGGAGAGGACTTGGCCGAGGTGGAGGTCGCCGTGGCCGCGGATCCGCTTGGAGGCGAGGGTGCGGCCGGTGAGGCGCCGGAAGCGGGCGAGCACCTGCTCTTCGAGCGCGAGGACGTCGGCGGCGGCCGCGGGGGCGGTCGGGTCGTCCTTGACGCGCTGGTCGAGCAGCGCGAGGGCGTTGGTGGTGAGGTTGCGCATCGATTGGTACATGGCGCGCTGATAGTGCGGTGTGTACGGCTCGGGCGCGAAATCGGGGTGCTCGGCGCCGACGGAGAGGGCTGCGTGCATCTCCGCTGTCCGTACGCCGAGCAGGCGCGCCGCCTCCGTATAGGCGTCGATCAGCTCTGAGGCGAGGGTGGGCACCTCCTCTTCGGTGAGGCGCAGTAGACTCGGCGCCGTGATCGCCGGCGGCTGCATTGTCTCGGTGAGCGCCAGGGCGCGATCGAAGAAGTCGCGCAGGGCGTTGAGCGTGTACTGCCAGGCGTCGCCCTCTTTGCGGATGAACTGGTGCAAGACGGCGAGCGTCGTCGGCTCCTGGCCGGGCGCGTGATACTCGATCGCGCCTGCGACCTGGGGGGCGTTGGGGAACTGGCGTTGCGTGAGGAAGCGGCCGAGCTCGTAGTCCGGGTTGAGGCCGGGCTCCAGCTTGCGGAACAGCTTCAGAAGCAGCTTGTCCTGGTAGTTGATCGACGTGTTCGACTGGTCGGCGCGCAGCAGGCTAGGGCGCAGCCGGCCTTCGCCGGCGAGGCGGCGGAACACGGGCGTGCGGATGCCGGCGAGCACGCCGCGGGCGCTGCGCAGGCGCTGGCGACGCTCGATCATGTTGAGCAGCGCCGTTGCGAAGCCCTCGTCGACGCTGGCGTCGAAGAGGACGCCCTCTTCGCCCGTCGATTCGGTGCGAACGCGCAGCAGGACGGCACCCGGTGACGAGGCGATGCGCTGGAAGGCCTGCTTGCCGGACTCGTAGGCGATCGGCAAGAGGTAGGTTTCGCCGGGACCCTCGCTGTACTGGACGTTGAGCAGGACGAGGTAGGCGTGGGGCGCCTCGCGGCCGACGGGCGCGGCGTCTTCGATGCTGACGCTGCGCATGCGGCGGCCCTTGCCGGCGAACCAGCGCTGGGCGGCGAGGAAGCCCGGCAGCCCGGCCGCGAGGGCGGACTCGCCGTTCTCGTCGCGCAGGAGGTCCTGCCAGCGGCGCGGAACGCTGTGGACGACGGCGTCTCCGCCGGATGCAGGGGCGATCTGGCCGGGCGCGACGCGCTGCGGTTCGAGCGCGAGCCAGTAGAAGCTGTGCGGGCCGAGCGTCAGGAAGTAGGGCGACTCGCCAATGGGTGGCATCTCGATGCGGCCGAACATCTCGACCGGGACCATGCCCTTGAACTCGCTGAGGTCGATGTTGACGCCCTGGACGAAGCGCGAAAGGTTGGCGACGACGAGGATGCGCTCGTCCTTGAAGCGGCGCATGAAGGCGAGGACGCGGCGATTGTCCGGCTGGAGGAAATCGAGGCTGCCGCGGCCGAAGGCCTTGTAGCGCTTGCGCAGGGCGATCAGGCGCTTCGTCCACCAGAGCAGCGAATGCGGGTTCTGGTTCTGCGCTTCTACGTTGACCGTCTCGTAGTGGTACTCCGGGTCGATTATCGCGGGGAGGTAGAGGCGCTGCGGGTTGGCGCGGGAGAAGCCGGCGTTGCGGTCGGCGGACCACTGCATTGGCGTGCGGACGCCGTTGCGGTCGCCGAGGTAGACGTTATCGCCCATGCCGATCTCGTCACCGTAGTAAAGGACCGGCGTTCCCGGCATCGAAAAGAGCAGGCCGTTCATCAGCTCGATGCGGCGGCGGTGGTTGCCGAGCAGCGGCGCGAGGCGGCGCCGGATGCCGAGGTTGATCCGCATGCGCTGATCGGAGGCGTAGACGCGGTACATGTAGTCGCGCTCTTCGTCCGTGACCATCTCCAGCGTCAACTCGTCGTGGTTGCGGAGGAAGACGGCCCACTGACAGTTCTCCGGGATCTGCGGCGTCTGACGGACGATATCGACGATCGGGAAGCGGTCCTCCATGTGGATCGACATGAAGAGGCGCGGCATCAGCGGGAAGTGATACGCCATCTGGCAGAGGTCGCCATCGCCGAAGTAGGCGACGGCGTCTTCCGGCCACTGGTTGGCCTCGGCGAGGAGGAGGCGACCCTCGAAATTCTCGTCGATGTGGGCGCGGAGCTGCCGGAGGAACTCGTAGGTCTCGGGCAGGTTCTCGCAGCTCGTGCCGTCGCGCTCGTAGAGGTACGGGATCGCGTCGAGACGGAGGCCGTCGACGCCCATCTCGAGCCAGAAGTCCATGACGCGGATGATCGCCTCGCGGACGCGCGGGTTATCGAAGTTGAGGTCGGGCTGGTGGCGGTAGAAGCGGTGCCAGTAGTAGGCGCCGGCGACCGGGTCGTGCGACCAGTTTGACGACTCGAAATCTTTGAAGATGATCCGCGCTTCTTTGTAGCGATCCGGGTTGTCACTCCAGACGTAGAAGTTGCGCGCGGAGCTGCCGGGCGCGGCCCGGCGGGCGCGCTGGAACCAGGGGTGCTCGTCCGAGGTGTGGTTGCAGACGAGCTCCGTGATCACGCGCAGGCCGCGAGCGTGCGCTTCGCGGATGAAGATGCGCGCGTCCCTCAGGCTGCCGTAAGACTCGTGGACGTCGGTGTAGTCGGCGATGTCGTAGCCGTCGTCGAGGAGGGGCGAGGGGTAGAAGGGCAGCAGCCAGATCGCGGTGACGCCGAGGTCTTTGAGGTAGTCGAGCTTCTGAGTCAGGCCGGCGAAATCGCCGATACCGTCGTCGTTGCTGTCGTAGAAGGCGCGGACGTGGACTTCGTAGATGACGGCGTCTTTGTACCAGTGCGGGTCACCACTGGGTGCGTTGCCGTTATGAGACCTCGCCATCGACGTCAGATTAAACGATGCCGTCGCGTAGAGGCGACCGGCGCAGGTGAAGAATGTGCGCAGGCATGACGCGAGGGTTGAGCTCGACGTAGTTCCACTCGTTCGTCCAGGTGTAGTGGGCGTCGTCCAGGAGGTCGTGCACGACGTAGGGCGTGTCGTAGGGCAGACCGAGCTGCGATAACGGCACACGCACGTGGCCCGACTGCGTGTTTCGCGGGTCGAGGTTGACGACGATGATGACGATGTCTTCGTCGTCGGCGCTCGTCTTCATGTAGGCGATGAGGTTGTCGTTAGGCAGCTCGAGGAAGCGCAGCGTGTCGTTGCGCTGCAGCGCTGGGTGCTCGCGGCGGGCGCGGTTCACACGTGCGATGACGTCTTTAAGGCTTTGCTCGGCGGTGACGTCCCAGTGGCGCAGCTCGTACTTCTCGGAGTGGAGGTACTCCTCGCTACCGGGCTCGCGCGGGTCGGCGACGCAAAGCTCGAAGGGCGGGCCGTAGATGCCATAGGCGGCGCTGAGCGTCGCGGCGAGGATCAGGCGTGCGACGAATGCGGGGCGGCCGCCGGTCTGGAGGTACTCGTGGAGGATGTCGGGCGTGTTGGGCCAGAGGTTGGGGCGGAAGAACTCCTTCGGCTCGCCCTGGGTCAGCTCTTCGAAGTACTGCGTCAGGTCCCACTTCTGGTTGCGCCAGGTGAAGTAGGTGTACGACTGCGTGAAGCCGAGCTTCGCGAGTTGGTACATCGTCTGGGGCTTTGTGAACGCCTCGGCGAGGAAGATCGTGTCGGGGTACGTCTGCTTGACGTTGGCGATCAGCCACTCCCAGAAGGCGAACGGCTTCGTGTGCGGGTTATCGACTCGGAAGATGCGGACGCCCTCGCCGGCCCAGAAGCAGACGACGCCGAGCAGCTCCTGCCACAGCGTCTGCCAGTCGTCTGTATCGAAGTCGATCGGGTAGATGTCTTCGTAGCGCTTGGGCGGGTTCTCGGCGTAGCGAATCGTCCCGTCGGGGCGGTGCTTGAACCACTGCGGGTGCTCGGTGACGTAGGGGTGGTCCGGCGAGCACTGCAGCGCGAAGTCCATCGCCACTTCCATGTCCTGGCCGCGGGCGGCCTGGATGAGGCGGCGGAAGTCGTCCAGCGTGCCGAGGTCCGGGTGTAGCGCCTTGTGGCCGCCCGTCTCATCGCCGATCGCCCAGGGGCTGCCGAGGTCGTTGGGGCCGGACTGGGGCGTGTTGTTCGGGCCCTTGCGGTTGGTGTGGCCGATCGGGTGGACCGGCGGCAGGTAGAGGACGTCGAAACCCATCTGCGAGACGTAGGGTAGCCAGTCGATCGTCGTCTCGAAGCTGCCGTGCTTGCCGCGGATCGGCGAGGTCGAGCGCGGGAAGAGCTCGTACCAGGCGCCGAATCGCGCCCGTTCGCGCTCGGCGACGACACGCTGACCGCAGTCGTAGGCCGTCAGCGGCTCGCGAGGCGCGTAGCGCTGCATCAGCGATGTGAGCTCGGCGTCGAGGGCGAGGGCGGTGCGGACGTTGATCGCCCAGTCGCCGCCTTCGAGGACGTCGGCGCGCTGGCGCAGGTTCTTCGCGGCGTCTTCGGGCGCTGCCGCCGCGGCTTCGCGCAGCATGAGGGCGCCGCCGCGAAGCTCCAGCGCGACGTCCTGGCCGGCTGCGATGCGCTTCTCGAGGTCGCGGCGCCAGGAAGCGAAGTGGTCCAGCCAGGCCTCGAGCCTGTAGACGTAGGTCCCCGGCTCGTCGAGCTCGAACTCGCCCCGCCAGCGCAGGTCGATCTGCTCCTCCATCGCCACGGAGAGCCATTCGGCGGCTTCGTCGCGCTTGTAGTAGAGGTGGCAGGCGATGAGGCCGTGCCCGTCGGCGAAGACGTCGGCTTCGACGCGCAGGACGTCGCCGGCGATGCGCTTGACGGCGTAGCGGCCGCGATCGACCTCCGGCGTGACGTTCTCGATGACGACGCGCCGTGGCTGGCTGGGAAGCTGGGTTGGGTCTGACATGGTCAGGTTGTCGTTCGCCTTTGTTTGATACTAGTCGAAGACCCGTTTGCGGTCAGTGCGGGGCCACCCTTAGATCGTTAAGCGAGCGTTCCGAAACCTGTATCCTTTTCAGGTGACGTTTTCGCGCCGCAAAACCCTGATCGCCTGCTTAATTCTCGTCTCCTTCGCTTCGATTGCGAACGCTTGCGGCGGTTCGAACGACAAAGGGACGGGCCCAATAGTTCTCTACGCCAGCCACAACACGCTGTGGGAGATGCAGCTGGGCAAGCAACCCCGCACCATCTTCACCGTGGACGAAGCGACCTACCTGATGGAGCCGGCGTTATCGCACGATGGCAAGCAGCTCGCCTATGCGCTGCAGCTTCCGCTCGGCGCTCAGGGGTCGAGCGGGATCGGCATTGACCTTTTCGTCTCGAGGCGCGACGGCAAGGACCGCAAGCTGGTCGCGCAGCACAAGCTCACGGCGGAGGCGCTCCGCGACCCCGTCTGGCTGCCGGACGATAGCGGCCTGATCTTCGAGGTGCGCAGCCGGACCGCGAGCAAGTCCGACAACCGCATCGAGCAAGTCGACCTGAGGACGGGCACGCGGACGCGGCTGATCGAGAATGCGACGCATCCGGCGCTCTCGCCGGACGGCAAGACGCTCGCCTACGTCGAAGTGTCGCCGAACGAGACCGAGACGCTGATGGCTTATGACATGACGACGAAGGCGACGCGCCCGCTCGGCGATACAAGCCAGCTGAAGGAGTTCGTCTCGCTCGAGTGGTCGCCGGACGGCGAGTGGCTCGCCTTCATCGCCGCGGACAAGGACTCGTTGACCGTCGCTCCCGCCGGCGAGCGTGGCACCGTCTTCGTTGAGTACGAGGTCCACGGCGATGCGCAGGACCTCTGGGCGGTGCATCGCGACGGCGGCGGCCTGCGCCGCGTCAACGAGATCGCGAACAACACGCCCGGTGTCTGCTGGTCGCCGGACGGGACGAAGCTCTACGTCGTCGATCCGGTGAAGTTCTGGCTGGTTGACTTCGGTACGGGGGAAAAGGAAGAGCTGCCGTGGGACGCGGAACCGTTCGCGTACTGCATCGCCGTGCGGCCGAAATGAAGCTGAGCACCGCTCTGCTCGGTGCGGTGCTTTCGTTCGCCGTGGCGTGCGGCGGCGGCGATTCGGCGCCGGCCGTGGCCCCGAGCGCGGCGCCGGCCGAGACGCCGGCGCCCGGCGTACCGCGATTCTTGATCACGAACCCGAAGGGCCTCAGCGAACGCGCCGGGACGTCTGACAAGGTCCTCGTGCGTACCGACCCGGGCTTCTTCGTTATCGACCCCGCTGTCTCGCCGGACGGCAAGAAGATTGCCTACGGTTTGCAGTTGCCGGCGAAGGCCGGTTCGGACGGCAAGGTCGATTTCGGCACCGACCTCTACGTTGCGAACCGGGACGGCAGCGCGCCGAAGCTGGTCGCGAAACACAGTTCTGCCGGCGAAGCGATCCAGAAGCCGAACTGGACGCCGAACGGCAAAGAGCTGCTGTTCGAGGTGCTCGGCGTCAGCGGCACGGGGCAGTCTGACTTCAGGATCGAGACGGTGAACCTCGATAGCGGCGCGCGCAAGCGCGTGATCGAGGGCGCGATCGAGCCGGCGCTGGCGCCCGACGGCCACACGCTCGCCTACGTGCGTGTCGACGCTCTGACGCGCTTTGAGGCGCTGTACATCGGCGACGTTGCCGGCGGGCCGGACCTTCGCGTCGTACCGCCGAACCTGACGCTGACCTTCTACGTCTCGACGACGTGGTCACCGGACGGTTCGCGCCTCGCCTTTGCGGCGGCGAACCCGAGCACGGCGATGCTGCCGGCGAGGCCGGGAACTTCGGCGCACCCGACGTTGCAGGACGTCTGGGTCGTGAACAAGGACGGCGCCGGCTTGCGCCTCGTCGCCGAGCTGGCGGAGAGCGTGCCTTCGATCAGCTGGACGCCTGACAACGCGTCCGTCTACGTGCTCGGCGGCGGCGGCTTCTGGCTGGTCGACATGACTAGCGGCGCCAAGCAGCCGGTCGGCGATGGCGTCGTGCAGGGGCAGGTCTGGCTGCTGCGCTGACGTGATAATCTCGGGCTGATGGCAGATTACGTTTCGCTTGGCCCCCTCGTCCTCGCAGGATCCGGTGAGTACACGCCGGCGATGGACATCGTCGACAAGTATGTGCTCGGCCTCGCTGCCGGCAAGCCGGTGGTGCTGATCGCCACGTCATGCGCCCAGGAAGGCGCCGACGTCATGGAGCGCTGGGAGCAGATGGGCGTCGCCCACTTCGCCCGCCTCGGTGTCGAGGCGACGCCGCTGCGTATCGTCGACAACGAAGACGCCGACAAGGCGGAGCACGCGGGCCGCATCGCCGAGGCCGGCTTCGTCTGGTTCTCCGGCGGCAGCCCCGTCTACCTGGCGCAGGCCTTTCACGAGACGAAGTCCTGGTTCGCGCTGGAGCAGGCGAATCGCGGCGGTACGGCGGTTGCCGGCGCCAGCGGCGGCCTCGGCGTGCTCAACGCCAACCTCGACATGCGCATGCCGGACGCGCCGTCGGGCCCAACGGCGCTCGGCCTCGGGGCGCCGATCCGCGCCATGGCCCACTTCGACCGGATGGAGGAGCGCCGGCCCGAGTTCATCGAACGCATCCTCGGCAGCATCGAGCCAGGCCAGCGCGCCGTGGGCGTCGACGAGGACACGGCGCTGGTCTGGACGGAGAACGATTGGCGCGCCATGGGTCACAAGCGCGTCGTCGTCTACGAGACGGAAGGCGGGCGGACGATCTACCAGCCCGGCGACGTCGTCAAAGGCCTGCCGGCTCCCCTCCGCGCCCGGCTCGACTGACGATGCCGCTGGCTGACCTGGCCGACGAGCCCTTCTGCTACCTGACGACAACCGGACGCAACTCCGGCCAGCCGCGCGAGATCGAGATCTGGTTCGGGCTTGCCGGGCCGACGTTGTACATGCTCGCGGGCGCGGGCGAGCGGTCGCACTGGGTGCGCAACATCCTGCGCGAGCCGGCCGTGACGGTGCGGATCAAGGACGAGACGTTCGGCGGTCGCGGGCGGGTCGTCGAGCTTGATTCGCAGGAGGATCGTCTGGCGCGACGCCTCCTGGTGGAGAAGTACCGCTCGTCTGAAGACGACCTGGCGAGCTGGGGCCGGACGGCGCTGCCGGTGGCGATCGAGATCGACGTTTAGCGTAGGTGCGGCAATCTTTCGACGTGCCGTCTGTGAACGACGGAGCGTCATAGATTGCTTCGTTCCTCGCAATGACAGGGTCGGCGCGAGGGGCATTTGTCAGATACGAAGCTGATTTGTTACAGTATGCAGGCCCACGAAGGAGGCTACCGATAGACGTCGTAGTCCGTACCGGCGGAAAGCAGTACCGCGTGCACGCAGGCAGCGTGCTCGATGTCGCGTCGATCGACGCGGCGCCGGGCAGCAGCGTCGAGCTGCGCGACGTGCTGCTCGTCAGCGACGGCGGTAACGTCACCGTCGGCAGCCCCACCGTGGCGACCGCCCTGGTCCTCGCCGAGGTGGTTCAGCACGGCAAGGGTAAGAAGGTGATCAACTTCAAGTTCAAGGCGAAGACGCGCTATCGACGCAAGCGCGGTCACCGACAGGCGTACACGCGCCTCATGGTGAACGAGATCCGCTTCGGCGAGACGAGCTCGAAGCGAGAGGTGCGCGAACCTGCAGCCGTAGTCGCCGAGACGCCTGTCGCCGAAGCACCGGCAGCGCCGCGACGCCGCGCCCGCGCAGTCGCTGCGCCGACGGCGGAAGCGCCCATAGCCGAGTCGAAGCCGGCGCCGAGGCGTCGAGCCGCCGCGAAGCCCGCAGCCGAAGCAGACGCCGCACCGGCTCCGAGACGGCGCCGGGCAACGAAAGCGGACGAGACAAAGGAATAGACGATGGCACACAAGAAAGCCGGCAGCAGCACAAAGAACGGGCGCGATAGCAACGCAAAGCGCCTTGGCGTGAAGCGCTACGACGGGGAAGTCGTGGTGCCGGGGACGATCATCCTGCGGCAGCGCGGCACGCGCGTCCACCCCGGCAACAACGTCGGCCTGGGGCGCGACTACACGATTTTCTCCCTCGTCGAGGGCAAGGTTAAGTTTGAGCCGTACGCGAAGGGCCGCCGCAAGCAGGTCAGCGTCTACGCCGAGGCAACGGGCTAATGCGAGAGAAGATCCACCCCCAGTACATCGAAGCGACGGTCACGTGCGCCTGTGGCAACTCGTGGAAGACGCGCTCGACGAAGGAAACGCTGCACCTTGACGTGTGCAGCAAGTGCCACCCGTTCTTCACGGGCGAGCAGCGAATCATGGACGTGGCCGGCCGCGTCGAGCGGTTCCGGATGCGCGCCGCGAAAGCGCAGCCGCGCAAGAGCTAACGTCCCAAACATCCCCTCGTAGGTACCTGAAGCGCCGCACCCTGCTGCGTGCGATCGCGTCCGGCGTGCCGGCGGCGTTCCTCGCTGCCTGCGCCCGCGGCGACCCCGCGCCGACGCCCACCGCGCCTTCGACAACGACGCCGGTCGCAACGATGACGCCGGCGCCCACGCCGACGCCGGTCGTGCCGATCGAAAACAAGATCGGCGCGATGATCGCCGTCGGCTTCAACGGCACGACGGTTGGGCCGGAAAGCCCCATCTACGGCGACATCGTTAGCGGGCGCCTCGGTCATGTCGTCCTGTTCGAGCGCAACGTGACTTCGCCGGCGCAACTGCAGGCGCTGGACGCGTCACTGCAGGCGCTTTCGTCGGGGAAGATGCTGATCGGGACGGACCAGGAGGGCGGCTACGTCGCGCGGTTGCGACCGGCGAACGGCTTCCCGGAGACGCCCACGGCGCGCGCCCTCGGGCAACGGGATGATGTCGACTACACGAAGCGCCAGGCGTCGGCAATGGCGGCGACGCTGAAGGCGGCGGGCGTCAACCTCAACCTGGCGCCGGTCGTCGACCTCGACGTCAACCCGAACAACCCGGCGATTGGCGCCTTCGGCCGGTCATTCTCCGCCGACCCGGCCGTCGTCGTGCGCCAGGCGGGCGCGTTCATCGACGCGCACCACGAGGCCGGCCTGCTGACGACGCTGAAGCACTTCCCGGGCCACGGCAGCTCGACGGCGGATTCGCACAAGGGCTTCGTCGACGTGACGAATACGTGGTCTGAGGTTGAGCTGGAGCCGTTTCGTCAGCTGATCGCGGCGGGCAAGGCGGACGCCGTGATGACGGCGCACATCTTCAACGCCCGCCTCGACCCGGAACACCCGGCGACGCTATCGCAGAAGACGATCACGGGCGTCCTGAGGCAGCAGCTGGGCTACGACGGCGTCGTGATCACGGACGACCTCCAGATGGCGGCGATTCGCGAGTACTACGGCTTCGAGGCGTCGGTGGAGCTGGCGGTGCAGGCCGGCGCGGACATCATCGCGATCGCGAACAGCCTGATCTACGAACCCTACGGCCACACGCGCGCCTTCGACACGATTTACGGCGCAGTTGCCGCGGGACGAATCAGTGCGGCGCGGATCGACGAGAGCTACCGGCGCATTTATCGATTGAAAGCGCGACTCTAGCGTCGCGCGGGCTTGAAGTCGCGTCTCTAGAGTTGGAGCGGCCTTGCGGGCGCGAGGACGGCCATCGGTTCGTCGCGCCAGACCGCGGGCTGCACGTCAATGTAGAGCTCGAGCTCGTTGCCGTCCGGGTCGAGGATGTAGAGGCTGTGGGTGACGGTGTGGTCGGTGGCGCCGACGATCTGCACGTCGTTGTCGACCAGCGTCTGTAGCACCTCGCGCAGCTCGTCGTCCGTCTCGCCGACTTTGAGGCCGAAGTGGTAGAGACCGGCGCGACGGCCGTGCGGCGGCAGCGGCGCGTCCTCACCGACCTCGATCAGCAGCAGCTCGTGGTGCGTGCGGCCGCTGGAGAAGGCGAAGGCGGGGAAGCCACCCTCGCGGCGCTCCTCCATGATCGGGCGCCAGCCGAGGACGTCGCGGTAGAAGTGAATCGATTTGTCGAGGTTGCGTACGTAGAGGACGATGTGTCCGAGCTCTTTGACCGCCATGCCTATGCCCTCCCCACGTCGTTGCTATCCATGCTATCGCGCTTGCCCTTGAACTTGTCGACGAGGAGCCACGCCCCCGGCAGCACGGTTGCGGCGAGCAGCAGCTTCATCAGGTCGCCGACGATGAAGGGATAGAGACCGCCCTTCAGCGTCTTGTCCAGCGTGCCGGAGCCAGAGATCAGCTCGGAAATTGGCTTGGCGCCGCCGGGAGGCACCCAGTCGGTGCCGATCAGATAGGCGAGCCAGAGCAGGCCGGGGACGTAGATCAGGACGTTGCCGGCCAGCATCGTCAGGTGCACCCACTGCTTGCGGTCCCAACCGCGCTCCGCCAGATAACCGACGAGCGCCGCGGCGAGGACGAAGCCGACGATGAAGCCGCCGCTCGAAAGGTCCCAGATTAGCTTCTCGTTGCCCTTCCACGGCAGGATGAAGTGGACGTCCCAGCTGCCGGACGTAACCGGCGTCGCCGGCGTGAACACCGGCAGCAGGAACATGCCCACTAGCAGGTAGAGCAGCGTCGCGCCGGCGCCGCGCCAGGCGCCGAGGGCGCCACCGGCGACGAGCACGCCGAAGGTCTGCGCCGTGATCGGCACCGTCGTCCAGGGGAGGCGCACCTGGATCTGGGCGCACAGCGCGATCAGAGACGCGAAGCCGATGATCAAGGCCGCATCTCGCGCCCAGACGAGGGCGGCGTTATCGCTGTCGACTCGGGGGAAGACGGCGTCGGCGAGCGTGCGCGCCTGGGTTACCTGCATGAATGCCTCGCGGTGACTAAGCGGCGGTTCGCGCCGGAGAGGGTAACGGCCGGAGCCGCCTAATAATCGCGTCCGATCACGTCAAGCGCAAGTTACTGGGAGACGATGACGAGCCCCGTGTTCATGCCCGCCTCGTAGTGGCTGAGCGGCGGCTGGCCCGGCGGCAGCTCGAGGATGTTGCAGATCAGGACGTACTTGCCGGCGCTGAGCGTCAGCGTCAGCTTCTTCGTCTCGCCGACGCCGAACGGCTCGATCTCGCCGGCGATGTTGACTTCGTCCTCGACGACCTTGTGGTCCTTGACGGGGAGCTGCTCCGGCGGCAGGTCGGACTTGATCACCATGAACTCGTGCGGCCGGTCGCCGCTGTTCTTGACCTCGAAGGTGACCTTGCCGGGCTGGACCTCGTCGGTCGCGAGGACGATCGAGTCGTCGTGCAGCGTGGCGCCCACTTTGGCGCCGCCGCCGCCGCCACCACCGCAGGCGATGAGGAGGCTGGCGAGCAGACAAACGACGGGGGCGAGGCCGGCGATGGAGCGTCTCACGCACCTAGCTTACGACGAAGCGGGCGTCGTTGTAGACTCGGTGCTGTTCCCCGCGCGTGAATAACCAGGAGGCGAACGTGGCCGATATCAGGCTTGGTGTGCACACAGGTCAGCAGGACATCGAGCTAGACGAGCTTCGCAGCCTCTGGCGCAAGCTCGACGAGTCAGGCTTCGACCTGGTGACGGTCTGGGACCACTTCTACGAGTCGCCACCGCGTGACGGTTGGGGCGTCGCCTACGAGTCGCTGACTCTGCTCTCGGCGATGGCGCTGGAGACGCAGCAGTGTCGCATCGGCTGCTTCGTCTTCGGGATGGGCTACCGCAACCCGGCGATGCTCGCGAAGGCGCTGACGACGATCGACCACCTCAGCCACGGCCGCGTCACGGTCGGACTCGGCGCCGGCTGGCACATCCCGGAGCACATGGAGTACGGCTGGGGCCTGCCGGACGTCAAAGAGCGACTCGACAAGCTCTCCGAGGGCGCGCGGATCATGCGGATGATGTTCTCGCAGGAGACGACGACGTTCGAGGGCAAGCACTACAAGGTGACGAACGCGCGCAACATCCCCCAGCCGGTGAACGGCACGATCCCGATCGTCATTGGCGGCGGCGGCGAGAAGCGGACGATGGCGATCGCGGCGCGCCGCGCGGACGAGTGGAACGTGGGTTACATACCGCCGGAGGTATACGCACACAAACAGCAGGTTATGAACGAGTGGTGCGAGAAGTTTCAGCGCGACCCGGCGACGATCAAGCGCAGCGTCCAGCTCCACTTCTACATGTCGTCCACGGGACAGCAGCCCGGCGCCCAGCGCGACGGCGCCCTCTTCGGCGAGCCGCAGCAGGTGATCGACCGCATGGGCGAGTACGTGCAGGCCGGAGCGGAGGGGATCAACATCGTCATCCGCCCGCCGGTCGACTGGGACGCCCTGCAGTCTTATGTCGAGGACGTGATGCCGGCATTCCGGTCACTTGCGTGACGGCATAGGGCTGCCGCGCAGAGGGTCGGACTGTTTGGATCAATGAGCTATCGAATCAAGCTGAGCATTGAGATCGAGGCGCCGGTTGAGCGCGTCTGGCGCGCGCTCTGCGACCCGGGCGAGGTCGCACGCTGGGACCCCGGCGTCGCCGAGGCGCTCGACGCGCCGGTTGATTACCCGAGGCCGGGCCAGACGGTGCGCTGGCGCACTCGCTCCGGCGGCGAGCTGATCGACGCGGTGCAGGAGGTCGAGCCGCCGCGCAGGCTGCGCTCTGTCCTCGTTGTCGACGAGGTGCGCATCGACGAGACGTACGAGCTGACGGCGACGGAGCGCGGTTGTCGCGTCGATTGCCGCCTCGGCGCGCAGATGCAGTCGGCGTGGACGAACGCGTTTCTGTTCCTGCTGATCGGGCCGCGCATCGCCATGGGCAGCGCCGTCCGGGCGAGCTTTCAGACGTCGCTGGCAGGGCTGAAGCGCTTCTGCGAGACGGAACGTGACGCTCATCCTACGAGTACCTCAGGATGAGCGGGGCTAACGTCTCCGCGTGCCAAAAACGTGCGCCAGGCTAGGTTCGTGCCGCTAACAGCGCCTTACGGTTCGTGGAAGTCGCCGATCAGCGCCGACCTGATCGTCGGCGGCTCGATCGGCATCGGCCAGGCTACGGTGCACGGCGATGACGTCTTCTGGCTCGAGGTCCGGCCGAAGGAGGGCGGACGCAGCGTCATCGTGCGTCGGGGGCCGGACGGAAGCGCCGTTGACCTGAACCCGGCGCCGTTGAACGCCCGCACGCGCGTCCACGAGTACGGCGGCGGCGACTACGTCGTGGGGCCGGACGCGACGGTCTACTTCGCCAACTTCACCGACCAGCGCGTCTACCGCGTCCCGCCCGGCGGCGAGCCGGAGGCCGTCACCCACACCGAGGGCATGCGCTACGCCGACGCGGTCGTCGACGAGCGGCGCAACCGGCTGATCTGCGTACGCGAGGACCACAGCGTCGAGGGGCGCGAGGCGGTGAACACGATCGCGGCGATCGACCTCGCGAGCGGCGACGAGACGATGCTGCTCGGCGATCACGACTTCTACTCGTCGCCACGCCTGAGCCCGGACGGCGGCAGCATCGCCTGGCTGCGGTGGGACCACCCGAACATGCCCTGGGACGGCTGCGACCTCCTCGCCGGCCGCTTCGACGCTGACGGTCGCGTGACGAGCATCGAGCAGGTCGCGGGCGGCAAGAACGAGGCCGTGTGCCAGCCAGAGTGGTCGCCGGACGGGGCGCTGTACTTCGTCTCTGACCCCGGCGGTCCTTCGACGGGCTCAGGAGGGGCGTGGTGGAACCTCTACCGCTGGCGCGGCAGCAACGTCGAAGCGCTGGCGCCGATGGCGGCGGAGTTCGGGCGGCCGCACTGGGTCTTCGGCCAGACGACGTACGATTTCGACGGTCCGGACAGGATCATCGTCACCTACTGCGAGCGCGGCGCCTGGAAGCTCGCTAGCATCGACACGCGGGCAGGCGCGCTCAGCCCGATCGAGACGCCGTTCACGGCGATCGGCAGCATGCGTGTCGGCAACGGGCGCGCCGTGTTCACCGCTGGATCGCCGACGAGGGCAGGCGCGCTCGTGTCTATGGACCTCGCGTCCGGCGCGATCGAGACGCTGAAGACGTCGAGCGACGTTGCGGTTGACGAGGGCTATCTGTCGGTGCCAGAAACGCTGGAGTTTCCCACCGAGGCGGGACTGACGGCCTACGGCTTCTTCTACCCGCCGCGCAACAAGGACTACGCGGCGCCCGAGGGCGAGAAACCGCCGCTGCTGGTCATGAGCCACGGCGGCCCGACCGCCGCAACGAGCGCCACCTTCTCGCTGCGGACGCAGTACTGGACGAGCCGAGGCGTTGCCGTGCTTGACGTCAACTACGGCGGCAGCACGGGCTACGGTCGCGCCTACCGCGAGCGCCTCAACGGCCGCTGGGGCGTCGTCGACGTGGACTACTGCGTCAACGGCGCGAAGTACCTCGTCGACCGCGGCCTCGTCGATGGCGACCGCATCGCGATCACGGGCGGCAGCGCCGGTGGGTTCACGACGCTGGCGGTGCTCACCTTCCGCGACGCGTTCAAGGCCGGCGCGAGCCACTACGGCGTCGCCGACCTCGGAGCGCTGGCGCGCGACACGCACAAGTTCGAGTCGCGCTACCTCGACGGCCTCGTCGGGCCGTACCCGGAGCGCCGGGACGTTTACGAAGAGCGATCGCCGATCGCGCACGTCGACAAGCTGGACAGCCCGATGATCTTTTTCCAGGGCCTGGAGGACATGATCGTGCCGCCGAACCAGGCCGAGATGATGGTCGAGGCGCTGCGCAAGAAGGGCGTGCCGGTGGCGTACGTCGCCTTCGAGGGGGAGCAGCACGGGTTCCGCAAGGCGGAGAACATCAAGCGGTCGCTCGAAGGGGAGCTCTACTTCTACTCGCGCGTCTTCGGCTTCGCGCTGGCGGACGCGGTGGCGCCGGTCGAGATCGAGAACCTGCCGTAGCTGAGGGGCGCGGCGGGCGTCCGGGGTGTCAAAGATTGCTTCGCCGTCTTCGACTGGCTCGCAATGGGGTGAAAAGGGGCGCTTTGGCCCATTGCGAGGGACGAAGCAATCTTTGACCTCTCATGCGCCACAACGCGATGCGTTGGCGAAGACGCTGCGGCCCAAGACGAAGCGGCGCGGTATATTACGAACGTCCCCGCAGATACGGAATGGAGCCGAGACGTGACGATGAACCCTGACTTCGAGACGCTGGAGCAGACGATGCGGTCGCAGCGGGCGATCCGCTTTTTCACGAACGACCCGGTGGACGATGAGCTGGTCGCGCGGTTGATCCGCACGGCGACGTTTGCGCCGAGCGGCGGCAACCGCCAGCCGTGGCGCTTCATCGTCATTCGCGACAAGGGAACGAAGGCGGCGCTCGGCAAGG
>DATDPC010000056.1:0-2734 GCA_035292965.1 Dehalococcoidia bacterium | reverse complement strand
ATCCTGTACGACGTCGTCGGCCGGGGGACGTCGTGGTTGGCGCGACGCGAGCCGGGCGACGAGGTCTACGCCTGGGGGCCGCTGGGCCGCGGTTACTCGCTGCGCAGCGCCGGGCAGCAGCTTCTGCTCGTCGGCGGCGGCATCGGCATCGCGCCGCTGATCTGGCTGGCTGAGGAGGCGGTGGCGAAGGGCAAGAGCGTCGTCCTGATCCACGGCGCGCGCAACGCCGATGGCGTCTTCCCGGCGGAGCTCGTGCCGCCGGAGGCCGAGGTCGTCGTGACGACGGAGGACGGTTCGTCCGGGCGCGAGGGGCGCGTGACCGACGTGTTCCTCGACTACTACGGCTGGGCTGACGGCGTCTTCACCTGCGGCCCGACGCCGATGTTCGCGGCGCTGGCGGAGTTGCTCGTGAAGCACGAGGGCTCCGGCCGCAACCGGCGCCGCAAGCCGGTGCAGGCGCTGCTCGAGTCGCCGATGGGCTGCGGGACGGGCATCTGCTACGGCTGCGCCGTCTTCGACCGTCGCGGCGAATCGCGCCTCGTCTGCAAAGACGGCCCGCGGTTTGAGCTGCGAGACGTGTTCTAGGGCGCCGAGACGCCACCTCGACCTACAAGACGGGCTCGATCCTGCCGATTACTTCGTTAGGGACGCATGAAGGGTCACATAGTCACCGCCATCGCGAGCTCCGGGCTGACGTGCCTCGTCATCGCCGGCGCCTTCCTGCTGGTCAAGGACGACTTCATCACCAGGGGCGAAATTCCGGCGGCAGAACGAACGCAGATCTTCCGAGACCAGCAAATTCGCGAACTGGCCGCTCAGTTTGACGATTTCAGACTTCGAGTGAGTTCGGACGATACGGTGATTGGCAGCGAAGCGATTACCGAGGTCAAAGAGTCGATACTTGGTCTCGAGGAGCTCTACCAGCTCAACTTCGAGATGATCGATGAGCGTTTCAGCTATCTCAAGCGCACCATCTGCACCAACGAGTCGCTGATCGAGATCATCCGGACAGACCCACTGACATACGAAGGGCTCGATAAGTTCTGCGCGTCTTAGTTGCCTAACTCGCTCAGGCGCTTTAGTCTTTACTCATTATCGTGACTGCGCAGACGGTTGCCCCGCCGGACCGACCGCCGATGCCTGCGGGACAGGCAGGGCTGAAACCGCCGCTGAAGTGGGCGGGCGGCAAGCGCTGGCTCGTCCCGCACCTGCGGGAGCTGTGGGAGCCTTACGCCGATAGACGCCTCGTCGAGCCGCTGTGCGGCGGGCTGGCCGTGGCGCTGGGGCTGCGGCCGCAGCGGGCGCTGCTCAACGACCTCAACCCGCACAACGTCAACTTCTACCGCTGGCTGAAGCAGGGCCTTGCGCTCACCGAGAGGATGGACAACGATCGCGAGCTCTACTACGCCCATCGAGAGCGCTTCAACCGGCTGATCGCGCGCGGCGAGGCGGAGACGAACGAGGCGGCGCAGCTCTTTTACTATCTCAACCACACCGGCTACAACGGCCTCTGCCGCTTCAACCGCAGTGGCGAGTTCAACGTCCCCTTCGGCCGCCACGCGACGATCAACTACCACCGCGACCTCGCGCCCTACGCCGAGGCGATGGACGGCTGGTGCTTCACGACAGGCGACTTCGAGTCGATAGCGCTGGAGCCGGACGACTTCGTCTACGCCGACCCGCCCTACGACGTCGAGTTCACGCAGTACAGCAAAGAGGCGTTCGGCTGGGACGAGCAGGTGCGCCTGGCCGAGTGGCTGGCGAAGCACCCCGGCCCCGTCGTCCTCTCGAACCAGAAAACGGACCGCATCGTCGAGCTGTACCGGCGTCTTGGGTTCGAGCTCAAGGAATACGAAGCGCCGCGGATGATCGCCTGCAACGGCGATCGCACGAAGGCGGTCGAAGTGATCGCGACGCGGGGGTTCAAGTGACGATCTCTCCTTCGACAAGCTCAGGACGGGGACGCCGCGATACGGGCACGGGCAGCGTCATGGAGCAGATGGTGCTGCCGGCGCTTGAGCGTGGCGGCTACGAGTACTTCCGCCAGGTCGACATCGGCGAGCGGTTGGGCGGCGGAAAGCACATCGTCGACCTCGTCGCCTACGACGCGGGCGGGACGGCGTATCTCGTGTCGCTGAAGTGGCAGCAGACGTCCGGGACGGCGGAGCAAAAGGTGCCGTACGAGGCGATGTGCTTGATCAAGGCGGTGCTGGCGGAGAGCGAGCGCTACATGAAGGCGTATCTCGTGCTCGGCGGGCCGGCCTGGACGCTGCGCGACTTCTACACGGACCACCTGCTCGAGTACCTGGTGCACGACGACCTGCTGGCGATCATGACGCTGGAGGGCTTCGTCGCCCGGGCGAACCGGGGCGAGCTTTAGACGCTAGGCGGGTGCGCCGCCGCCACCGCCGCGGCCGCCGAAGAGGTTCTTCACCTTGTCAGCAAACGACGGCGAACGCATGCGGCGCAGCGTGTCCGCCCAGCCGGCCTCAGCGTCGCCTTTGCGCTCCATCGCCGATTCGCGCTGCTGCATCGCTACGAGGACGCGGTCGTCCTCACCGGCGTCGAGCCAGTAGCCGTGGCCGCTGATGCAGTACTCCAGCCAGAGGTCGTTGAGGCGGTAGTTGAACTGGATCAGCGTGATCGTGCAGACGGGGCAAGGCGCGCCGCTGGCCGTCTCTGAGAAGACGAGGCTGCCTTTGAGCTCGTCCTCGTCGTACTTCTCGTCCTCGAG
>DATDPC010000055.1:0-2501 GCA_035292965.1 Dehalococcoidia bacterium | reverse complement strand
TCTGCGAAGACATCTGGTACCCCGAAGGCCCAACGCAGGCCCAAGCCCTCGCCGGCGCCGACGTCGTCATCAACATCAACGGCTCGCCTTACCACAAGAGCAAGCGGCTCGCCCGCGAGCGCATGGTTGCGACGCGCGCCGCCGACAACGCCGTCGCCCTCTGCTACGTCAACCTCGTCGGCGGCCAGGACGAGCTCGTCTTCGACGGCAACAGCGTCGTCTTCGACGCCCGCGGCGAGGTCCTCGCCCGCGCGCCGTCCTTCGAAGAGAGCCTCCTTCTCGTCGACCTCAACCTCGAGTCGACCTACCTGGCTCGCCTCCACCTGCCGCTGCGCCGGATCGAGGAGCTGGAGACCTACCAGCGCCCCGTCGAGCGCATCTTCGTGAGCTCCGTTCGTCCTGAGCTTGTCGAAGGACAGGGCGCCCCACCCCCAGTCAGACCTCCTCTACCGCCACACAACGCCACCGCCCTCGAAGACGAGGCGGAGGTGTACCAGGCGCTCGTTACCGGCACGCGCGACTACGTCCACAAGAACAGCTTCGAGACCGTGATCGTCGGCGTCTCCGGCGGCGTCGACTCCAGCCTCGTCGCGACGATCGCCGTCGACGCGCTCGGGCCAGAGCACGTTGTCGGCGTCTCGAACCCGTCGCGCTACTCGTCCGAGGGATCTATAGCTGATGCCCGTACCCTCGCCGAAAACCTCGGCATTCGCCTGATGATCATCCCGATCGAGCCGGCGCATCAGGCCTACCTCGACATGCTCGCCGAAGCGTTCAAGGACACACAGCCGGGTACGGCGGAGGAGAACATCCAGTCACGCATCCGCGGCAACGTCTGGATGGCGCTCTCGAACAAGCTCGGCTGGCAGCCGGTGCTCACCTGCGGCAACAAGAGCGAGATGGCGACGGGCTACGCGACCCTCTATGGAGACATGGCCGGCGGCTTCGCCGTGATCAAGGACGTACCGAAGACGCTGGTCTACGCCCTGGCGCGCCACCGAAACGCCGCCGCCGGCCGCGACCTGATCCCGCGCGCCGTTATCGACAAACCGCCGTCCGCCGAGCTGCGCCCCGGCCAGCTCGACACCGACACGCTGCCGCCCTACGAGGTCCTCGACCCGATCCTCACCGCCTACGTCGAAGACGACCGTGGCATCGAAGAGATCGTCGCGATGGGCTTCGACGAGGCGCTTGTGCGACGCATCGTCGGCATGGTCGACCGCAACGAGTACAAGCGGCGCCAGTCGCCCCCCGGCGTGAAGATCACACCCCGCGCCTTCGGCCGCGACCGCCGCCTACCGATCACGAACAAGTACCGGAATTAGCTCCCGATTCGGTAAATTGCCAGCACAAGGCCTTGACGTGCCGTCATCGATGCCAGCATAATGCTGGCATGACACAAGCACAGACCCGCCACGAACTCGACCTCACACCCCTGTTTCAAGCCCTCGTCACGCCGCTCGGCCTGATCGACAGCCCGGAGCGCCGCCAGGAGATCGAGCGCTACTTCGACGCCGCGCGCATCCACCTCGAGCGCGCTGTTTTTGATCTGCTCGATACGAGCCTGCGCGCGATCAACGAGGCCACGCCGGGCGCCAACGTCCGCCTTCAATACGAGGCCGGCAAGCCCGTCCTCGTCATCGACCCCGTCGCAGCGACCGAAGAGGCCTCCGAGTCGGAGACCGAGCCCGTCTTCACCGTCGAGGGTGACATGGAGAAGGTGACGATCCGGCTCCCCCGCGAGCTCAAGGACCTGATCGACCAGGCCGCAAACCTGAGCGGCCGCTCCGCCAACTCCTGGTACATCCGTCACCTGGCCTGGGCGATCAGAGATTCAATCAGACAGACGAATCGCGGTCCTCGCCGAGACCGCGGGCCGCGCTGGGGTCACCAGCCGCACGGCTTCCCCGGCGACTAACGAAAGGAAGTTTCGAGATGTTTGGAGCAAGAGTCGCCATGCTGGTCATAAGCATCCTGCTGCTGACCAGCGCCGTCACACCAAGCACCGGCTGGTTCATCGCCCTGACCGTGCTCGCCTCGCTGTCGCTGCTCGGTTCAGCCTGCTTCGGGCGCCGCGCCTACTTCGGCGGGGGTCACTTCCGCCGCCGCGCCTCCATCGCCGACTCGCGCTTCGAACGCTGGATGAACCTCTAGTCGATAGCGCCCAGAAGCAAGAGAGGCCGGCGTTAACCCGGCCTCTCTTGATGTTCAATGTGTCGCTCTGAATCTACGGCGGCTTGAGCTGGCGCGGCAGCCCTATGCCGACACGCCAGTGGCTCAGAAGAACGGGAAGTCCGGCTCCATCCCCAGCAGCACCCGGCCGCCGGCTTCGTAGGTCATGTGGCCGATCATCACGTGCTTCGCCGCCGTGTGTATATCGCGCCACTGCCGCTCGATCGGGTTCTCGACGAAGATGCCCGTCGTCCCGACCACGGCCTGCAGCCCGTCGACGGCGCGCACCGAGGCCTGCGCCGCGTTGCTCGTGGCGAGGCGCACACGCG
>DATDPC010000054.1:0-9278 GCA_035292965.1 Dehalococcoidia bacterium | reverse complement strand
GTGTTGGGGCCGGCCGGCGGCGCCAGCTCGAGCGGCATCCGCGTGATCGCCGCTTCGAGGCCGCCGTAGGCGTCGACGGGCACACGCGCGGTGGTCTCCTTCGCGAGCTCGTCGATGAAGATGGCGACGCGTCCGAGGCTGTCTGTGTCTCGCCCCGTATCGTGCAGCCCCGTCAGCGTGCGCGATGCGCCGTCGAGGGCGCGCAAGACGACGTCATACTCGATATCGACGTCGTAGGCGAGGAGGACGTCGCGGACGCCGTTTGTGCGCCACGCCTGCCGCGGGCGGCCGCGCTCCGGCGTGTCGTGGATCAGCGTTCCCCAGAGGTCGAAGAGGACGCCCTGCAGCTTCATCGTTTTCAAATCCGTCCCTAAATGCAAAGGCGGGCTCTCCGGCCCGCCTCTACTTGTCTTTCCTTGGTTCGGTCAGGAGACCGGCGCGACCAGAGCGCTACCGCAGTTGCTGCAATGCTTGGCGCTGAGCGGGTTCAGCGTCTCGCAGTTGTTGCACTTGATCGCCTGAATCGTGTCGCCCGTGGGGACAGAGGTCATCGGCGACTGGGTCGCGGCGGGGATCGCCGACGATGGCGTCGTCATCACCGGCGTCGAGACGACGGTGCCGCCCTCAGTCTCCTCTTCGTCCTGGACGTTCTTCTTGAACTCGCGAATGCCCTTGCCGAGCGACCCGCCGAGATCAGCGAGGCGCGTGGCGCCGAAGAGCATGACCAGCACGAGGAGTATGACAACCAACTCCACCGGCCCGAGCCCGAACGGCCCTCCAGCTAATACCATTGCGTACCTCCCAGCACCCTACAGATACGAATAGACGATAACACCGGGATTCTTACTTTCGCAAACCCACTGCGTGGGGGCAGTTCGCTCGCGCTTGCAAACGGGTCATACCACAAAGCCCGATCGTCGAACAGAGCACCGTGCCGTCCCTCCCTCTCCCTCTCCCTCACCCCAACCCCAACCCTCTGAGCGCGGTGCGTTCCTCCCTCACCCCCAACCCTCTCCCAAAGGGAGAGGGAGCCACCCGACGTCGCCTGTACTCAAACTCGTTTCGAGCTTCGATAACCTCAGCAGGGGTAGCGGGGGCGAAGCCCATGCGGGGGGAGTCTGAGGGGTCTCCCCTCAGCAATCCTCTTCCATTCACCCACCCTGAGCGAAGTAGCGCGAGAGCGATGCGCAGCGGCGGACGCTTATACGCCCAGAACTAGAAAGAGGCGCCTCAAGGGCGCCTCAGACGTGTTTAGCTGCGACTGCGTCAGCTGACGCGTTCGACGAAGACTTCCATGATCCCGCCGCAGATCTTGTCCTCGCCCTCCGGGTTCTCCGTCAGGTCGACGACGACGAGCTGTGGCTTGCCGCTCGCGAGTACGTCCATAGCGGCCTGCCAGACCTCGGCCTCGCCGCAGCCACCACCGATGGTGCCGCAGAAAGTGCCGTCGGCGCGGACCGCCATCTTGGCGCCGGGGCGTCGTGGCGTCGAACCCCTGGAGGCTGCGACAGTCGCGACGACCAGCGGTACGTTGGTCTCGAGCGCCTTCTCTATTTCGTCGAAAACTTCGTCTTGCATCGTGTACCTATTTTAGCAGGTCAGTGGATCGGCGAGAACGGCGCCGGCTCCAGGAAGCGCACGAGCTGGTTGATCGGCCGCGCTTCGGCGTGCGGCGGCCAGACGCCCTGCTTGCGAAACTCGGCCCGCACCTCTTCGCGATGGTCCCAGCTCTTGTACGGGAACAGCTGGTAGAGGCGGTTGAGGTTGCCCTGCTGCGTCGTAAACATGCCCGCGACGGGGTAGATCGCGCTGCGGCCGGGCAGCGCCTCGTTGAAGGCGGCGGCGGCCTTGTTGATGTCGCCGCCGGGGGCGTAGGTGTACATCCGCAGCTCGTAGAGGTCGCCCCAGCGCTTCGGCTCGCCCCAGGGCTCCATGCTCGCGACCGGGTCGAGGATGTCGACCTCCTGGGAGACGAGCAGGTCTAGGTTGTTCGGGTTCCAGCGTCCCTCGGCGAAGAGGCGCTTCCGCGTGTCGGCGCGGTGCTGCAGGCTCTCGTATGGCCAGACGTGGATCAGCTGGCTGATCGGCCCTATGTCTGTGTGCCACATGCCGCCAAAGGCGGAGTACTCGAGCCGCACAGCAAGCGCCGCCTCGAAGCGTTTGTAGTACTCGCCGACGCTGCCCGGCTTGATCCCGTAAGTCCTCAGCTCGTAAATCACGTTGCGTCTCCTCCCTGAAATCGCGCCGGCTAGCCGCCGGCCTTCCACGTCGTACCCGACGGCCCGTCCTCAAGGGTGATGCTTAGCTCGCCGAGGCCGTCGCGGATGCGGTCGGCGAGGGCGTATTGCTTCGCGTCGCGCAGCTCCTTGCGCAGTCTAATCAGCATTTGGATGACTGGATCGCCACTTTCTTCTGGTCCGAGTGAGTCGAGCCTTCCCAGTGTTTCTTGGATTAGGCCTGCGTTTGCGGCGGCTTCAAACGCTGCTAGCAAGCCGCGCGCCACGTCTCGAGTCACAAACGTTCCTCTTGTCGAGTCGTCTTCCGAAGCGTCGAGGCGCAGGCCGAGGATGCCCGCGAGCTCCCGCAGCGTCGCCTGCGCCGCGCCGACGGAAAGGCCGGCGTCGCGCGAGCGGTTGATATCGCGCGCGAGGTCGAAGAGCACCGCCATCGCCTGCGCCGTGTTCAGGTCGTCCTCCATCGCGGCGATGTAGCGCTCCTTGTAAGCCGACGCGTCCAGCGCCTCACCGGCGCCCGTGTCTTCGAGGCTAACCGCGGTCCGCAGGCGCTCGGCGGCGGTCTTGCCGGCGGCCATCGCCTCTTCGCTGTAGGTCAGCGGCCGGCGATAGGTGTTGCTGAGGATGAAGGCGCGCACGCCATCGGCGCCGTAGGTATCGAGCGCCTCTCGCATCGTGATCAGGTTGCCGAGCGACTTGCTCATCTTCTCTTCGCCCATCTGGACGAAGCCGTTGTGCACCCAGAAGCGCGAGAACGGCACCACGCCGGTGTACGCCTCCGTCTGGGCGATCTCGTTCTCGTGATGGGGGAAGACAAGGTCGAGGCCGCCGCCGTGAATGTCGATCTGGGGGCCGAGGTGCCGCAGCGACATCGCCGAGCACTCGATGTGCCAGCCGGGGCGTCCGGGGCCCCAGGGGCTGTCCCAGGCGGGCTCGCCGGGCTTGGCGGCCTTCCAGAGCGTGAAGTCCATCGGGTTCTCTTTGCCTTCGAGCGGCTCGATTCGCGCGCCCGAGAGCATCGAGTCGAGGCTGCGCTTCGAGAGCTTGCCGTAGTCTGCTTTCTTCTCGACGCGGTAATAGACGTCGCTGGCGCCATCGCGCGCCGGGCCGGGGTAGGCGTAGCCCTTCGCGATCAGCCCCTCGATCATCTCGATGATTGACGGCACCTCTTCTGTGGCGCGCGGGTAGACGTGCGCCGGCAGGATGTTCAGCTCCGCCGTATCGCGCTCGAACTCGGCGATGTAGCGGTCGGCGATCTGTGCGACCGTCGCGCCTTCGCGCTCGGCGCGGGCGATCAGTTTGTCGTCGATGTCGGTGTAGTTCTGGACGTGCTTCACCTCGATGCCGCGGTACTCGAGATAGCGGCGCAGCGTATCGAAGATCACGTAGCTCATCGCGTGGCCGAGGTGGCTCTCCGAGTACGGCGTGATCCCGCAGACGTACATCGAGACCTTGCCGTCCCGCGGCGTGAACTCTTCCAGCTGAGAGGTCAGCGTGTTGTAGAGACGCACGCTAGGCTTCGTCTGATGGCGTGGAGTGGGCGCCGACGGCGGCGCGGGCACGATGCTCCGCCAGCTCCGCCTCAATCGCGCCGACCTGGCCGCGCAGCTCTTCGAGGCGCTGGCTCAGCTCTTCGATGCGGTCCCACTCCGGGTCCGGCAGGCGGATCGTCGTGTCGTCGCCGGGGTCGTAGTAGGCGACGACCTTGCCGGGCACGCCGACGACGGTGGCGTAGGCCGGCACGTTCGTGACGACGACAGACCCGGCGCCGATGCGCGCGTGGTCGCCGACCGTGATCGCGCCGATCAGCTTCGCGCCGGCGCCGACCTGGACGTTATCGCCCAGCGTTGGGTGGCGCTTCTCGCGATGCGTGCTCGTGCCGCCGAGGGTGACGCCCTGCGTCAGGTGGCAGTTGTCGCCGATGACAGCCGTCTCGCCGACGACGACGCCCATGCCGTGGTCGATGAACAGCCCTTCGCCGATCTTCGCGCCGGGGTGAATCTCGATGCCGGTCCAGGAGCGGCTGAAGAAGGCGACGAGATTGGGCAGAAGCGGAATGTCGGCTTCGTGCAGCGCGTGGGCGACGCGGTGGAGCTGGCGGGCGTGAAAACCGGGGTAGGTCAGGACAACCTCGAGGGCGCTGTGCGCCGCGGGGTCGCGGTCCATCGCCGCTTTGATATCTCTCTGGATGCTTTCGAGGATCGACATAGCCTGGCCTCCGTCTCTAGTTACGGCCCTTCCTGCAGAAGGACGCTCCGCGTTTGGGTGTTCCGCGCTTTAGCGAGACACCCTAGAGACAGATGCAGCGTTGCAGGCGTAGGTTCATGCGAGCAATCGGAATATACCATAACGCTCTCGTCTCGCCCCATCGACGACCCAATGGAGAACCCCCGGCCCCTGCGTCTTGATCTGGGGCGTCGAGTCCGAATAGGATCATCGCTGTTATGGCGAGTATCAACGAATCCATCCATGTCGAGAAGAGCGCCGCTGTCGCGCGGCTGGTCTACTACGTCGTCGCTCGCAACGCCGCCGGCGAACCGGTGGAGGGCGAAGAGCTGGTTGTGACGCTGGACGGCAGCGGCAGTCTTTCGCCGAAGTTCTCCTCCAAAGACATCCGCCGCGTCTCCGACCAGGACGGTTCCGCCGTGCTGGCCTGGTACCGCAGCGGCATCTGGGACCGCGACGTCAAGGCGACGCTCACCGTGGCCCCGATCAATGAAGCGCTCTCGGTGACGCTGCGGCCGGCGACTCAGGACGAGATCGATGTCTTGGACGGGCCGCGCATCAGCCATACCAAGAGCCGGCTCTTCTAAACCTCTTCGATCAGCGCCACCGCCTGCACGGCGATGCCCAGGTGACGGTCGCTGGAGTTCGTTTGACACCCTATCTTTTACGACAGATGATTGTCGCTCATACCATGATCTCTCTGACGTCGATCTGGCGAGGAATGAGCGCGGTCGTTTGATCGTTCACGGGACGCCGCTGGTCGGCCGCGAGCGCGAGCTAGCGACGCTGACCGAGCGCCTCGAGGCCGCCGAGCGTGGCGAGGGCGGCGTCGTCCTGATCGCGGGAGAGCCTGGCATTGGCAAGACGCGGCTTCTGACCGAGTTCGGCAGACGCGCCGGCGTCAGCGGCTGGCTCGTGCTCACCGGAAGAGCCTACGACACGGAGGGCGTGCCGCCCTACCTACCGTTTGTCGAAGCTCTGAAGCAGCACTCCGGCGCCTCTCCGGGCGACGGCTTCTTGCGCGAGCTGGCCGAGCGTTCAGCCAACGCACCAGTCGCGCACGATCAGGCCCCCGGCTCGCTCGCCCTCCAGACCGCGCCGTCGGCCGGCCCAGAGGCGGCGCGCTACCAGCTCTTCGAAGCCACGTCACAGACATTCCTCGAAATCGCTGCTGACTCCGAGTCTCGCGGCCTCCTGCTCTGCCTCGATGACCTGCACTGGGCAGACAGGCCTTCGCTTCTGCTTCTCCAGCACTTGGCGCGGAGGCTCGGCAAGGCTCCGCTGCTCATAGTCGCCACCTACCGCGAGGCTGAAGTCGACGAGACTCATGCTCTATACGCCGTCGTGGCCCAGCTGAGGCGAGAGCGCCTGCAGGAGACGCTAAGCCTCTCCGGCCTCTCGCTCGACGAGTGCGCTGCGCTCATCGATAGCCTTGCTGCCGGTCCCGTCGATGCCGGCGTCGGCAGAGCGATCTGCGAGCGGACGGAAGGCAACCCGTTCTTTGTCGAGGAGGTCGTGCGCAGGCTGCAATCCGAGGGCCGCGACTTCGCCGACAAGAGCCTCGCTGACGCCGACTGGGGCATCCCCGAAGGGCTTCGGCAAGTCATCGGACTCGGCTTGTCGCGTCTGTCGGCGCCCACGCGCGGCATGCTTCAAACCGCCGCCGTCCTTGGTGCAGCCTTCCCCTTCGATCTCCTGGCCGAGGCCAGCGGGCTGGAGTCAGGCCAGCTCACCGACTCCGTAGAAGAGGCGGAGCAGGCCGGAATGCTGCGGCCGGAGGGCGAGGGCTATGCGTTCGGCCACGCGCTCATGAGGGAGATGATCTACGACGATCTAAGCCTGCCCCGGCGCCGGCAGCTCCACGCTCATGCGGCGCAAGCAATGGAATCCCGCAACAACATCAGTTCCGCTTTCGGCCCCGAGGCGATCGGCCACCACTGGAGGCAGGCAGGGAAGCCGGCTCAGGCTCTTCTGCACCTGCTTCGGGCGGGCGACGCCGCCATCTCTTTGGCCGCATGGGAAGACGCAACCCGGCACTGGGAGGCGGCGCTGGAATGCATGGCGCAGGCGGACGAGCCCCCAAAACGACAGGCGCGACTGCTCGAAGGGCTGGGTGATCTTTACTTCCTCAGTGGCTTCGACACGCAGAGCTGTGTGGAGCGCTACATGCGCGCGAGCGCGCTGTACGACAGCGCCGGAGACCGGATCGGATCGGCTCGGTCGCGCATACGCGCCGGCGCCACGATCGCCTATCCGGCCGTGGCCGTCGCAAACTACCCGGCAGCACTGGCTCATTTGAGAGCGGCGGAGAAGGTACTGAGTCTAGAACCGGAGAGTTTCCTTCTCGGGGAACTCTACGCCGCAATCGCTCACATCGAGGCCCATGTGTTGGCCTCCAGGCCGGAGGAGTTGCTGGACGCGATGCACCGCCTGAGCGAGATCGCCGAGAGGCTCAACAACGATTTCCTGCGCGTCTTCGTCTTCTCCTTGGACGGGCACTACCTCGGCCATCAAGGCCGGCTGGCCGAAGGGATGGCCCTGGAGGCGCGCGCCTGCGAAGAGACGGCGAAACTCGAAGGCAAGGCAATGAACCAGTGGCCGGAACGATGGCACGAGTTCCTGCTCGCCTACGCAGCGGACGATGCTGGCTCATCGGAGGATGCCGGTGCCTACCAGCTTTCGAGGCCGTTCGGCCATGCTCTCATGGAGAACTGGACGGCGCTGTGTTGCGGCCTCCAGAGCCTGGAGCTGCATGACCCCGTCCGCGCGCGGGTGTGGCACGAGCGTGTCCGCGATGGGCGCGGGCGTTACCTCATACCTTTCCTGTCCGAAGACCTTCTGTTCGCCGGCGATCTTGACTCGCTCCGGGATCTCGCCGCTGCGGGGGCGTTCGCTACGGGAATCGCGGACGTGTGGGCACGCAAGGCGCTTGTCTGGGCCGAAGGCCGCTGGACTGAGATGAGGGAGGAAAGCAATGAATCTATCCAGCGGTTCCACACGACCGGTAGCGCAGAGTTCCTCATGTACGCGAACCGCCGCCTCCTTCGGTTCCATCGCGTAATGCGAGATGCCGGCTCGGCCGAGAGCGTGGCGCGGGAATGCCTCGATGTGGCGACGAGCTTCGCATCGGTGAAGTTTGAGTTCGGCGCCCGCGCTGAACTGGCGCTCCTCCTGGCGGAGTCAGGCCGGCTCGCGAAAGCTGAGCCAGAGCTCGCCCGCTGCCGTGAGATCCTCGCTGAAGGTGAGGACTGGCGCGGCCTCGCCGGCCGCTTCCTCCTCGCCGAAGCCGTTTACGCCGCCGGGCGCGGCGACAGCGAACAGGCAGCTTCTCACTTCGATCGCGCCATCGAGGTCTTCCAGAAGCTGTCGTTGCCCTGGGACGAGGCAGAGGCCTTCGAGGTTTGGGCGCGCAGCTGCCGGCGCTTCTACCGTGGCCGCAGCCGTCGCTCTTTTGTAGCCGGGAAGCTGAGCTTCGCCCGCGGCATCTACGAACGCATCGGCGCCGGCCAGCCGTGGCTCGATCGCCTGCAAGCGGAGGAAACGCGTCTCTCCGGTGACGCCGAAACGGCTCCTGAACTGCCGGACGGCCTCTCGGAGCGCGAAGTCGACGTGCTGCGCCTCGTCGCTGCTGGCAGGAGCAACCCCCAGATCGCCGGCGACCTCGTGATCAGCCTCAACACGGTGCAACGCCACGTCAGCAACATCTTCAACAAGATCGGCGTGCGCAACCGTACCGAGGCCGCCGGCTACGCCCGCGATCGCAATCTGATCTGACCGACGACTAACTGATCTCTGCTATTAGCGGCGCTTTGGCGCCGTTTTCGCTTTCGTAAAGATGCCTGAAGCGGTGGATGGCTGCGTTCTCGCTGCGCGCGAAGCTACGTGTGAGAAGAGAGCCATAAGGCTCCAACTAGAGCGCAAAACGCGCAGAGAAAGGAAACGACAATGAACTCAGCAATCACGACCACGGGAACACGGACATGGAAACTGGTCAAGACGCGCTACCTGGCAGCGGCCCTCGGCGTCGCTCTCGCCATCAGCGCCGTCTTCGGCCTGGATGGCGCGAGAAGCGTCGACTTTGGCGGTTCTTCAGGTCAGGCAACCGCACCGGCCGTGCTGACACTGCACGCGCCCGCGGCTGAGCCGGCCACCATGTACGTCGTTAGCTCACAAGCGCAAGCCGACCAGATCATCGCGAACGAGAGCGAAGTCGGTTCGGCCCGGCAGATCGGCGTTCTCGTTGTCGACACGGCCGAGAAGGAATCTCAGCTTCAGACCGGCATGAACGAGATGGCAAGAGCCGGATCGGACACGCGGTTGATCGATCTGCGCGGCCGTTAGCGAATCGCACGAAACGGAAACGATGTGAGGGTGCTTTCGAGGCATCCTCACGTCGTTTCACTATTGACGCCATCTGCGGCCGCGGGCAGGCCACCAATCGGTCTGTCCCGCTGAGACCTAAACCTCTTCGATCAACGCCACCGCCTGCACGGCGATGCCTTCCTGGCGCCCAACCGCGCCTAGACGGTCCGTCGTCGTCGCCTTGACGCTGACCATGTCGAGGTCGACGTCCAGGGCGCGGGCAAGGCGCTGGCGCATGTCCTGCACGTAGGGCTGGATCCGCGGCCGCTCCGTGATCACCGTCGCGTCGATGTTGCAGACGACGTAGCCGGCGGCGGCGACGAGCTTCTTTGCCGCCTTTAGCAGCTCCAGGCTGTCAGCGCCCTTGAGGTTTGGGTCGCTGCTCGGGAAATGCGAGCCGACATCGCCCAGCGCCGCGGCGCCGAGCAGCGCGTCGATCACGGCGTGGGTCAGCGC
>DATDPC010000053.1:0-4438 GCA_035292965.1 Dehalococcoidia bacterium | reverse complement strand
GCTCCCCTTCTGTCATTCCGACGACAGGAGGAATCTATCCGAACCGCAAAACGCGGCATCGTAAGCAACGCCCCTGCAGAACCGCACCGTCTCGCCACAACACGCCCCGAACCTCCGCGAGCCGGCCTCTTTGCCCGTTTGCCCGTTCGCCCGTTTGCCCGGGGCGGAAGAGGGGTGTGGGGATGCTAACCGCCCTCATCTTCCTGCCGATCATCGGCGCCGTCCTGACGATGCTCCTCGGCCGCGATCAGCCCTCCGAACCCCTCGGCGGCAGCCTGCCGGAGCGATTCGTCCGCACCCTGCGCGAGCCCCGCGTCCTCGCCACCCTGATCGCCGTCGCGAACCTCGCGATCGCCGTCGCCGTGTTCATCGGCTTCGACCAGGACAACGGCGCCCTTCAGTACGTGACCCGCGAGACCTGGATCGACGCCGGGGACGCCGGCTTCGCCGTGCGCTACTTCGTCGGCGTCGACGGCCTCAGCGTGACCATGGCGCTGCTGACGGGCCTCCTCTTCGTCGTCGCGACCCTCGTCTCCTGGGCGATCGCGCTGCGCCCGCGCGAGTACTTCGCCTGGCTCCTCCTGCTCGAGACGGCGGTCATGGGCGTCTTCCTCTCCCAGGACCTGATCTTGTTCTTCCTCTTCTGGGAGCTGGAGCTCGTGCCGATGTTCTTCCTCATCTCCGTCTGGGGCACGGGCCGCAAAGAGTACTCGGCGATGAAGTTCGTCCTCTACACGCTGTTCGGCAGCGCCCTCATGCTCGTCGGCTTCCTCGTCCTCGGCTTCGCCGCCGGCACCTTCGACATGGTCGAGCTCGCCGACGCGGACCTCTCGAACGCCGTGATCTCGCTGAGCGCCGTCTTCTTCCTCATCCTCGCCGCCTTCGCGATCAAGCTGCCGGTGATCCCGTTCCACACCTGGCTACCGGACGCCCACACGGACGCGCCGACCGCCGTCAGCGTCATCCTCGCCGGCGTCCTGCTGAAGATGGGTGGTTACGGCCTGATCCGCATCCTCGTCGGCATCCTGCCGGAGCAGTTCGATAAGTTCGACGTCTACCTCGCCGCCCTCGCCGCCGTGAGCGTGATCTACGGCGCCATCCTCACGGTGCGCCAGACCGACCTCAAGCGTCTGATCGCCTACTCCAGCGTCAGCCACATGGGCTACGTCTTGCTCGGCGTCGCCGCCCTCGGCGAGGTCGGCATCACCGGCGCTGCGCTGCAGATGTTCACCCACGGCACGATCACGGCGCTGCTCTTCGTCATGGTCGGCCTGATCTACGACCGCACCCACACGCGCCAGATCGCCGACATGCAGGGCCTCGCCCACATCATGCCGATCGCCGCCTGGGTCTTCGTCATCGCCGGGCTCGCATCCCTCGGCCTGCCGACGATGTCGGGCTTCGTCGCCGAGTTCCTCGTCTTCGCCGGCAGCGTCGACAAGTTCGAAGCGCCGGCGATCATCGCCGTGTCGGGCATCCTGCTCTCGGCCGGCTACATCCTCTGGACGGTGCAGCGCGTCTTCTTCGGCCCGCCCAGCCAGCGCTGGGCCCAGCTGCCGGACACGGACGAATGGTGGGAGCGCGTCCCTATGGCGGCGCTCGTCGCGATCATCATCGCCGTCGGCATCTACCCGGCAACCCTCGTCGACGTGCTCGAAAGCGGCGTCCGCCGCACCCTGGGAGCCGGCTAGTGGCTACGCATCGCTTCGCGCTGCTCCGCGGCAAACTGGCAAACGAGCAAACTGGCAAGGCGCTACCCATTGTCATTCCGACGCCCCTTCCTGTCATTCGGACGCCACCTTCTGTCATTCCGACAACCGGAGGAATCTATCCGAACCGCGGGACGCGGCATCGTAGCCAACGCCGCTGCAGAACCGCTCCGTCTTACAGCCAACCGGCGCGAATCTCCACGCGCCAGCGACAGCACGACGTCGAAGCTGCGGGATTCATCCCGCAGGCCCTCATCAGCCCACCGACGCCCCGAAGCTCCGCGCGGCAGCCTGCCCGATTGCCCGATTGCCCGATTGCCCGGGGCGCGGTGGAAGGGAGGGGCCGTTGTTAGACGACCTGAGCCGCATCGGCCCCGTCCTCGTCATGGCTGGCGTCGCGGCGCTGCTCCTGATCTGGGACTCCCTACCGGTTGGCAAGCTGCCGAGGGCGCGCGGCAAGACGCTGATGTTCGTCGCCCTGCTCGGGCCGGCCGGCGCCGCCGTCTGGGCCGCCATCCTCCTCAGCCGCGACGCCGCCGGCTTCTCCTTCGCCAACTCCGTCATCCTCGACGACCTGACCTTCTTCTTCTACTTCCTCTTCGCGGCGATCACCGGCGCCATCATCCTCGCCTCGCAGGACTACTCGCGGCGCTTCGGTGACCACGAGGGCGAGTTCTACGCCCTCATCCTCTTCGCCACCTCGGCGATGCTGCTCCTCTCCGCCAGCCGCGACCTGATCCTGATCTTCGTCGCCCTCGAGATGACGAGCATCACCCAGTACATCCTCGCCGCTCTGCAGAAAGACAACCGCTCGACCGAGGCCGGCGTGAAGTACCTGCTCATGGGCGCCACGGCGAGCGCCGTCATCCTCTACGGCATGGCCCTGCTCTTCGGTCTCACCGGCACGACGCGCCTCGTCGGCCCCGAGGGCGCCCCCAGCATCGCCGCCGCGATCGCCGACCACGGCGGCGACATGGGCTCCGGCCTCATCCTCGCGACCGTGATGCTGATCGTCGGCCTCAGCTTCAAGATGGCCGTCGTGCCCTTCCAGATGTGGGCGCCCGACGTCTACGAAGGCGCGCCGACGCCTGTCGCCGCCTTCCTCAGCGTCGCGAGCAAGGCCGTCGCCTTCGCCGTCGTCCTCCGCATCTTCTTCGAGGGCCTGCCGGACAAGACGATCGCCGGCGACTGGGCGGACATCTTCGCCGTCCTCGCCGCCGTCTCGATGACGATGGGCAACCTATTCGCCCTCGTCCAGACGAACATCAAGCGCCTGCTCGGCTACAGCTCGATCGCGCAGGCCGGCAACTTCATGGTCGGCCTCGCCGCCGTCTCCGCCGTCGGGGGCGCCAGCCTCGGCGCATCCGGCGTGCTCTTCTTCATCGCCTCCTACGCGTTCACCAACCTCGGCGCCTTCATCGTCGTCATCGCGATCTCGGGGCGCGCCGGCTCCGACCTGATCAGCGACTACGCCGGCCTCTTCAAACGCGCGCCTCTGCTCGCCGGCGCCCTCGCCTTCGCCTTCATCTCGCTCACCGGCATCCCGCCGACGGCCGGCTTCGTCGCCAAGGCCTACATCTTCAACGCCGCGATCCAGAGCGACCTCACCTGGCTCGTGATCATCGCCGTGCTCAACAGCGTCGTCTCCGCGTTCTACTACCTGAGCGTCGTCCGTCTCATGTTCCTCGGCGAACCCGTCAGCCTCGAGCGCGTGCAGACGTCCATCTCCGTGAAAGTCGCGCTCGCCGTCGCCGTCGCCGGCATCATCTTCGTCGGCATCGCCCCGTCACCTCTGCTCAACGCCGCGAAAGACGCCGCCGCCGTCTTCACCCAGTAGCCAAGCGCCGTCATTGCGAGCCATCCTTCCGCAGAAGGAGGCGAAGCAACCTCACAAGGAAGTACGAGACGGCAGGTTATCTGAGCGACGGTTGTAGCAAACGAGCCCGGATCTTCGAACTTGTTGCGCCCAGAAAGCAGAACCGCTCGTCCTGAGGCACCCGAAGGATGAGCGGCCTCCGGCGTAAGAGACGTTCTCGACGATCGACGGCCTGGGCTGCGCGATCCTCGACACGATGCCACAATAGCGTCGATGCCTCATCGCGTTAGCGTCCGCGTCTTGCCCGGCTGCCGAGGCCACCTCACCGCCGCCGAGTTGCGTCGCGTCGCCCGCCGCGTCCTCGTCGCCGAAGACGTCGCCCCGTCCGTCGAGGTCGAGGTCGTCCTCGCCGGCGCCGCAACGGTCCAGGACCTCAACCGTCTCTACCGCGGCAAGGACGAACCCACCGACGTCCTCTCCTTCGCCGAACACGAATCGGCCTCGGACGATTCCCCCTCTCTGTGGACGGAGAGGGGGTCAGGGGGAGAGGTCGTCTCGCCCTCCCTCGGCGAGGTCGTCGTCTGCCTGCCCATCGCCGAATCGCAGGCGCTCTCAGCCAATCGAGACGTCAGAGCAGAGGTAGCCCACCTCGTCGTCCACGGCCTCCTGCATCTCCTGGGCTACGACCACGAGCTCAGCGCCGCCGAATCGAAACGCATGCGCGCCCGCGAAGACGCCGCGCTAATCGCCCTAGGCTACGAAGGTCAGTACGCGCACGGCCACTAGGCACCGTAGTCCAGCGTTTCGACTCGTCATCACGCGCCTCTAATCTCCGGTTCCCTCTCCCTTTGGGAGAGGGCTAGGCGCCGCCCTGAGCCTGTCGAAGGGGTGAGGCGAACCAACGCCCCGACTC
>DATDPC010000052.1:0-2639 GCA_035292965.1 Dehalococcoidia bacterium | reverse complement strand
GAAGGAGTACGCCGAAGCGCGGACGACGCTGGCGCTGATCAGCGGGCAGGGCGAATTCCCGACGCCGCAATCGCTGGACGTCGAGACGGCTGCTTACCTCAACGGCCTCGCCGAAGCGGTGGGCGAGCTGCGGCGCTACCTGCTCGACAAGCTGCGCCTCGGCGACGTAGAGCGCTGCGAAGAAGTGCTGACGGTGATGGACGAGGTCTACGGCATCCTCGTCACCTTTGATTACCCGGACGCGATGACCGGCGGCCTCCGCCGCACAACCGACAACGTCCGCGGCATCCTGGAACGCACGCGCGGCGACCTGGCGCTATCGGTGCGCCAGCGCCAGCTCGAAGACAAGCTCAGCGAGTTCGAGAAGCGCCTCGGGGCCTAGCGGCCGGCATCCTACGCGGGAATCTCTTCGCGTTCCCGAACTCTGATCTTGGACCACCCCTAGAGGTCTAGAGTCGCCTCGTTATCGTCAACTACGTCAAATCAGGCGAAACGGCCGTGCGCCGCGGCGGCGCCTTGATCGAGGAGGGTGGTTCATATAGATTTCGCCTAGCCTCTGCCCGGCAGGCTTGCGTTTTCACGCAATGGGCAGCGGCGACCGTGCTCCCGCTGATGCGGGAGCAGATTGTGTTTAACAGGGAGGTTTTTCGATGCCGGCAATGACCTGGCTAATTCCCGTCGCAGGCGCCGCGGCCGTGCTCTACGCGCTCTGGTTGGCGCGCTACGTGCTTAGCCGTGACACCGGTACAGCCGGTATGCAAGAAATCGGTGGCATGATTTTCGAGGGAGCGATGGCCTTCCTCAGCCGCCAGTACCGCACGATCGCGGTCTTCGCGCTTCTCACCGCCATCACCGTTGGCATGATCGTCGGCCTCGTCTCGGACGGCGTCAAAGAGATCGTCAACGAAGGCGGCGCGATCAGCTACGGCGAGCAGGTAATCAGCCCCGAGACCGAGGGTCTGATGACAGGCATCGCCTTCCTCGTCGGCGCCTTCTGCTCCGGTCTCGCCGGCTACATCGGCATGTACATCGCCGTGCGCGCCAACGTGCGGACCGCGGCCGCGGCCCAGAACAGCCTGAAGGACGCCGTGACCGTAGCGCTGCGCGGTGGCGCCGTCTCGGGCTTCCTCGTCGTTGCGCTTAGCCTGATCGGCGTCTCGTCGATCTTTGGTATCTACAGCAACGTTCTCGGTAACCCGCCGCAGATCGCTCCCTTCCTCATCGTAGGCTTCGGTTTCGGCGCCAGCTTCGTCGCGCTGTTCGCGCAGCTCGGCGGCGGTATCTACACAAAGGCTGCGGACGTCGGCGCCGACCTCGTCGGTAAGGTCGAGGTGGGTATTCCGGAGGACGACCCGCGCAACGCCGCCGTCGTCGCCGACCTCGTCGGCGACAACGTCGGCGACTGCGCCGGCCGTGGCGCTGACCTGTTCGAGTCGATGTCGGCGGAAAACATCGGCGCGATGATCCTCGGCGTGGCGATTTATTCCGTCACCGGCCGGATCGAGTGGATCATGTTCCCGCTGGTGCTGCGCTCCTTCGGCGTCTTCGCGACGATCATCGGCCTCAGTACGGTCCCCTTCTTCACGAAGGAGGACGGCAACCAGAACCCGATGACGCCGCTCAACTACGGCTACTACATCGTCTCGGCGCTGTCTGTCGTCGGCGTCTTCATCGCGACGAAGACGCTGCTGGATGACGACTGGGCCTGGTTCTTCGGCTGCGGCATCGTCGGCATCATCACCGGCATCGCCTTCGTCTACATCACGCAGTACTACACCGCTGGCTCCTGGCGCCCGGTCCGCGAGATCGCCGAGGCCTCACGCACCGGCCCGGCGACGAACGTAATCATCGGCACCGCCGTCGGCTTCGAGACGACAGCGGCGACAGCGGTCGCGATCGGTTCGGCGCTCGTCGCCTCGTTCCTCCTCGGCTCGAACGCCGACGTTGCCGGCGTGCCGGCGTTCACGACCGGCATCTTTGGCACCGCCGTCGCGACGATGGGCATGCTCATGTCGGCGGCCTACATCCTCGCGATGGACACCTTCGGGCCGATCACGGATAACGCCGGCGGCATCACGGAGATGGCCGGGGCGCCGGAGAGCGCGCGGCACATCACCGACTCGCTGGACGCCGTGGGCAACACCACAAAGGCCCTGACGAAGGGCTACGCCGTCGCCTCCGCCGGGCTCGCCGCTTTCCTGCTGTTCAGCGCTTACCTGGACAAGATCAAGGAGCGGTTGGACATCCCGCTGAACGAGCAGCTGCCCATCGACCTCTCGAACGTGGACGTCTTCGTCGGCGGGCTACTGGGTGTGATGCTGGTGTTCCTCTTCTCCTCCCTTGCCATCAGAGCCGTGGGCAACGCCGCCGGAAGCATCATCGAAGAGGTACGCCGCCAGTTCCGTGAGGACCCAGGGATCATGGCCGGCACCTCCCGCCCGGACTACGGGCGCGCGGTCGATATCACCGCGAAGGCGGCCCTGCGGGAGATGATCGCGCCCGGACTGCTCGCGGTCGGCGCGCCGATCGCCGTCGGTCTGATCTTCCGCTTCGCTCGCGGCGAGGACATCCCCGGCACGGACATCAAAGACGCCTCCGGCTGGCTGGCGGTGGCGGGCATGCTGATGGTGGGCACTATT
>DATDPC010000051.1:0-2868 GCA_035292965.1 Dehalococcoidia bacterium | reverse complement strand
CCCGCCACGCGCGCCGGGACGATCGTGTGGAGCACGGACGATGGGTAGGCGGGCGTAGTGCCGGGGGCGTAGAAGCCCACGGTCTCGATCGCGCGTACCTGCACGCCGAGGCCGTCTTCGACGTATGAAGAGAGGCAGCGGCGCAGCTGGCCCTCGTGGTAGGTGCGGATGCGTCCGGCGGCGAACTCGAGCGCCTCGCGCAGCTCCAGGTCGATGCGCGCCAGCGAAGCTTCGACCTCGGCGCGCGGCACCTCTAGCTGCTCGACCGAGACGCCGTCGAAGGCTTCGCCGTAGCGTCTCACGGCGGCGTCGCCCTCGGCGCGCACGTCGGCGATGATCCGCCGCACCGCTTCAGCGGCGGACAGCTCGCTGCCGAAGACGGCGGCTGTACGGGCGCGGCCGGACTCGCCCAGCTCTGTCTCGCTCGCCGGCTGGCGTTTGAGGATGCTGCGACGTGCTTCGTCGGCGGTGAGGATCTTCATCACAACCTCACAGTAACAAGTAACCGGTAACAAGTAACCAGATTGGCGGGCTCTGTGGGCTGCTTGTCGGCGGTTAAGTGCTGCTGGCTACTCGATGATCTTGTTGAGGGGGTACTCGACGATGCCATGGGCACCGGCCTTCTTCAGCTTCGGCACGATCACGCGCACCACGTCCTCGTCGACGATCGTCGTCACGTCTACCCAGGCCGGGTCGGACAGCGAGGCCACCGTGGGCTTGTCGAGCGCCGGCAGGATCGCGAGCACGCTATCGAGGTCGGTGCGCAGGGCGTTCATCGAGAGCCAGACCTTGCCTTCGGCCGCCATGGCGCCGCGCAGCATCAAGGCGATGTCCTCGATCTTCTGGCGCTTCCATGGGTCGCCCCAGGCTTGCTTGCTGGCGATCAAACGCGGCGTGCTCTCGATGACCGTCGCCACGATGCGGAGGTTATTCGCCCGCAGAGAGGTCCCCGTCTCGGTAGCGTCGACGATGGCGTCCGCGAGCAGCGGCGGCTTGACCTCGGTAGCACCGTACGAGTACTCGACGCGGGCCTGGACGCCCTGCTTCTCGAGGAAGTCGCGCGTTATGTTGACTAGCTCTGTCGCGATGCGCTTGCCCTCGAGGTCCTTGACCTCCCGCACGGGCGATGCTTCCGGGACGACGAGGACCCAGCGTATCGGCCGGCGCGAGACCTTGGCGTAATTCATCTCCGCGACTTCGACCACGTCAGACCCGGTCTCGACGATCCAGTCGTAACCGGTAACGCCGGCGTCGATCAGGCCGTCCTGGACGTAGCGCGGCTGCTCTTGCGGTCGCACCAGCATGCACTCGATCTCGTCGTCGTCGACGTTCGGGTAGTAGGATCGCTCGGGCACGGACATGCCGTAGCCTGCCTTGCGGAACAACTCGACGGTTGAGTTCTGCAGGTTCCCGTTCGGGATCGCGAGCCGAAGTGTCTTACGTTCTGCCATGTCATGCTTCCTTCAACAACCATCGCTGGAACCTGCACGAGCGGTCCTGCGGCGATGTTACGGACGAGTTTGGGTTGAAATGGGCGCGGCAAGTCTCCGCGCCTGAGGCGCCGCTTATCAGCGATGATGCGGACAGAACGGTGTGAGGTTCACCGCCTCACGATAGCACATCTCTACCGCTGCATCTCTACGTACCAACCCTACGATCCTGGTTATGCCATAGCGGTTGGCTCATAATTAACGCATGCGATTCGTGTACGGACGGCCGCGGATCATCATCGGCATGGCGATGGTCATTGCCGGCGCCGTTCTCGCCGCCTGCGGTGGCAGCACGAAGCCGGCGGACCGGGTTCACGTCCTCACCTGGGACGGCGAGGTCAACCCGGTGATGGCGCGCTACATCGACCGCGGCATCGACACGGCGGAGCGCTCGAACGCGCGCGCCGTCGTGATCAAGCTCGACACGCCGGGCGGTATGGACAGCTCGATGCGCGACATCATCCAGCGCATCGAAGCCTCGAAGGTGCCCGTCATCGTCTACGTTTCGCCGTCGGGCGGCCGCGCCGCTTCCGCCGGCACCTTCATCACGATGGCCGCCCACGTCGCCGCGATGGCGCCGAACACGACGATCGGCGCAGCGACGCCGATCAACGCCAACGGCGAAGACATCGAGGGAGCCCTCGGCCGCAAGGTGA
Organism: Dehalococcoidia bacterium; assembly: GCA_035292965.1. Taxonomy (GTDB): domain Bacteria; phylum Chloroflexota; class Dehalococcoidia; order DSTF01; family WHTK01; genus WHTK01. The sequence continues at coordinate 722 of DATDPC010000051.1, read as the reverse complement.
CGAACGACGCCGTCGCCTACATACGCGGCATCGCCGAGCTGCGCGGCCGCAACCCTGACTGGGCCGAAAGCGCCGTCCGCGAGGCCGTCGCCGTGCACCAGGACGACGCCGTCAAGCTCAACGTCGTCGACTTCATCGCCTCCGGCATGGACGAGCTGCTGGCGAAGTCAGACGGACGCCGCGTCGAGGTCGCGACCGCCGCCGGCGGCACCGACACGGTAACCCTGCGCACGGCCGGCGCGCAGACGGCCTCGAACGGCCCCAACGTCTTCGAGCAGCTGCTAAACCTGATCGCCGACCCGAACATCGCCTTCATGCTCCTCAGCATCGGCGGCCTGGCGATCGTCGTGGAGTTATTCCACCCGACCTTTGCGCTCGGCATCGTCGGCGTCATCTGTCTCGTCCTCGCCTGGTTCTCGCTCGACGTGCTGCCGACGAACTGGGCCGGCGTGGCGCTGATCCTCTTCGGCTTCGTGCTGCTGGGGGCAGAGATTTTCGTCGCCGGGTTTGGCGCGCTCGGGATCGGCGGCATGGTCTCGCTGATCCTCGGCGGGATCATCCTCACCAGCGGCAGCGAGACGGACCTGCGCGTCTCGCGCTGGTTGATCTTCGGTACAGCCGCCGTTGTCGGCGCCTTCCTGCTCGGCTTCGTCGGCATGATCGTCCGCATTCGCCGCATGCCGCCCCAGCACGGCCCCGAGCGGCTGGTCGGCGCGACGGGG
>DATDPC010000050.1:0-2823 GCA_035292965.1 Dehalococcoidia bacterium | reverse complement strand
AGCAGCGACCCGCCATGCTCCGCATCGTCCTCATCGGCCTCAGCGTTCTGTTTCTCGTCTTCGTGCTGCTCGTCGGCGGCTGCGTGCTGGTGCTCGGGCGCAACCGCCTCAAGGCGATCGAGATAACTGACGGCCCCGTCTCGACGACGCCGGGGACGTATCGCGTCCAGCTCGAGCACGACGGCCGTGAGCGCCAGTACCTGGTACACGTCCCGCCCGGCGCCCAGGGCATCGCGCCGCTGGCGCTGATCGTGGCGCTCCACGGCGGCGGCGGCAGCGCCTCGAAGACGGACGACCTGATGAAGCTAACCGCCGTCGCCGACCGCGATGGCTTCTTCGTCGTCTTCCCGGACGGCGTCGACAAGAACTGGAACGACGGCCGCACGCACACGGGCTCCCTCGCCGAGCGCGAGAACATCGACGACGTCGGCTTCATCAAAGCGGTTGTCGAGGACGTGAGGAAGACGCTCTACGTCGACCCGCGGCGCGTCTACGCCACCGGCATCTCCAACGGCGCGATGATGTCGACGCGCCTCGCCTGCGAGGCTGCCGACGTGTTCGCCGCCGTCGCGCCGGTCGTCGGTACAGCGCCCGAGGGCTTCGAGGCGACTTGCAACCCGGGACACCCCGTATCGATCATCGCCTTCCTCGGCACGAAGGACCCGCTCGTGCCCTACGGCGGCGGCGAGATCTCCTCCGGGCTGCCGTTCGGGCGCAAGCGCGGCCGCGTCGTCTCAGCCGATGCGCTGAAGACGTTCTGGGCGGCGAACAACCGCTGCTCGCCGGAGCCGGTCGTCGCCGACCTGACGGACCGGGTCAAGTCAGACCACTCGACCGTTGTCGGCGAGTTTTACGCGAACTGCGCCGCCGGCAGCGCCGTCGACTTCTACCGCGTCGAGGGCGGCGGCCACACCTGGCCCGGCGGCAAGCAGTACCTCACGCGCTACCTCGTCGGCCGGACAAACCGGGATATCAACGCCACGGAGCTGATCTGGCGCTTCTTTGTGGCGCATCCGCGCCAGTAACCGGTAACCAGTAACAAGTAACCAGTGATTCGGAAGCGATGACGCTTGTCATTCTGAGGAACGATGCTGACGGTGGCATCGCGACGGGAGCTTAATCGAAGCGCCGCCGCCGGGACTAGGAAGTGTTATCCAAATATCGCCTGGAACCAGGCGAGGCGCGCCGGCGACTGGCGTCCCAACTCGCCACGGTCAGTGAAGAACAGCGAGAACGAGTTCGCGAAGTCCTCCAGCGGGTCCATGTTCGACATGCGCGCCCAGGTGAAGCCGCCATCGTAGGTGTAGGCGACCTGCGTCTGGTCGACGACGGCGTTGACTTGAGACGGCGTCGAAGTCACTGCCCAGCCCGTCGCCGCCATGAAGCTCTGCATCTCAGGATCGAGGAGGACGAGGGCGTAGCGGCCGGCCGGGGAGCGGCGCAGGTTGTAGGCGTGACCGAGCTCGTGGGTGATCGTCCCGACGCTCTGCCCCGGGAAGAGGACGAGCTCGTTGCGGCCGTCGACGGTGGAGAAGAAGTTTGCGGCGCGGCCGAGCGGCTGGCTACCCGAAAGCGTCCGCCCGGATGAGTTGACGATGATGTGAAGCGGCCCCAGCGCCCGGTTGCCGAGGTTCGTGCGGACGCTCGACGGCAGCAGCGCAAGCGCCGCGTCCACGTTGGCGAGACTGCGCGCGTCCCACTCCTGCCCCTCGATCTCGAAGCTGATGCCCTCGGCGCGCCAGCGTTCGCCGGGCGCGGCGGCGACGGGCGCGGCAGACGCAGCCAGGGTTGTCGCGGGAGCCGTCGTCTGGGCGACCTGGGCCGGCGCGGCGGCCGGAGCCTCGGCGATGGCCACGGGCGCCGGCGCCGCCTCGACCGTCACGCTGCTCGTGTCGTTCGCAACCTCGATGCGGCTCGCGTCGCCGACCTGGCTTACGAGTGCGGGCTGCGCGCTACCAGACGCCTCGAAGTGACGCAGCGCCGGCTGCGAGCCGAGCCCGAGCACAACGGCGCCGAGGATGAGCAGAGCGATCCAGACGCGCGACCAGCTGGCCTTGGTCTGAATCGGGAAGCTGGGGAAGGATAGGGACAATTCCGGCGTCCTTGCCTGAGCGAGTAGCCCCTATTCCCTGGGGCCCGCACAGCCTTACGTAAATAAGAAGGCTGGTCAAGTATTAAAACGCCCCGCTGAGCGGGGCGTTTCAGATGAGATGCTTCGTCTCAGCGGTTAGTGGCGCTGTAGTGCGGGTGAGCCGGCCGCCTCGACCGTCGCGCTTCGGTGCGAGATCAAGCGTCGCGTCAGGTCAAAGGTGGCGAGGAGGCCGGGCGCGGCCAGATCGGCGAGGACATTGAGGGCGCGTGCCAGGCCCGCGGCCACGAGCGCCGTCTCCGGCGAGATCACGCTGCCGAGCAGCGCCACCAGCGCCGCCTCGCGCACGCCGAGGCCGCTCGGCACGAAGAGGACGAGCACGCCGACCAGCCCGGCGAGGCTGTAGGCCCCGATCGCGAGCGCTGGGTTGACCTGCGCCTCCGGCGCAACGACCCGCAGGACGAGCCAGAAGCCGGCGCCGTTGATGCAGTACGAAACCGCGAATGCGCAGAAGACGAGCAGCGTCTGCTTCGCCGATAGGACGGATGCAGCGTCGAGTTGATCGCGTCGCGCCAGTCGCAGCAGACGGTTCGCGACCGGCACCAGAATCCGCGGATGCAGCGCGACCGGCAGCGCGGCGACGAGGAAGCCCGCGACCGCGTACGCGCCCAGCGACGAATGGTGCACACCAACGCCGATCGTGAGCCCTACCGCCCCGACGAATGCGCAGCTGC
>DATDPC010000049.1:0-10653 GCA_035292965.1 Dehalococcoidia bacterium | reverse complement strand
GCCTCTCCGGCGCCGCCCTCGAGTCGCTCGCCGTCGTCGCCTACAAGCAGCCGGTGACGCGCGCCAGCGTCGAGGCCGTCCGCGGCGTCAACTCGGACGCGGCGATCGCGTCGCTGATCGGCCGCGGCCTCGTCGAAGAGGTGGGCAAGGCGCCGGGCCCCGGCCGCCCCGCCCTGCTCGGCACGACGCTGCGCTTCCTCGAGCACTTCGGCCTCAAGAACCCCGGCGACCTGCCGCCCCTGCCCCTCAACGGCGACACACCCCCTGACGATGACGCCGAGGACGAAGACGAGCCGGCAACCGAAGCCTCCGGCGACGACGGCAACGCCGCATCCTGATCTGGTGCTGGTTACTGGTTACCGGTTACTGGTTACTCACACGTGAGCGTTGCCGTCTGCCGCATGACGCTGCGCCTGCCGGAGAACGCCTCGCTCAAGGGCAAGCGCCAGGTGATCAAGTCGATCCAGCAGCGGCTGCACAACCGCTTCAACGTCTCCGTCGCTGAGGTCGGCAGCAACGATCTCTGGCAGATCGCCGAGCTCGAGATTTGCGCCGCCGCCAACAGCGCCTCACACGCCCAGGAGGTCGTCGCGAAGGCGGTCGCCTACGTCGAAGCGCTGCGCCTCGACGTCGAGATCGTCGAAGAAGACACCGAAGTCATCGCCTAATGTGGGCGCCTAGACCCTCGTTCATGAACATCTGACTCGACAGGAGCTCGCAGCGTGGCAGAAGGGCTACCAATCTCAATGAAGAGTTCATAGTCCCAGCCCCCGTCCTTCTCCCAACGAAAGGGACATTCATATTCGAACTCTACAATCCCATGAATCGGCTGCGGATCAATTGCTCGAAAGCTCCTACGAAAGACAAACGAATCTTGACCTTTCGCCGGCAGAGCAAAAAGGGCCTGTCGACCTGGCCTGAGGAGCCTCCAGGGTCGCCACCATCTGCGACTTCTTACGCCTATGATGTTCATTCCGAATTCCGCAGTTTGAAGATCCACGTCCGTCCAGATTTCCCATTGAACCGCCGCCTTTAGGCTCACTCTCTCCGGCCCAGGATCGGGCATATTCCACGCCCAAGAACTAGGCCTCGCGCTGAGGCGCGTCCTTGCCTCTCTGGCAGCGCGCATTTGGCGCTCCTCGTGATAGACGGTATAACCTGCTTGCGCCAAGACGAAAACGGCTAGAACCAGGGTCGCGATCTTGGTTTCGTGCTTACTTAATCCGAACTGCTCCGCCGCATAGAGATAAAAGATGAGCAATAAGCCACCCAAGACGAAATCAATCCAACGGAAGCAACGCGCGATGTATTCAGGTACACCCACCAAGTACTCTTTCACGGCCGCATTCTACGATGACTTCGATCTCCTAGCGAGCGTTATGTTTAACGACTGTTTTACACATCCGCTTCGCATCCGCCCTAAGATCGAGGCATGTTTGGCGCCATACCCGGCCTGATCTTCGGCCTCGTCGTCGCGGCGATCGCGTTTGGCGTCGTCGAATGGCGCTGGCCGGGACGGCGCGGCCAGAAGCGCCTGCGACGCGGGCTCCTGACCGACCTCGGCTGGTACGCCTTCACGCCGACGCTCGGCAAGGCGTTCACCGGCATCGTCGTTGCCGTCAGCGTGATCGCGCTGGCGCGGATCTTCGGCGCCGGCATCACGGCGGAGACGCTGCGCGCCCAAACCGTGCGCGACACGGCGATCAGCCACCAGCCGCTCGCCCTGCAGCTGATCGAGTTCCTGCTCCTCGCCGACCTCGCCGGCTACTGGCAGCACCGCGCCTTTCACCGCGTCGGCAGGCTCTGGCGCTTCCACGCCGTTCACCACTCGTCGACGGACGTCGACTGGCTCTCGTCCGTGCGCGTCCATCCGCTGAACGACGCGCTGGCGAGCACCGCCGTCGCGACGCCGCTGCTGCTGCTCGGCTTCAGCCCTGCGGCGCTTGCCGCCTACCTGCCGTTCCTGACGCTCTACGCCGTCATGCTCCACGCCAATGTCAGCTGGAGCTTTGGCCCGCTGCGAAACGTCATCTCCAGCCCGGCCTTCCACCGCTGGCATCACTCCGCCGAGGCGGAAGCGCTGGACAAGAACTTCGCCGGGCTTCTGCCGGCCGTCGACTGGATATTTGGAACGCTCTACTTCCCGAAGGACAAGCTCGCCACCGTCTTCGGCGTCAACGGCGAGCAGTTGCCGGCGAGCTTCCTCGGCCAGCTCGCCTACCCATTCAAGCGCAGCAAGCCTCTGAGCGAAGCGGCCTCTTAGTAGTAAATACGAGTCCCCTCTCCCCTCGGGAGAGGGTCAGGGTGAGGGGCGACGCGCCGTGCAGCGAAGTCCGCTCGGCGGAGCACGTCGCTACGTCTTCATCAGCCGATCCGTCTAGCGAACCGCGTGAGATTGCTTCGCCGTCCGCGACTGGCTCGCAAAGACGCTTCTTGATCCGCTCTCCCTTGAGGGAGAGGGTAAGGGGTGAGGGTGAGACGCCTCGTCCTATGCAGACGCTACGTCTTCGGCGCGTCGCTCGAGTACGTGCCCGCCGCCGCGAAGCTCTCAGCCCGCGCCCGCGTGTCCACGATCTTCGACCCCGGGATCGGCTTCGCGCCGCCGAGCTGCTGCGCGTACAGCGTGATCTCCGCCGACTCCTCGCAGGTCATGTTCGCCCGCACCGCCGCCGCCACCGACTCGCCGAAGGCGAGCACACCGTGGTTCTCCATCAGCAGCGCCTTGATCCCCTCGTGGGCGCGCAGGACGTCGCGGATGTTGTTCACGGACTCGTCGGAGCCGCGCGGGCCGTACCCCGCCACCGGGATGCCGTCGGTCATGCCGTTGCGCACCATCGCCTCGTAGGCCGGCGGCACCGCGAGCCCGGCGACGGCGAAGCCCGTCGCGAAGGGCGAGTGCGAGTGGACGACGCCGTGAAACTCCGGACGCTCCCGGTAGACGATGCCGTGCATGTGGATGATCTCGGCGCCCAGCGGCACCACGGTCCCCTCGATCAACGTGCCGTCGAGGCGGAACATCGCGATGCTCTCGGGCTTGAGGTTCGCCAGCGATGCGCCGGCGGTGAGCAGGAACGCGTCCTCGCCCGGGATGCGCAGGCTCAGGTTGCCGTGCAGGCTCTTGGTCATGATCCCGGAGCGCACCAGGTGCTCCGCCGCTTCGACGACCTCTTTGCGGTAGTTCAGGATGTTGCTTGTAGACATCGGGAGCCTCCTGTACCTGCTTCGCGTTAGCCTGCCTGCCGGCGGGCCTACGAAGTATGCTGAGGCTACGCGGATCGCGTCAAGCTGAGGGGAGCGCCGTTTGCCCACGATCGCCGCACGCTGGAAGCTCGTTTGCCTGCTCGGCGCCTTCGCTCTCGCCTTCGCCGTCGCCGGCTGCGGCGGCGATAGCAAGGACGACGACGACGCCAACGGCCTTACGACCCTGACGATCAAGGCGGCGAACGGCAAGAGCGCGAAGATCAACGTCGAGATCGCCGACAACACCAACGAGCGCTCAACCGGCCTGATGAACCGCGACAGCCTGGCGAAAGACAACGGCATGCTCTTCATCATCGACCCGCCGATCGCCGGCGGCGGTTTCTACATGAAGGACACGAGGATCGCGCTGACCGTCGCTTTCATCGGCCCCTGCGGCGCGATCGTGGCGCTGGCGGACATGGAGCCGCTGACGCTGACGCTGCACAGCACGAACCAGCCCTACAACTTCGGCCTCGAGGCGAATAAGGGCTGGTTCGCCGAGCACGGCCTCGGCGTCGGCTCCACCGTGACGATCCCGGACGCCTACAAGCGTCCCGGCTGCTAGAGCGCGCTCAGGTCGGCGCGCAGGCCGGCGCGCAGCAGCTCGCGGCGCGCCTCTGGTAGCTGCGACTTCTCGCTGACGACAACCGCGGACGGTCGCCGCTCTCGCAGCGCCTCCACCGGCAGCACTTCGTGCCCCGTCCCCGCCACGTAGCCCATCGAGCCCGTCGCCCCCGGATCGATGACGCATGAGACCTCTTCGTTGATCCCGAGGACGCTCATGTAGGCCGCCGTCTTCTCGTTCATGCCCCAGAGCACGGCGCGGCCGCCGTGCTCGCGCAGTCGCAGCAGGGAGCTGCCCCACTCCCAGAGACGCGGCTGGTTCTCGGCGCGGAACCTCGTCACCAGCGCTTCGATCTCGGCGAGGTCGTCCTCGCTCTCCCAGTACGGTCCCTCGCCGCCGTTCGCCGCGACGGCTTCGATCAGCAGGCAACCGTCGACGGCGCTGGCGCAGAGGTCGAAGATCTCGAAGCCGGCGTTGCGGAACAGGCGCGCCAGGGAGCCGGCGCTGAAGTAGGAGCAGCATTCGTAGCGCACATCCCAAAAGGCAACCTGGCGCAGCGCCCGCGTCGCGTCCGCCACCTCGAAGAAGGCGACCGGGTCGCGCCGCCGCCCAACAGCGTTACGGACGAGGCCGACAAACTCCTGCGCCTCCGCGACCCGGTCGAGCGTGTGGCGGCAGGCGACGAAGTCGAAGCCGAGGTGCGCCAGGTCGTCGTTGTAGCGCGCCTGGAGGAATCGCAGCTTGCCGGCCCCCTCGTCTAGCGGCCGGCGGTCGAGCGACGCCGGGTCGATGCCGAGGCCGCGGTTAGAACCGAGGCGGCAGAGGTCGGCGAGGAACTCCCCCTCGCCGCAGCCGATCTCGAGCACGCCCTTGCCGTTGAGGTCCCAGCGCCGCACCAGGCTCGCGGCCAGCTCCTGCGTCTTCGCCCGGACTTCTGCGCTCTGCACGACCGGCTCGACCGCCATCGAGGCGTAATCGAGCAGCGCTTCGTCGAACAGCACGTTCTCGATGAAGCCGCACTCGCGGCAGAAGGCGAGGCGGATGGCGCCACGTGGTACGTCCAGCGCTTCCTGGCGCGTCGGCAGCAGCAGCCCGGCGCTTACCGGCACCTCTTGTAGCTCGTAGAAGGGCAGCAGGCCGCCCGCGCCACAAGCGGCGCAGTGCGTCTCCGGCAGCATCGTTAGCCCCTACCGGCAGACGGCGCCGCCAGCGGCAAGAGCTGGCTGTCTGCCTCAGCTTCTCGATCCTCGCTCCGGCGAAGGGCCCAGGTCATGTTGAAGAAGGCGACACGCAGCTTCTGCAGCGGCGAGATCGGCGCCCGCCCGATCGCCAGCAGGTACTCGAAGTAGAGGCGCCGATGGCCGACCAGGCCCGATAGCAGGCCGCTCTGCGGGTTGAAGAAGCGCTGGCGCAGCTGCGGCGTCTTCGCGTAAGCGGACGACGAGCCTTCGTGGATCCGGAAGGCGCTCAGCGGCTCCGGCACTTCGACGAAGGCGCCGCGCAACAGCATCTCGTAGATCAGGCAGTTGTCTGAGTTGACGTACGTCCCATGCAATCGCGTTTGGCGCAGCACGTCCGAGCGCATCAGCCCGAAGATGTAGAGCATCGGCCAGGCGCTGAAGCCGGAGCGCTCCCGGAAGCGGACGAAGCGCGAGAGCGCGCTGCCCTGCTCGTGCAGCGGCACCGGGTGCTTGCTGCGCTTCAGCAGCCGCCCCTCCTCGTCGATGCCAACGCCGCGCGTATACGCCAGCACCGCGCTCGGCGTCGCGTCCAGCGCCTCGACCGTGTAGTCGAGGTAGTCGGGGTCGATCAAGTCGTCGGCGGCGATCCACTTGAAGTACTTGCCACGCGCCAGGGCAAAGCAGCGGTTGTAGTTGCGCGGCGCGCCCAGGTTCTCCTCGTTGCGGTAGTAGCGGACGCGCCCGTCGCGCCCCGCGAAGCGCTCGACGATCGCGCGCGTGCCGTCGGTCGAGGCGTTGTCGCAGATGATCAACTCGAACGAAAGAAACGTCTGTCGCAAGACGGACTCGATCGTCTCCGCGAGGTAGCGCTCGCCGTTGTACACCGGCAGGCCGATGCTGACGTAAGGAGAGTCTTCTTCCTGCATCTCAGTCCCCCTCGCTCCGGCGCGGAGCGTTAAACCGCCGTGAGTTCTGCCCGCACGCCCATGCGGTCCAGGTCTTCCTGAATCTCCGGCTTGTAGATCGGGTTCATCGCGATGACGAGGTCCGGCTTATAGTCCTTGAGGAAGTCAGGCGGCACGATCTCGTGGCCGCTGCCGGCCAGGAACTTGCCGTGTCGGTACGGGTTGATGTCGACGACGTACTCGATCTGGTCGCGCGTCTCCAGCGTCGTCAGGTAAGACACCGCCTTCGAGCTCGAACCCCAGAGCACGGCGCGTCCGCCGCCGTTCGTCACCTGCTTCAGCGACCGGCTCCACTCCGCGAGCTTCGCGTCGTGGTTGTCGCGGAAGTACTCCGTCAGCAGGCTCAGCTCCGGCATGTCGTCCTCCACCTCCCAGTGGCGGCCGTACTCCGTCTGCCCGGCGATCGCGTCGAGGAGGATGTACTGCTCGTCGTACTCCATGCGCAGGTCGACAACATCGAAGTCGCGCGCCCGGAACAGCCGCGCCAGCGAGCCGAGGCTGAAGTAAGAGCAGTGCTCGTAGTAGATGTCCCAGAACGCCAACTCGCGCAGGACGCGCATCACGTCCGGCACTTCGAAGAAGACGACCGGGTCACGGTTGTCACCGATCGACCGGCGCACGAGCTCGACGAAGTCGCTGACGGGCGAGATGTGCTCCAGCGTGTGGCGGCAGGCGATCAGGTCTGCCGGTATGTCGAGGTGCTGCTCGCCGTAGAAGTCGGTGATGAAGCGCACCGCCTGGGCCACGTCGTCCGCCTGGCGCTCGCTGACGTAAGCCGGGTCGATGCCGACGCCGGTGTTGTCGCCGAGGCGGCAGAGCAGGCTGAGGAACTCGCCCTTGCCGCAGCCGATCTCGAGGATCTGCTTGCCGCGCAGGCCGTACTGATCGATGTAGCGCTGCGCCACTTCGCCGGCCCACTGGTTGAACAACGGCGAGAAGCCCTGCGTCTCCTCGTAGCGCGGCGAGTACTCGAGACGCGACGGGTCGAAGAGGACGTTCTGGATGAAGCCGCAACCGTTGCAGTAGACGAGGCGGATGTCACCCTTCGGGTAGCTAACCGCCTCCACCCTGGAGGGCATCATCAGGCAGCTGTTCACGGGCACGCCCGCCTGCTCGTAGAAGGGAGTCAGGTCGCGGCTGCCACAGGCGAAGCATTCGGTTGCAGGCATATCTTCTCTCTCGCTCTCCTAGACGATCGTTGGCCGCGGGATCGGCACGATGAACTTGCCGCCGCGCTCGCGATAAGCCTGCTGCTGCAGCAAGACCTCCTCGCGGAAGTTCCACGCCAGCAGCAGCACGTAGTCGGGCATGTCCTCGCACAGACGCTCCGGCGCGACTACCGGCACGTGGACGCCCGGCATGAAGCGGCCCTGCTTGTGCGGGTTGCGGTCGACGATGTAGTCGAGGTACCAGCCGTCGATGCCGGCGAAGTTGACCATTGTCGTCCCCTTCGCCGCGCCGCCGTAGCCGGCGATTCGCGCCCCGTCCGCCTTCAGCTCGTCGAGCAGCTCGATCAGCTGTTCCTTGATCTGGTGCGCGTCGCGGCCGAGGTTGGCGTAGTACGGGTACTCGGTCAGGCCGCACTCGCGCTCTTCGCGCAGGTAGCGCTTCACCGTCTCCGAGGGGTTGTCCTGCTTGCCGAGGTGGTAGCGCAGCGAGCCGCCGTGGACCGGGAAGAACTCGATGTCGTTGAGGTACATGCCCTCGCTGCGCGCCAGGTTATCGATCGACGTCGCGCCGTAGTAACACATGTGCGCCAGGTAAATCGTGTCGAACTCGCGCTCGTCGATCAGGTTACGCACGTACGGGTTCTCGATCGTGACGAGGCCGTCGTCCTTGAGCAGCGTCCGCATACCGCGGAGGAAGCCGTGCAGGTCCGGCACGTGCGCAAACACGTTGTTCGCGATGATCACGTCCGCCCGCTTGCCCTCCGCCACCAGCTTCTCAGCCAGATCGATGCCGAAGAACTCGATCAGCGTCGGGACGCCCGCCTTCAGCGCGACACCGGCGGGGCCGGCGGCCGGGTCGATGCCGAGGACCGGCACGCCCAGCTCCATGAAGTTCTTCAGCAGGTAACCATCGTTGCTCGCCAGCTCGACGACGAGGCTGTCTTTGCCGAGGCCGCGCGTCTTCGTCAGGTTCTGCGCGTGTCGCCGCGAGTGCTCGAGGATGCTCGTCGACGAGGACGAGAAGTAGGGGTACGTCTCGTCGTAGAGCACCGTCGGCGGCACATCCTCGAGGATCTGCATCAGGCTGCAGTTCTCGCAGAAGACGGTCGTCAGCGGGTACTTCGCTTCGGGCTTGCCCATCTGCTCCGGCAGCAGCAGCGCGTCCGAGAGCGGCATCTCGCCGAAGGCGAGCACCAGCTTGAGGTCGCCCGAGTCGCAGGAGCGGCAGGTGGTTCGCGTCTCGTGCATGCTAGACGGCCACCGTTTCGAAGGTGCGTGACCGCCAGCGCAGCGAGTGGTCCAGCTGGCCGGTCTCCATCAGCTGACGCACCTTCTTGATCCGCTGGTAGCGCGGGCCGAGGAAGTCCGTGATCGAGAGGCCGTAGCGCCTGTAAGCGCCGTATATCTCCTCGACGCCATCGCGCACCGTCCACCGCGGCTGAGAGGCCGGCAGGCGCCTGGCGATCTTGTCGCAGTTGACGCGGTAGTTGCGCGCGTCCGGGCTCGACGTTTCGGAGAACGTCACCTTCGCGCCCGTGACCTCGCCGACGATCTTGGCGACGTCGCTGATCAGATAGTTCTCCTTCGTGGCGCCGACGTTGAACGCCTCGTTATGCACCTTCTCCCGCGGCGCTTCGAGCACCGCCAGGAAGGCGCGCGAGATGTCTTCGATGTGCACCAGCGGTCGCCACGACTTGCCGTCGCTCTTGAGCAGCGCCTCTCCCGTCAGGAAGGCGTAGCCCGTCAGGTTGTTGACGACGAGATCGCCGCGCAGGTGGTCGGAGATGCCGTAGGCGGTCGCGTTGCGCAGATACGTCGGGCTGAAGGATGCGTCCGCCAGCTTGCGAATGTCGTCCTCCGCCTTGATCTTCGAGGCGCCGTAGGGCGTCACCGGGTTGAAGCCGGCTTCTTCGGTGAGGAACTCGTCGCTGGATGCGCCGTAGAGGCTGCAGGAGGACGAGAAGAGGAACCGGCCCACGCCCGCCGATCGCGCCAGCGTCGCCAGGCGGACGGAGCCGTGGTAGTTGATGTCGTACGTCAGGTCCGGGTCGAGGTCGCCCAGCGGGTCGTTCGAGAGCGCCGCCAGGTGGACGATCGCGTCGAAGCCGGCGAGGTCGCTCTCGGCCACGTCGCGCACGTCGACGGCCATCGACGGCACGTCGACCTCCTGACGGTACATGCGGCAGTCGCGGAACAAGTAGCTGTCCAGCCCCACGACCTCGTGGCCGGCGTCTTTGAACATCGGCACCAGCACGTTGCCGATGTAACCGTTGTGTCCCGTTACGAGAACTTTCATCTTCCCTGCCTCCTGCTCAGTCCCATGCCTTCTATTTCCACGTCTTCTACTTCCAGGTCTTCCACGGCGGGTTGCCGGAAGCCCAGAGGCTCTCCAGCAGCCGCTTATCGCGCAGTGTGTCCATGCATTGCCAGAACGAGTAGTGCTTGTAGGCCATGAGCTCGCCCGCGGCGGCGAGGCGCTCCAGCGGCTCGCGCTCCCACTGCGTCTCATCGCCATCGATGTAGTCGAAGATGCCCGGTTCCAGGACGAAGAAGGCGCCGTTAATCCAGCCCTCGCCGATCTGTGGCTTCTCCGCAAACTCGACGACGCGGTCGCCCTCCATCTCGAGCTTGCCGAAGCGCGCCGGCGGCCGCACCGCCGTCACCGTCGCCAGCTTGCCGTGCGACTTGTGGTACGCCAGCAGGTCATCGAGGTCGATGTCGCTGACGCCGTCGCCCCAGGTGAGCATGAACGTGCCGTCGGAGAGATAAGGCTGCAGGCGCTTGATCCGCCCGCCCGTCATCGTCTCCAGGCCCGTGTCGATCAGGTCGACCTTCCAGTCCGCCGGGGCGTCGCCGCCCTCACGCGAGACGCGGCCGTCCTTCAGGTTGACGCTCAGGTTAGCGTTGAGCGTGCAGTAATCGAGCATGTAGCGCTTGATGTAGTCGCCCTTGTAGCCGAGGGCGATGACGAAGTCCTTCAGGCCGTAACGGGCGTAGTGCATCATGATGTGCCACAAGATCGGCCGCCCGCCGATCTCGATCATCGGCTTCGGCCGCAGCTCCGTCTCTTCCGAGAGCCGCGTCCCGCCGCCACCGGCGAGGATCGCGACTTTCGGGTGGGTCGTTCGTGACGGCTGGGAGGCGCGCCGGTCCTGGAGCAGCGTTGATGCGGAGTGTCTGGCGGTCATTCGGTTACCTTTCGGCGATTCAGTAGTTCAGAGAAGAGCAGCATCCCGAAGCGCCCGCCGCCTTGGGCGTAGCGCCAGGCGAGGCGTCGTGGCTCACCCGCCAGCCGGAACAGCCACTCGAGGCCGGCGCGCTGCGCCCAGCGAGGCGCCCGCGTCAGCTTGCCAGCGTGAAAATCGAACGCGGCGCCGACGGCGAGCAGCACCGGCGCGTGCAGCAGCGGCCGGAACGTCGCCAGCCACTGGTCCTGCTTCGGCGAGCCGAGCCCGACCCAGACGTAGTCCGGGTCCGCTTCGTTAATCATTCGTACCGTGTCTTCCACCTCGGACCAGCTCAGCGAACGGTAC
>DATDPC010000048.1:0-3657 GCA_035292965.1 Dehalococcoidia bacterium | reverse complement strand
CGCGAAGAGCTCGTCGTGCTGACGCCGGCGGAGGTCGAGCCGTTCGCGGCCGACCTGGCGCGCAGCGTGACGCTGTACGTCACGTCCATGTACCCCGACTGGCCGCTGACGGTTGGTATCGGCGGCGTTTGCCGGGAGCCGCGCGATATCTCGCGCTCGTACGCGCAGGCGCGCCGGGCGGCGGAAGTAGCGTTGCGGTTCGGTCGCAAGGGCGAGGTCGTCAGCTTCGACGACCTGGGTCTATACAGGCTGCTGTTTCAGATCGGCGACCGTGCTGAACTGCGGGCCTTCGTCGAGCAGGTGCTGGGCCCGCTGATAGAGTACGACCGCAAGCACAAGACCGACTTCGTTCAGACGATCCGGACGTACCTGGCGAAGGACAACAGCCTGCAGGCGACGGCGCGCGAGCTCTTTGTCCACGTCAACACGGCCGCGTACCGGATCCAGCGCATCCAGACGATCACCGGCCTCGAGATGTCGAAGACGGAGGACTGTCTGCTGGCGCGCGTCGCGCTGATGATCCTCGAGGATGAGGCCGTCGGCTAGTCGCCGCTTGCCCAAGTCACTTTCGTCGACCCATCGTCGATTCTGAACGGCGGCCGACGCTGCCTGCTCTGTGCCACTCGATCTCGGAGTACGGCGCCAGGCGCGCTAGGCTCTTGGTTCCGAAACGAGACACGCAGCGCCCGATTCGAGAGGCGAACGCAATCCGTTGCCGCCTAGAGTCGACGTAGATGCCATGTGGGAGGTACACGACTATTTGCTGTCGAACTAGCGTCTACCCACTCGACCTGCCGATGGCGATCGCTGTGCTCGAGGCCGGCCTCTTCCGGCCTGTGCACTGCCTACCGGGCCAGCGGGAGCATGCGCTGAACTGGGAGCGCATTATTCCTGAAGAAGGGACCGTCGTCAGCGTGTCGCTGGCGGACGGCTCGCTGGAGCTGAACATCTCGCCCGCGATCAGCGCTTACGCCCACCACCACGGCAAGCGCATTTCCGCCAGCGTCTACTTCGAGATCGCGGCGAAGTACGCCGAGAAGGTAGACGGCCGTATCGTGCAGCGCGCGACGGTGGTCGGCTGCAAGGCCGGCGATAACCCCCAGGAGCTGCTGCTGGCGAAGTACCCGTCCCTACCGATGAGCTTCGACCGCGTCTGCGCCGGCTTCCGCGAGGCGCTGGCGCTCGGCGCCGGCCTCTCCGAGTTCATCGACCACGTCGGCGAGGATCCCACCCCGCCGCAGCACTCGCGCTAGGCGCTTAGCGCCCTCTCGTTCGCGAACAGGGTCGCAAACTCGGCGCCGAAGGCTTCGGGCGTCATGTGGGCCGCGTCCGCGAGGGCGCCATTCGTCGCCGCGTCGTCGAGGTCTTCGCGCTCGAGACGGATCATGTAGTCGCGGGCGACGCGGTAGTGCATCGAGTCGATATCGACGAGGCGGATGCGCATCCGGCCCGTCGCCGCGTCGAGCAGGTCCTCGAACGGCAGGACACTGAGATGGGCGCCGTCCAGGGTGACGAAGCCGCCGATATCGAGGCGCTTATCGCTCGTCTCGTCGAGGAGGAACTTAACGGCGGCGTTGCCAAGCGTGCGCGTGTAGTCGATGTCGAAGGGGTTGGGGCGGGTGCAGCGCAGCTCGTAGCCCAGCGTCACGCCGGTGAGGCGGATCTTCTCGCCTCGTTCGGCGAACCGGCGCTGGACGCGCTCCTTGATCAGCGCCGCGAGCGGTATGTCGGCGAGCGTGACGTTGCCGTAGGGGTCGTAGCCGACCTCGCCGCCGGCGTAGCGGTTCAACTCCTCCGGGTCGATGCGCTCGCCGACGCCTTCGGCGACGACGGCGACGCCGTGGCCGAGGCCGCGCTGGCGACGCTTGATGATCGAGCCCTCGATCACGCGTGAGACGTCATCGAGGCTAATCTGGCCATCGCGAAACTCCTCCGGGATGATCGTCACGGTCGCACCGGCGGCCTTGCCGATGCCGAGCGCGAGATGACCCGCCTTGCGACCCATGACGACGACGACAAACCAGCGGTTCGTTGTCCGCGAGTCCTCCATCAGCGTCAGGACAAGCTGAGTGCCGGTGTCGCGGGCGCTTTCATAGCCGAACGTCGGCATCAGGCCGGGCAGAGGCAGGTCGTTATCGATCGTCTTCGGGATGTGGGCGATGCGCAGCGCGCCCTTCGCCGCGCGCGCCACCGACGCGGCCGCGAACGCCGTGTCGTCTCCGCCGATCGTTACGAGGTAGGTGATTCCGAGGCGTTTGAGACAATCGACGACGCGCTTGAGCGTCTCGGGATCTTTGGTCGGGTTCTCGCGCGAAGTGCGCAGGATCGAGCCGCCCTGGTAGTGGATGCGCGAAACGTCCTCGATCATCAGCTCGCGCGTCTGCGAGAGGTCGCCGTCGATCAGGTGCTCCCAGCCGTCGTAGATGCCGACGACACCGAGGCCGCTATTCCGCGCCTCGATCGTTACGGAGCTGATCGTGCTGTTGATGCCGGGCGCGGGACCGCCGCCGACGAGGATCCCAAGGTGTCCGCTGCGATGGCCGTTGCTCATTGCCTCACCCCCTGGTCGAGGAGGCCGGCCGCCGGCTCAATTACGTACTAGAGTCGCAGATGGCTGTGGTGGCGGACCGAACCTGATGTCATTTAATCACGCTGACGAGGCGAATGCGGCGAATCTCGTCATTCTTGACGCACTCTTAACAGGACAGATGCTCTGAATCTCATTTACGATGGGTGGATGACCAACGAAATGCGCACCGAACGTGACTCAATGGGCGAAGTTGAAGTGCCGGTGGAGGCTTATTACGGCGCTTCGACGATGCGCGCCGTGAACAACTTCCAGATCAGCGGCAGCCCCTTCCCACGCGTCTTCATTCACGCCCTGGGACTGATCAAGCTCGCGGCGGCGCGCGCCAACGGCGAGCTCGGGCTGCTCGACGCCGACGTGGCGAAGGCAATCGAAGAGGCGGCGCGTGAAGTTGCCGACGGGAAGTGGGACGCCCAGTTCGTCGTCGACATATTTCAGACCGGCTCCGGCACGTCCACAAACACGAACGCGAACGAGGTCATCGCCGCGCGCGCCAGCGAGATCCTCACGGGCGACAAGACGAGCCATCGCGTCCATCCCAACGACCACGTCAACATGTGCCAGTCATCGAACGACGTGATTCCGGCGACGATCCGGATCGCGGCGATCCTGCTGATCATCGAGCACCTCTGGCCGGCCCTGGTGGAGATGCGCACCGTCCTCGACGAGAAGTCGAAGGCGTTCTGGGGCGTGATCAAGACGGGCCGCACCCACCTGCAGGACGCGACGCCGATTCGCCTCGGGCAGGAGTTCAAGGGCTACGGCGCCCAGATCGAACGCGGTTTGAAGCGCCTCAATGCCTCGATCGACGAGATGCGAGAGTTGCCGTTGGGTGGTACCGCCGTCGGCACCGGGATCAATGCTCATCGTGAGTTCGGCTTGAAGGTGGCGGCGCAGCTGCACGACCTCACCGGCGGCCCCTTCATCGAGACGGACGAGCATTTCCAGGCGCAGAGCAACATCGACGCCCTCGTTTCGGCCAGCGGTTCGTTGCGGACGCTTGCCGTGAGCCTGACGAAGATCGCGGATGACATCCGCTGGCTCGGCTCCGGGCCGCGCGCCGGCCTCGG
>DATDPC010000047.1:0-11272 GCA_035292965.1 Dehalococcoidia bacterium | reverse complement strand
GAGGCCGTCGCCGGTCTCGCGGACGCGCCCGCAATGCAGGCTGACGCGATCGAGCACGCCCGCCTCGCGCAGGAAGTCTTCAACGTAGAGGTCGAACGCGAAGCCGACGACGTGTACCTCGATGCCGCGTCGCTCTGCCGCCGCTACGAGCTCGGCGAGGCCGGGGCGGGCGACGAAGTTGGCACGCACGTAGGCGAGGCACTCGGCGCGCGAGGCGTGGACGAGGGCGCAGCCGCGCTGTAACGTGTCGACCCAATTCGGCGACGCGGGGTCACGCCCCAGAGCGTCGAGGCCGGCCTCGAGGTCGGGTAACCAGGCGTCGCCGGCGAAGTGACGCAGCAAACCAACGCTGGCGTCATCGACGATGACGGTGCCGTCGAAGTCGAGTTGGAGGACGGTGGGCGTAGGCGCCTCGTTCTATAATCGAAGGGCTTCGCAACGGAGCTTTGCCGGGTAGTGTAACGGTAGCACAGGAGCCTTTGGAGCTTCGCGTCCAGGTTCGAATCCTGGCCCGGCAGCCAGCTACTCGTGTAAAATGGCATCGCGTTCCCCGGTAGCTCAGTTGGTAGAGCGGGTCCTTCTGCTGAAGGATTAACCGCCATGTCGTTTTGAGGATGTTCACGGTTTACGTCCTTCGGAATCCTCAGGGCCGTCTCTACGTCGGCCAAACCCAGAATCTCGAAGCCCGCCTCGCTGCCCATGCCGCTGGCCTCTCGAATTGGACGCGAACTCGCGGTCCGTGGGAAATCGTCTATCAGGAGAACTATGAGACGCGCGAGGAAGCCTTGAGACGAGAGCGAAACCTCAAGCGGGGCAAAGCAAACATGGATCTAAGACGCCGATTCGGTCGCGGCTAGTCTTTGAGAGCCGCGCGGCTCTTGTGTAGAATACTCAGGCGTTCCCCGGTAGCTCAGTTGGTAGAGCGGGCGGCTGTTAACCGCCATGTCGTTGGTTCGAGTCCAGCCCGGGGAGCCATCTTCTCCCTAGACGTACCCTCAGGATCAATCATCGCGTCGATCAGCCACGGGCGGGTTGGAGGCGAGCGCCTCCGTTAGCGACTCAGATGTACTCGATGCCCGCCTCGGTGAGCGTCGCGGCGACGACGTCCGCGTATAGTCGCCACGCCTAGCGCGCCCTCAGATAGTAGTGCAGCGTGGCCAGCGACTTCGCGTCCTCGATGCCGCCGTTGTCGATCCGCTCGAGCGATTCGTCCAGCGTCAGCGGTACGATCTCGATGTCCTCGTCCTCGTCACCGTCCGCCTCCTCGGGCGCGAGGTCGGTGGCAAGAAACGCGGTGAGGTATTCGTCGCAGAAGCCGGGCGCCGTGAAGAAGCCGCCGAGGCGCTTCCAGGTCGCCGCGCCGAAGCCGGTTTCTTCCGCCACCTCGCGGCGGGCGCAGGCCTCCGGGTCCTCGCCGTGCTCGATCGTGCCGGCCGGCAGCTCCAGGAGGTCGCGGCCGGTGGCCCAGCGGTGCTGCTTCACCCAGAGGATGCGTCCATCGCCATCGACGGGGAGGATGACGACAGCGCCGGGGTGGGCGACGACCTCGCGGCGGACAACGCCGGACGCCACCTCGATCTCGTCGACGCGCAGGGTGATCACGCGTCCTTCGTAAACCGGTCGCGATGAGATAAGCCTTGGGAGCGAGGGCTGAGAAGTCATAGGTTCTCCGTTCGTCGTGTGGCGGGACGAACGAATCTTACTGCGCTTACAGGTCGCAGACGAGGGCGATTTCGTTGCAGCTGGGGAACTTGGGGCAGCGGTAGCACTCGTTCCAGACCTTACGCGGCAGCGTCATCACGTCCGCCTGCACGAAGCCGAGGCGCTCGAAGAAGGTCGGGCGGTAGGTGAGCGCGAAGACGCGTTCGAGGCCGATGCGTTGCGCTTCTTCCAGCGTCGCCGTAACCAGCGCCGAGCCAATGCCGCGCCCCGAGGCCGATTCGGCCACGGCCAGCGACTTCACCTCCGCGAGGTCTGCCCAGACGATGTGTAGCGCCACGCAGCCGAGGACGCCCGTAGCCTGCCCTGAGCCTGTCGAAGGGTCCCGGACGATGAGGAAGTCGCGCAGGTTCTCGTAGACCTCGCCCATCGTGCGGGGCAGCATCTCGCCGCGCTGGGCGTAGAGGTTGATCAGGTCGTGGATCGCCTGCGCGTCGTGGATCTCGGCCCGGACGGCCGTCAGCGTGTCAGTCATGACGGTCCGTTTTCGGCTGCGCATCGCTCTCGCGCTGCTCCGCTTCGGAATAAGAGAAGAAGAGAATACTGAGGGGAGACCCCTCAGACTCCCCCCGCATGGGCTTCGCCCCCGCTACCCCTGCTGACGTCTCTGAAGGCCGATAGCTGAAAGCTGATGGGCTCATTGCCCGTTTGCCCGATTGCCCGTTTGCCCGTCGCACCCCGCCCCCGCTACCCCTGCTGGTGTCTCTGAAGGCTGAAGGCTGATAGCTGACGACTGCCGGCTCATTTGCCCGTTTGCCCGCTTGCCCGTTTGCCCGTCGCGGTGGGGAGTGGTTGGGCCGTCCCGCCGGGGCGGTGCCAGCCGAGCTGCGCTGCCATGCGCTGGTAGAAGTCGGTGGGGGGCTTGAGGCGGAGGAAGCGCGCCTGGTGGTCGCTGCGGGTGACGACGACCGAGTCGCCCTCGCGCAGCTCGAAGTCTGAGACGCCGTCGATGCTGAGGACGGCTTCCTGGCGCGGCTCCAGGGTCAGGCGAACGCGGGCGCTGCCGGGCAGGACGACGGCGTTCGCGGCGGCGAGATGGGGCGCCACGGGCACGAGCACGAGCTCGCTCGCCTCCGGGTGGATCACGGGCCCGCCGACGGAGAGCGCGTAGGCGGTGCTGCCCGTCGCCGAGGCGACGATGACGCCGTCGCAGCGGTAGTCGGCGATGCGCTGGTCATCGACGTCGACGGCGAGCTGGATGGCGCGGCTCAGCGTCGCGCGGCCGACCACGGCCTCGTTGAGGCCGTGGTAGACGTCGCCGGTGCGGTCGATCGCGGCGCGGATCATCGTCCGCGTCTCGATGCGGCCGCCGCCGGCGAGCACGTCGCCGAGCTGCGCCTCGATTTGGGATGCGTCCAGCTCGGTGAGGAAGCCGAGACGCCCGAGGTTGACGCCGAGGATCAACGTCTGGCTACCGTTGACCAGGTGGGCGCAGCGCAGCACCGTGCCGTCGCCGCCGAGGCAGACGACGAGGTCGGCGCCGCTGAACGCCGGGCCGTCCACCTCATCCTCGGTCTCGTCTTCGATCCACGCCTCGAGACCGCGTCCGGCGATCTCGCCGCGGAGCTTCTCTGCGAGGGCGCGTGCGCCTTCGAGCCGCGGGTTGTAGGTGAGACCGATGCGGCGCGGCGGGGTCGGTGCGGCGTCGGTCACAGCGCGGGTCCGGTGTAGCGCAGGTGCATAAGGAATTCTCGGTTGCCGGCGGGCCCGAGTATCGGTGAGGTCGTCAGGCCGCGCACGCGCAGGCCGTTCGTGACCGCCCAGGCGGCGAGCCGGCCGATGACGGCGGCGTGTACCTGCGGGTCCTTGACGACGCCCTTCTTGCCGACCTCTTCGCGCCGTCCCTGAAACTGCGGCTTCACGAGCACGACAAGGCTCGCGCCGGGACGCAACGAGCGCAGCACCGCCGGGATCACCTTCTCGACACCGATGAACGACACGTCGAAGACGGCGAGGTCGCAGGCCTCCGGCAGCGGCTCGAGGTCACGCGCGTTGGTGCGCTCCATGACGATGACGCGCTCGTCCTCGCGCAGACGGTAGGCGAGCTCCCCGTAGCCGACGTCGACGGCGTAGACGCGGCGGGCGCCTCGCTGCAGCAGCACGTCCGTGAATCCACCGGTCGAAGCGCCGACGTCGATGCAGGTCATGCCGGCCGGGTCGATGTCGAAGACGTCGAGGGCGTGGGCGAGCTTGTCGCCGCCGCGGCTGACGTAGGCGGGCCGGCGCAGCACCTCGATCGTCGCGGCGTTGAGAACGACGGCGCCGGGCTTGGTCACGGGCGCGCCGTCCACCTTGATCTCGCCCGCGAGCAACGCGGCGCGCGCCTTCTCGCGCGTCTCGATCAGGCCGCGCTCGACCAGCAGCGTGTCGATGCGTGATTTCAGACTGGAGACGGTTGACATATGGGAAGTATGAAAACGCCTCCTACCAAAGTCAACGAAGGGGCGACCTCTCCCCTGGCTGCCGCCATCCCTCTCCGTCCACGGAGAGGGATGGCGGCAGCCCTGAGGCTGATGAGACAGCAACGTCTGAGCTTCCCCCTCTCTGCGTGCGGAGGGGGGAGTGAGGGGGAGAGGTCATCCCGTGAATCCGCTACGCTGATCGCATGAAGTGGCTGCTCTCGCTCCTCCTCGCCGCGACGCTGGCAGTCGCTTGCAGCGGCGGTGGCGACAAGGGCGACGCGACGGACGTGGCGAAGCTGCTCGACGAGGCGCAGGCGGCGACGGCGAAGGTGCGCTCGTTCCACTTCAAGCTCTCGCACGAGAACGGCACGACGCCGATCATCCTCAACCTCGGCCTCGATAGCGCCGAGGGCGATTACGTCGTCCCGGACGCGCTGCAGGCGAAGGTCAAGGCGAAGCAGGGGCCGATCGGCGTCAGCGTGGAGGTGATCAGCACCGGCGGCCGCACCTGGATCACAAACCCGTTCACGGGACGCTGGCAGAGCCTGGCCGACACACGGCTTTCGGACTTCGTCGACCCGAGCAAGCTGGTGACGGTCCTGCTCGAGAACCTCGGCGACGCCCGTATCGAAAAGCAGACGGAGATTGACGGCGCGCAGACCTACGAGGTACACGGCAGCGTCGACGCCGGCGAGCTCGAGGACGGGCTGCCGGTGGCGGAGCCGGGCCAGCCGGTGAACGTCGTCGTCTGGATCGGCGTCGATGACAAGCTGCCGCGTCGCGCCCGCATCAAGGGGCGCCTGTCGTCGCTGGAAGACGACGACATCGTCCGGATCATCGACGTGTCGCGCTTCGACGAGAGCGTCGAGATCAAGCCACCGGCGTGAGCCTTACGTCTGACACGGGGCAGGCGTGTTTTATGACGGCGTCGACGGAGCTGAGATGCCAGGAGCGATACCTAACATGGGGAACACCCCCATGCCCACGCTGAAGACGGGCGCTCCGCTCCGAGGGGTTTCGATCCTGGACGTTGAGCGCAGGGGAGCGCTGCTGGTGATCCTCGCGGCGCTGGGCGTCTTCTTCGCCGGCGACGACCAGACCTCGGTCGTCGCGATCCTGCCGAAGATGATCGACGGCGTCGGCGTCACCCAGGACGAGTTCTTTCGCGCTGCCTGGATCGTCAACGGCTACATCCTCGGCTACGTCGTCGCGATGCCGCTGATGGGCCGCGTCGCGGACGTTTTTGGCCACGCGCGCGTCTTTGCGCTGGCGCTGGTGGCCTTCTGCGCCGGCTCAGCCTGGGTGGCGCTTTCGCAGGACCTGACGATGCTCTCGTTCGCGCGGGCGGCGCAGGCGGTCGGCGCCGGTGCGCTGCTGCCCGTGGCGCTCGCGATCGTCGCCACGCAGACGACGGCGGCGCGGCGGGCTCTCGGCCTCGGGATGATGGCGGCGGCGGCGGAGGCGGGCGGGCTGCTCGGCCCGCTGTGGGGCGGCGGCATCGCCGAGCTGATCGGCTGGCGCGGTGTCTTCTGGATCAACCTGCCGATGTGCCTGCCCGTCGCCTTCGGCGTCTGGCGCCTCGCCGGCGTGACCGACCGCACCGAGCGGCGCAGCATCGATTTCCTCGGCGCCGCCTTGCTCGGCGCTAGCCTGACGGCCCTCACGGTCGCCCTGACGGACGACCCTGTGAACCGCCGCGACACGGCGCTGAGCGTCGCGTTGTACGGCGGCGCAGCCGCCTTCTTCGTCGCCTTCGTCGTCTGGCAGCTGCGGTCTTCGGCGCCGATGGTCGACCTGGCGCGGCTGGCGCGAAGCCGGACGGGCGCGGCGCTGCTGACGAACGCGCTGATCGGCGGCGCGCTGATCGTGGCGATGGTCAACGTGCCGCTGTTCACCAGCGTCCTGCAGGACGGCTCAGCGCTGGAGGGCGGGCTGCGTCTGATGCCGCTGATGCTGGCGCTGGCGCTTGGGGCGCTGGCCGGCGGCGCGTTGACGGGCCGATTCGGTCGCAGGGCGCCAGCCGTTGCCGGGCTGGCGCTGGCCGGCGCCGGGTTCATCGGCATGAGCCGTTGGGCGGCCGATGCGTCGTTCCTCGTGATGGCGGGGCCGCTTCTCGTAGCTGGCCTCGGCGTAGGCGTCGTGTTCGCGCCGCTCAGCTCCGCTGTGCTGCAGGACAGCGGCGAGGGCGAGCGCGCGACACTGGCTTCGCTGCTCACCGTCGCGAGGCTGCTCGGGGCGCTGGTCGGCGTCGCGCTGCTAACGACGCGCGGCCTCGGTGGCTTCTACCAGGAAGCAGGCCTCGTCCCCCTGGACGACCCGAACTTCGTCGCGCGGGTACAGGGGCTTGAGCTGGGCTCGTTCCGGGACACGTTCTTCGCGGCCGGGATCGTCTGCTTCGCGGCGATTCTGACGGCGCTGCTGGTTAACCAAGAAGAGACGGATTCTTAGGCATTCCCCGCATACGCTGCCTCTCCCGAGGCCGGTATGATGAAGCCCATGGCTGAAGAGTCGATCGCGCCCCGCGGAGGCGTTTCTGTCGCCCGACCCGTCTCGCTAATCAAGCACGTTGGCTACGTTGTCCGTTCGATGCGCCCGAAGCAGTGGGCGAAGAACGGCATCGTCTTCATGGCGTTCATCTTCTCCGTGAATATCGCCTGGAAGCCGAGCGACCTCGACAGCTGGGACCACCTCGTCCTGCGCGCTCTAATCACGGCGATCGCCTTCTGCATGGTCTCCGGCGCCGAGTACCTGGTCAACGACGTCCGCGACCGCGACGCCGACCGCCTCCACCCGCGCAAGAGCCGCCGGCCGATCGCCGCCGGGCTCGTAACGCCTGCCGCCGCGTATTCGTGGGCGCTGGTGATGTTCACCGGCGGCACGGCGGTTGCCTTCGCGCTCGACTGGCGCACCGGCGTCGTCGTCATCGGCTACATGGTGGCGATGCTCGCCTACTCCTACGTGCTGAAGTACCAGGTAATCCTCGACGTGATGGTGATCGCCGGCGGCTTCGTCCTGCGGGCGATGGCGGGCGCATACGCCATCGGCGTCCCGATCTCGCCCTGGCTCTACGTCGTCACGGCGCTGGGGGCGCTGTTCATCGCGATCACGAAGCGTCGCGCCGAGGTTAACCTCCTGCAAGAAGGCGCCGTCGACCACCGCGCGACGCTGGAGCTCTACACGCCGGCGCTGATCGACCAGATGACGGCGATGGTGACGGCCTCGACCGTGATCGCCTACGCGCTGTACACGTTCACGGCGGAGAACCTGCCGAAGAACCACGAGATGATGCTGACGATCCCGTTCGTCGTCTACGGCATCTTCCGCTACCTCTACCTGTCTCTGACGCGCAACGAGGGCGGCAGCCCGGAAGAGGTGCTGCTCAAAGACCTGCCGCTGCTGATCACCGTCGTCGCCTGGGTGGTGACTTCGATGGCCGTCCTCACCGCGTATCGCTAGCCGTCCACATCCGGGCCCGCCCCGCTAAGCTAGAAGCATGAACGAAGCGCCGACGCCGCGACCGGCGGCGCGGATCATCCTGATCGATGCGCAGGACCGCGTCTTCCTGATGTACTTCTCTGCCCGCGCCGATGGCACTGGCATCTGGATTACGCCCGGTGGCGGCCTCGACCCGGGCGAGACGCACGAAGAGGCGGCGCTGCGTGAGCTGTACGAGGAGGTCGGCCTGCGCGGCGTCGATCTCGGCCCGTGCGTCTGGTTCCGCTCCTTCGTCTATCCCTTCGGCGGTCGGATGTGGGAGCAGCAGGAGCGCTTCTTCGTCTGCCGCGTCGAGTCGCACGACATCGGCGACCACGTCAACCACGACGAGATGGAGCGAGAGGTGATCACCGAGCTGCGCTGGTGGAGTCTCGAAGAGCTGGACGCATCGCCGGAGCGCTTTGCGCCGAGTGGCTTCCCACGCCTCCTGCGCGCAATCGTGAGCGGCGAGTACCCGGAAGAACCATTCGATGTGGGGACCTAAGAAACAGACGTAGGGACGGAGCTTCAGCTTCGTCCGTTCGGCGGTACGTCGATCTCAAGACGCCGCGGTCGGTAGAAGACGAAGCGTTCGCGGACGGAGCTGAAGCTTCGTCCCTACGGTGAGTTCGGGCTTGGGTCACTCCCGCAGCGCCTCGGCGAGGAGTTCGACGGCGTGGCGGGGGCGGCGCGAGGTGAAGTGACCGATCTGCTGGCGGCAGGACACGCCGGTAATCGCGATCGCCGCGTCCGGTGAGGCGGCCTCGACCTCGGGGAAGAGGCGCAAAGAGCCCATCGCCTTCGAGACGTCGTAGTGCTCCTTCTCGAAGCCGAAGGAGCCGGCCATGCCGCAGCAACTCGTCTCGATCAGGCGCACCTTGTAGCCGGGGACGAGACGCAGCGTCTCAAGGGTCGGCTCCGGACCGACGATCGCCTTCTGGTGGCAGTGCGCGTGCAGGACCACCTCGCGCTCGAGGTCGTCGCGGAACAGCGCCGCGACCGATTCGTCCTCGCGCGCCAGCTTCGAGATGAGCTCGTCGAGGAGGAACGACTGCGACGCTACGGTCTTCGACGCCTCGTCCTGCAGCAGGTCCGGGTACTCGTCGCGGAACGTGAGCAGGCAGGAGGGCTCCGTCCCGACGATCGGGATGCCGCGCTCGGCGTAGGGCAGCAGCGCGTCGACGTTCTGACGCGCCCACTGCTTCGCCTTCGAGAGCAGGCCCTTCGAGACCGCGGGGCGGCCGCAGCAGGCGGTGCGCTCGACCGAGACGACGCGGTAGCCCAGCGCCTCGAGCACGTCGACGGCGGCTTTGCCCACCTCCGGGTGGTAGTAGTCCGTGAACGTGTCGTGGAAGAGGACGATGTCGCCGCGCTTCGTCCCCGTCTTTGCCACGTGACGCTTGAACCAGGACGGGAAGCTCTGCTTCGCGAACACGGGCAACGGACGATGACGGCCGATACCGCCGGCCTTCTCGAGGAAGAGGCGGGCGATGCCGAGACGGCCGGCGAAGTTCGCCAGCGGCCGGAAGCGCGCCCCGAACCTCGATAGCGCCGCGATGTTGGCGAAGGCGATCGCGCGCAGCGGCGTGCCGTGGGCCAAGTTGCGCTGGGCGAGAACCTCGTACTTGAGCTTCGCCATGTCGACGCCAGAGGGGCATTCGCTCTTGCACGCCTTGCACTCGACGCAGAGGTCCAGCGCCTCGAAGAGACGGTCGCCGGCGAGCTCGCTCTGCGGCAGCGCGCCGGAGAACGTCAGGCGCAGGAGGTTGGCGCGGCCGCGCGTCGAGTGCTCCTCTTCGCGCGTGACCATGAACGAAGGGCACATGCCGCCGTCGTGCTTGCGGCAGGCGCCCTGGCCGTTGCACTGCTCCGCCGCGCGGGCGATACCGCCCTCGAAGCTGAAGTCGAGGAAGGTATCGACCGGCTCCCAGTTCTTCGTCTCGGGCCCGAGCCGCAGGTTTTCTCCAAATGCCGGCGTCTCGATGATCTTGCCGGGGTTTAGCAGGCCCCCGGGGTCAAAGGCGCGCTTTACTTCCTTGAAGGCGTTGTACAGCGTCGGGCCGAACATGCGCTCATTGAAGACGCCGCGCAGGATGCCATCGCCGTGCTCGCCGGAGAGGCTGCCGCCGAACTCGAGCACGAGGTCGGCGACCTCGGTGGCGATCTTCTCCATCGTCGCGAGGCCTTCGGCCGTCTTGACGTTGACCATGGGGCGGATGTGGAGGCAGCCGACGCTGGCGTGGCCGTAGTAGGCCGCCGTGGTGCCGTTGGCGCCGACGATCTCCTGGAAACGGGCGATGAACTGCGGCAGCTTCTCCGGCGCAACCGCCGTGTCCTCGACGAAGCCGACGGGCTTGGCGTCGCCTCGGACGCTCATCAGCAGGCCGAGGCCGGCTTCGCGCATGCGCCACATGTCGCGCTGGAAGGCCGGGTCGGTCGTCGTCACGGTCGCGTAGCCGAGCTTGCGGCGCTGCAGGTCGTCGTTCAGCGCTTGCATGCCGGCGACGACCTCGGCCTCCGTGTCGGCGGCGAACTCGATGAACAGGATGCCGCCGGGGTCGCCCTCGACGAAGCTCGCGAGGTGGCGGAAGCCGGTGCTCTGGCGGCAGCGCGTGACGAGGACGTTGTCGATCACCTCGATCGCGGAGACGGGGTGCTCGAGTGCCGCGACCGTGGCCTCGGCCGCCTCGATCAGCGTCGTGAAGTGCACCGCGGCGATGCCTTTGACCTTCGGCACCGGGTGCAGCCGCAGCTTCGCTTCGGTGACGACGGCCAGAGTCCCCTCGGAGCCGACGACCATGCGCGAGACGTCCATCGGCTCGCCCTCGCGGGTGAAGTCGTCCAGGTTGTAGCCGGAGACGCGGCGCATGATCTTCGGGAAGCGCCGCTCGACTTCTTCGCGCTGCTCGCGGCCAATGCTCTGCAGACGGCGGTAGACGTCGCCCTCGAGGCCCGGCTGCGTCAGCTTGGCTTCGAGCGCCGAACCGCTCATCGGCCAGAAGCGCGCCAGGCTCGCGTCCGAGAGGACGGCTTCGAGGCCGAGGACGTTATCGATCGTCTTGCCGTAGACGACGCTGTGGGCGCCGCAGGAGTTGTTGCCGACGCCACCACCGATCGTCGCGCGGTTCTGCGTCGACGGGTCGATGCCCCACTGGAGGCCGTGGCGCGCCAGCTGCTTGTTCAGCTCTGAGAGGACGATGCCGGGCTGTACCCGCGTCCAGCGCTCTTCGACGTTGACCTCGATCAGCTTGTCCATCGCCCGCGTGAAGTCGAGGACGACGGCGTGGTTGACGGTCTGCCCGGCGAGGCCGGTGCCGCCACCGCGCGGCATCACCGGCACGCCGGCACTGGAAGCGATCCGAAGCACGTGCTGCACGTCCGCCGCGCTCGTTGGGAAGACGACGGCGACGGGCTCCATCTGGTAGAGCGACGCGTCGGTGGCGTAGAGCAGACGGTTGTAGCGGTCGGCGCGCACCTCACCGGCGATGCCGCCGGCGATCTGATGCGCGATCGCGGCGCGGTCGGCGTCTGTCAGGTCGCGCGCGCGGGCGACGGTGTCAGCGAGGGGGTAGGCGTTCATGTGGATGCAAGCTAGCAGGCAATCGGGCAATCGGGCAATCGGGCAATCGGGCAATCGGGCAATCGGGCAATCGGGCAATCGGGCAATCGGGCAATCG
>DATDPC010000046.1:0-31151 GCA_035292965.1 Dehalococcoidia bacterium | reverse complement strand
GTCTTCGACGGCGACCGGCTGCTGCTCCAGAAGCGCGCCGACAAGTACCACTCCTCAGGTCTCTGGTCGAACAGTTGCTGCAGCCACCCGCTGCCTGGCGAATCGCCGCCGGACGCGGCGTCGCGACGCCTGTTCGAGGAGATGGGCGTCCGCTGCGACCTCGAGGAGGCGTTTCAGTTCACCTACCGCCTCGACGTGCCGCCGGACCTGATCGAGCACGAGTACGATCACGTCTTCCTCGGCGAATGGTCCGGCAAGCCGCGCCCCGATACCAGCGAGGTAGCAGACTGGCGCTGGGCCGACATTGAGACGCTGGAGCGCGAGCTTGCGACCGACGCCTCCAGCTTCACGCCCTGGTTCGCGATCGCCTATCGGCAGGTGAGGGCGCGGCGCGATAAACTAAGGTCTGTCTGAATATGTGGCTGCGTGACCTGATCTACCGCCTCTATCAACGCCGCCTTGAAAACGCGGTTCGTGACGGCAGCCTGCCCCGGCACGTCGGCGTCGTCCTCGATGGCAACCGCCGTTTCGCGAAGAAGCTGGGCCTGTTCGGCGTCGGCGCCGGTCACCAGGCGGGCGCCGACAAGGCCGAAGACTTCATCAGCTGGTGCGACAGCCTCGGCGTGCCGATCGTCACCGTCTGGGCGCTCTCCGTCGACAACTTCAAGCGCGACCCGGAGGAGCTCGAAAGCATCTTCGCCATCGTGGAGGAGAAGATCGATGGCCTCGCGGACGCGCAGCGGCGCACCGGCCGCAAGCGCCGCGTTCGCGCCGTCGGCCGCCTCGAGCTGCTGCCCGAATCGACGCGCGCGGCGATTTCGCGCGTCGAGACCGAGACGGCGACCAACGGCCCGTACGAGCTGATCGTCGCCGTCGGTTACGGCGGCCGCGAGGAGATAACCGACGCGGTGCGGCGGATGATCGCGGCGCGGCTGCAGAGCGGCGAATCGCTCGAAGGTATCGCCGCGAGCCTTGAGCCGGACGAGATCGGCCGCTACATGTACGCGCCGGACGTACCGGACCCGGACCTGATCATCCGCACGTCGGGTGAGCTGCGCTTCTCCGGCTTCCTCCTCTGGCAGAGCGCCTACAGCGAGTACTACTTCTGCGACGTCTTCTGGCCCGAGTTCCGCAAGATCGACTTCCTCCGCGCGATCCGGTCTTACGCTCAGCGCCAGCGACGGCGCGGCGCGTAGTTTCGCAACTAAAACGTACTTTATTTGACATTTAGACTCGTAATTCGTAGTCTAGAGTCGTGGAAACGACCCGAGAGCAGATTCTGCGCTTCGTCAACGGCCACCGCGAGGCTACCGTCTTGCAGCTGGCCGAGACGATGTCGCTGAGCCCGCAGGCGGTACGCCGTCACCTCGACGGTCTGCGCGCCGACGGCCTCGTCGACGTCCGTCTCGAACGCCACGGCGTCGGGCGGCCGGCGGCGATCTTTTTCGCCACTGAGGCGGGAGCGGAGACGTCGGGCCGCACCTACCTCCAGCTGCTCTCGCGCCTCATGCGCCACGTCGACCCTCAGGTTATCGACGGCGTCTTCGCCGGTATCGCCATCGAGGTGGCGGCCGACCACGCATCCGAGGTCAAGGGCGCAACCCTGCACGAACGCGTCGCCCAGGTTAGCAAGGCGCTGGAGCGCGAAGGCATCGTCGACGAATGGGCGAACGACGATGGCACCTACCACCTTCTGAACAACGAATGCCCGTACCTGCGACTCGCGGAGATGAGCGAGGCGCCCTGTCACGCAGACAAGCGCAGCATCGAGCTGCTGGTCGGCTCGGGCGCAGACGTAGAGCAGACGAGCCGCATCGTCGATGGCTCAACCGTCTGCGAATACGTGATCCGGCCGGCGACGATCGCGCTCGAGGAAGTCAAGTAAGCAAGACACGCGGACGGAGCGTCCGCAGGCGGGTATGAGGCCCGCGGCTATTTTGGGAACGAACAGGAGATTGAATGAGCGCTAAAGGGGCAGTGCTCGAAGTCGACGGCCTGCACGTCGAGGTCGAGGGCAAGGAAATCGTCACGGGGCTTTCGCTGTCCGTACCGGCCGGCGAAGTGCACGCGATCATGGGACCCAACGGTTCGGGCAAGAGCACGCTGGCGAACGCGCTGGCGGGCCACCCGCGCTATCACGTCACCAAAGGCCACGTTTACCTCCAGGGCGAAGAGATCACGTCGCTGCGGCCGGACGAGCGCGCCCAGAAGGGCCTCTTCCTGGCGATGCAGTACCCGACGGCGATCCCCGGCGTGACGATGGTCAACTTCCTCCGCGCCGCCCTCAAGTCGGTGCAAGGCCGCGACGTGCCGGTGCGCGAGTTCCGCCAGCGCCTCACAGAAGCGCTGACCGTGCTGAAGATGGACGACTCCTGGGCACGACGCTACGTCAACGACGGCTTCTCCGGCGGCGAAAAGAAGCGCGCCGAAGTGCTGCAGATGAGCCTCCTCCAGCCCAAGGTCGCGATCATGGACGAGACCGACTCCGGCCTCGACATCGACGCGCTGCGCACGGTCTCGGATGGGATCAACGCGCTGCGCAACGAAGAGATGGGCATCCTGCTGATCACTCACTACCAGCGCCTGCTTAACTACATCACGCCGGACCAGGTGCACGTCCTCTACAAGGGCCGCATCGTCCGGTCGGGCGGTAAGGAGCTCGCACTCGAGCTCGAAGCCCGCGGCTATGACTGGATTACGAACGACATCGATGCGGAAGACGCCGCGGAAAGGAACGAGAGCAATGACAACAAATAAGGCGCCCGACGTCACCGGCGCCCCCGGCGAGATCGTCGGCGGCTACAAGTACGGTTGGCACGACCCGGAGTTCAAGCCGGTAAACATCGTCAAGAAGGGCCTGGACGCGGCCGTCGTCGCCCAGATCTCGGAGCTCAAGAACGAGCCGCAGTGGATGCGCGACTTCCGTCAGCGCGCGCTGAAGCTGTTTGAATCGAAGCCGATGCCGAAGGGCTTCTGGGGCGGCAGCATCGAGGGCTACCCGCTCGATTTCCAGGACATCTACTACTACGTCAAGCCGATGGAAGGCCAGGGCAAGACCTGGGATGAGGTGCCGGACGAGATCAAGCGCACCTTCGACAAGCTCGGCATCCCGGAGGCGGAGCGCAAGTTCCTCGCCGGCGTCGGCGCCCAGTACGACTCAGAGGTCGTCTACCACAAGATCCGCGAAGACCTGGAGAAGCTCGGCGTCATCTTCGTCGACATGGACACCGGTCTGCGCGAGCACGAAGACATCGTCAAGAAGTACTTCGGCACGCTCGTGCCGCCGGCGGACAACAAGTTTGCGGCGCTCAACTCGGCCGTGTGGTCGGGCGGCAGCTTCGTCTACGTCCCCGCGGGCGTGAAGGTCGATGTCCCGCTCCAGGCCTACTTCCGGATCAACACGGAAAACATGGGTCAGTTCGAGCGGACGCTGATCATCGCCGAGGAAGGCTCCTACGTTCACTACGTCGAAGGCTGTACGGCGCCGACCTACACGAACGACTCGCTGCACAGCGCCGTCGTCGAGATCATCGTGAAGAAGGGCGCCCGCGTCCGCTATACGACAATCCAGAACTGGTCGACCAACGTCTACAACCTCGTGACCAAGCGCGCCGCGGCCTACCAGGACGCGGTCATGGAGTGGGTCGACGGTAACCTCGGCTCGAAGATCACGATGAAGTACCCCAGCGTCTACCTGATGGAGCCGGGCGCTCACGGCGAGATCCTCTCGCTGGCGTTCGCCGGGCCTGGTCAGCACCAGGACGCCGGCGGCAAAATCGTTCACGTCGCGCCGAACACGACCTCGACGATCATCTCGAAGTCGATCAGCCGGGGCGGCGGCCGCACCAGCTACCGCGGCCTGCTCAAGGTCCACCCCGGCGCCAAGAACTCGAAGTCGACCGTGCGCTGCGACGCGCTGCTGCTCGACGCCGAATCGCGCTCCGACACCTACCCGGTGATGGAGATCGACGAGGATCAGGTGACGATCCAGCACGAGGCGACGGTGAGCAAGGTGGGCGAGGAACAGCTCTTCTACCTGCAGAGCCGCGGCATCGACGAAGTTGAGGCGACGAAGATGATCGTCAACGGCTTCGTCGAGCCGATCGTCAAGGAGCTGCCGATGGAGTACGCGATCGAGCTCAACCGCCTGATCGAGCTCCAGATGGAAGGCTCCGTCGGCTAAGACGAGGAACAGTTATGGCGAGGATACGAGTGATATTCGACAACGGCGACGAGGGCTGGTTAGAAGAGATGGGAAATTCCATGTACGCCTATCGCGGTGATAACCCAGCGTCAGGGACGGTGCTATCTGCCGATGCTGGCAAGCTGCGAGTAGCAGAGGATTTTCAGGGTGCGGACGGTACGCTCGTTCTCAGAGCGATCGGTCGCGGATACAAAGTTCTGGGGCCCCGTCAACCTTAGCGTCCAACTAGCACCGAAAACCCTACGTAGGGGCGGTGTGAACCGCGCTTACGAGTCACGACATAGAAGGAAACGCATGACCACACGGGCAGCAGCCCCAGCGATAACCGAAGCAACGGTGCGGGCGATCTCGCAGCGCCACGACGAACCGTCGTGGTTGCTCGAGCGCCGCCTCAGCGCCTTGCGCGCCTTCGAGGCGATGGCGATGCCGAACGTGCTCGAAGAGGAGTGGCGCCGCACTGACCTCGCCCACTACGACATCGACGCGGCGCTCTCGGCGCCTGACGAGGGCCTCGTTAGCAACTCAGAGCTCATCTGCGAAGACCTTCCCGCCGGCGTCGTCTGCAGCGACCTTCACACCGCCGCCCGCGAGCACAAAGCGCTGGTCAAGCAGCACCTCCATTCGCTCGTCAGCCCTACGGAGTGGAAGCTCGGCGCCCTCGAGGCTGCGGCCTGGGAGGGCGGCGCCTTCATCTACATACCGCGCAACGTCGAGGTGCAGCTGCCGATCCGCCATGTCCTCCAGCTGGCGGGGCCGCGTCTGTTCCCTCACCTGCTCGTGATCGCCGAGGCGAACAGCAGCGTCACGATCCTTCAAGAATCGAGCGGCGAGCCGCCCTCCGGCTGGTCGCTGCTCAGCGGCGCCGTCGAGATCGTCTGCGCACCGGATGCGCGCGTCCGCTTCGTCGACGTACAGCGCCTCGGTGAGGGCGGCACTTGCGCCTTCTCGACGATGCGAGGCAACCTCGGCCACGGCTCCGAGCTGTCGGCGACGCTGATCGGCGTCGGCGGCCTCATCTCCAGGACGAAGCTCGAGATCACGCTCGCCGGCGAAGGCTCGCGGGCGGAGCTGCTGGGCCTCACCTACGGCGCCGGTAAGCAGCACTTTGATTACATAACGCTTCAGGACCACATCGCGCCGAAGACTTCGAGCGACCTCTTGTTCAAGGCGGCGCTGGACGGCGAGGCGAGTGAGGTCTGGAACGGCACGGTACGCATCGGCCAGGGCGCTTCTCAGAGCGAAGCGAACCAGACGAGCCGCAACCTACTGCTCAGCGAGCACGCCAGGGCGGCGCCGATCCCGGTGCTCGAGATCGAAGCGTACGACGTTCTGCGCTGCAGCCACGGCGCAACCGCCGGCCCGCTGGATGAAGAGCAGCTCTTCTACCTCGAATCGCGCGGCATATCGGCGGGCGAGGCGCAGCGCCTGCTCGTCGATGCCTTCTTCCGCCAGGTCCTCGACCGCGTGCCCAGCGAGTCGCTGCAGGTCAGCGTCGAAGGCGCGCTGCGGGCGAAGCTCCAGACGCTCAGCGTTGAGAAGGATGCTTAGATGGCGTTCGTGCGAGTAGGGACGAAGTCTGACGTGCCGGCCGGTACGGTTCGCGTCTTCGATGCGGGCGGTGTCAGCGTCTGCGTCGCGAATGTCGACGGCGAGAACTTTTACGCCGTCGACAACCTCTGTACGCACGACAACGGCCCCCTGGGCGAGGGCAGGCTCGCCGACGGCGACGTCGAGTGCCCGCGCCACGGCGCCCGCTTCGACGTGAAGACGGGCGAGGTGCGCGCTTTCCCGGCCGTGAAGCCGGTTCGCGCCTACGCCGTGCGCCTGGACGCGGAGGAGATCAGCGTCGATGTTGGCTAGCGCACTGGTCGCGGCCGGCGTCCTCTACTGGGCCGTCTACGTCATCGCCATCGCGGTCGGCGTGCCGGTAGCCCTGGCGCTGCTGTTCGGCGTGCTCCAGACGGCGAAGTGGTTCAAGAAAGGTGGCAAGGGCAACCCCCACAGCCATCGCAGCTAAGGTGACTCATGTTTGACAGCGAAACCGTCCGCAAGGACTTCCCGATTCTCAGCCGCCAGGTGCACGGCAAGCCGCTCGTCTACCTCGACAACGCGGCGACGACACAGAAGCCGCGCCAGGTAATCGACGCGCTCGTCCACTACTACGAGTACTACAACGCCAACATCCACCGCGGCATCCACACGCTCGCCGAAGAGGCGACGGAGGCGTACGAGGGCGTTCGCGACAAGGTCGCGCGCTTCATCAGGTCGCCTTACGGTCCGGAGTCTGTCGTCTTCGTGCGCAACACGACGGAGGCGATCAACCTCGTCGCGAGCGCCTGGGGGCACCGCTTCCTCGAAGCCGGCGACGAGATCGTCCTCAGCATCGCGGAGCACCACAGCAACATCATCCCGTGGATGCTGATCGCGCAGGAGCGCGGCGCAACGCTGCGTTTCGCCGACATCGACGACGAGGGACGCATCCGCCTCGACGAGCTCGAGTCGCTGATCGGCCCGAAGACGAAGATGGTCGCGATCGCGCACGCCTCTAACGTGCTGGGCATCCATCCCGTGAAGCAGATCGCCGAGATGGCGCACCGCCACGGCGCGCTGATGCTCGTCGATGGCGCCCAGAGCGTGCCCCATATGCCCGTCGACGTCGCCGACCTCGGCTGCGACTTCCTCGCCTTCTCCGGCCACAAGATGCTCGGCCCCACCGGCGCCGGCGTCCTCTGGGCGCGGCCGGAGCTGCTCAACGCGATGGACCCGTTCCTCGGTGGCGGCTCGATGATCGGCCGCGTGACGATCGAAGGGGCGACCTGGGCAGACGTTCCGCACAAGTTCGAGGCGGGCACGCCGGACATCGCCGGCGTCATCGGCCTCGGCGCCGCGATCGATTACCTCGAAGCGCTGGGCATGGACAACATCCGCGAGCACGAGAAGGGGATCACGAAGTACGCGCTCGAGCGTCTGTTCGCCGTGCCAGGCGTGACGATCTACGGCCCGATGACGCCGGAGGACCGCGTTGGCGTGCTGTCGTTCAACCTCGGCGACATCCACCCGCACGACGTCAGCCAGGTCCTCGACCAGCACGGCGTCGCGGTACGCGCCAGCCACCACTGCACCCAGCCGCTGATGCGCCGCCTCGATTGCGCCGCGACAGCGCGGGCGAGCTTCTACATCTACAATACTTATGCGGAGGTCGACGTCCTGATCGAGGCCGTCGAGGCGGCGGCGAAGTACTTCGCCATCGAGACTCCGATTAAGGCGACATAACTAACTATGAGAGGCTTTCGGCTGGCAGAAGGAACCCTTCGGTACCCCCGCGAAGCGTGGGGGTCTGGGGGAACCCCCCAGCTTCAGATGTAATGGCAGCGAGTTATCCCGAACCGCAGCTCGATGACCTCTACCGGGAGCTGATCCTCGATCACTACCGGCGGCCGCATAACCGCGGCACGCTGGAGGACGCGACTTCGAAGGCAGAGGGCTACAACCCGATCTGCGGCGACGAGATCGAGGTCGAGCTGAAGCTGGACGGCGACGTGATCGAAGACGTGGCGTTCAAGGGCCGCGGCTGCTCGATCAGCCAGGCCTCCGGCTCGATGATGACGGACGCGGTGAAGGGCCGGAGCAAGGCAGAAGCGCTGCGGCTCCTGGACGCGTTCAAGAAGATGATGACCGACCCCGAGATCGAACCAGCCGAAGACCTCGGCGACCTCGAGGCGTTTCAGGGCGTCGCCAAGTTCCCGGTGCGCGTGAAGTGCGCGACGCTGGCCTGGCACGTGCTGGAAGACGGCCTCGAATCCAAGGAACAGGAGCAGTAACGATGGCAAACGCGACTTTCACGCCCGAAGACGTTATCGAGAAGCTGAAGCCGGTTCAGGACCCTGAGCTGCGCATGGGCATCGTCGACCTCGGCCTGATCTACGACGTAAAGATCGACGACGACAACATCGTCGATGTCACTTTCACGCTGACGACGCCGGCCTGCCCGCTCGGCCCGATGCTGATCGCGCAGATTCAGGACGCCGTCATGGACATGGAAGGCGTGCGCGACGTCAACGTCGATCTGACGTTCTCGCCGCCGTGGGACCCGCGCACGATGGCCAGCGACGAAGTGAAGATGCAGCTGGGCATCTGGTAGGACCGAACGTACTCGCCGCAGACCTCGGAGACGGGAGCCGTATGTACTCCACCAAGGTCTTGCGTTCGTTTACATAGAGTCTTATTATCACCTGCATCTGCGCCGGCCCACCATAATCGGCGGGCCGGTTTGGCTTAGTTGAGAACCCGCAGCTCAGCCAACCAAACCCAAATAACAGATTGGAAACTGCCAAGACTCGTATGAGCCAGCCTTACCAATTTCCCAATCTGCCACGAATGACGAAGCAGGGCCTCTACGACCCGGCGCAGGAGCACGATGCCTGCGGCGTTGGCCTCGTCGCGAACGTCAAGGGCGTGCGCTCCCATCAGATCATCGACCAGGGCATCGAGGTTCTGATTAACCTCGGCCACCGCGGCGCCTGCGGCGCCGACCCACGCACGGGCGACGGCGCCGGCATCCTGATCCAGC
This sequence comes from Dehalococcoidia bacterium, assembly GCA_035292965.1. GTDB lineage: Bacteria > Chloroflexota > Dehalococcoidia > DSTF01 > WHTK01 > WHTK01. The sequence continues at coordinate 22,377 of DATDPC010000046.1, read as the reverse complement.
TACCACACGAGTTCTTCCATCAGGAATGCGCCACACTCGGCATCGACCTGCCGCACCGCGGCGAGTACGCCGCCGGCATGACCTTCCTGCCCCAGAGCGCGCGCGACCAGAAGGCCTGCGAGGGCCTGATCGAATCGATCGCCGCCGCTGAGGGCATGCACTTCCTCGGCTGGCGCGACGTCCCCGTCGACCGCGACGCGATCGGCGTGCTTGCGGCGCAGGTCATGCCGCGCATCCGCCAGTTCTTCGTCCACCGCCCGGCCGGCGTCACGGACGAGCGCCTCTTCGAGCTGAAGCTCTACATCCTGCGCAAGCAGATCGAGAAGGCCATCGCCGCCAGCGACATGGTCGACAAGGACGAGTTCTACATCAACAGCCTCTCGTCCAAGACGATCGTCTACAAAGGCCTGCTGATCGCCGACCAGATCCGCGGCTTCTACCACGACCTCTCGCACGAATCGATGCTGTCAGCTTTCGCGCTGGTGCACTCGCGGTTCAGCACGAACACGCTCGGCACCTGGAAGCTGGCCCACCCGTATCGCTTCATCATCCACAACGGCGAGATCAACACGCTGCGCGGCAACATCAACTGGATGGCGGCGCGAGAGGCGCAGTTCAAGTCGGACGTTCTCGGCGACGAGGTCAAGAAGCTGATCCCCGTGATCGCCGACGCGCGTCAGAGCGACACGGCGACGCTGGACAACGCCCTCGAGCTGCTGCTCGCCACCGGGCGCTCGCTGCCGCACGCGATGATGATGCTGATCCCGGAAGCCTGGGCAGACCACATCCCGATGGACGCGCAGAAGAAGGCATTCTACGAGTACCACTCGCTGCTGATGGAGCCTTGGGACGGCCCGGCGCTGGTCATCGGCACGGACGGCAACCAGATCTGCGCCATCCTCGACCGCAACGGCCTGCGGCCCTGCCGCTACCTCGTCACGAAGGACGACCTGCTGGTCATGGCCTCGGAGACGGGCGTCGTCGACGTGCCCGCCGACCGCGTGCTGTTCAAGCGCCGCATCCAGCCCGGCCGCATGTTCCTGCTCGACATGAACGACGGCCGCCTCGTCGAAGACGCCGAGATCAAGCGAGAGCTTTCGAGCCGCCGCCCCTACGGCCAGTGGCTGGCCGAGCAAAAAGTGACGCTGGAGGAGCTGCCGGCGCCCCAGAACGCGCCCGGCTTCGAGGAGAATGGCACGCTGCTCCTGCGCCAGAAGGCCTTCGGCTACACGCTGGAGGACATGGACGTCACGCTGGAGCCGATGGCGATGAACGGCGCCGAGCCCGTCGGCTCGATGGGCAACGACACGCCGATCGCCGTGCTTTCGGACCAGAACCCGCTGCTGTTCAGCTACTTCAAGCAGCTGTTCGCGCAGGTCAGCAACCCTCCCCTCGATGCGATCCGCGAGGAGTTGGTCACGTCGCTCGAGACGTTCATCGGCTCGGAGCAGAACCTGTTCGACGAGACGCCGGAGCACGCGCATCAGCTGAAGCTGAAGGAGCCGTTTCTGACGAACGCGGAGCTGGCGAAGCTGCGCGAGATGAACACACGTGGCATGCGCTCGCGGACGATATCGACCCTGTTCGACGTGACGCTGCCCGAGGGCGCGATGCGCGAGGCCGTCGACCGCGTCTGCGCCGAGGCCTCGGCCGCCGTCGCCGAGGGTATCCCCGTGATCATCCTTTCGGACCGCGGCGTCGACCCCACGCACACGGCGATCCCGAGCCTGCTCGCCACCTCGGCGGTGCACCATCATCTGATCCGCGAAGGCAGGCGCACGAAAGTCGGCATCGTCATCGAATCCGGCGAACCGCGCGAGATCCACCACTTCGCGGCATTGATCGGCTACGGCGCCGGCGTCGTCAACCCCTATCTCGCCTTCGAGACGCTGAACGACCTCTGTCGCGGCAAGATGTCGAGGCCGCTCGATTACAAGACGGCGGAGAAGAACTACGTCAAAGCGCTGCACAAGGGCGTGCTCAAGGTTATCTCGAAGATGGGCATCTCGACGCTGCAGAGCTACCACGGCGCCCAGGTCTTCGAGGCGGTAGGCCTCTCCCAGGAGTTCATCGACCGCTACTTCACCGGGACGCCATCGCGGATCAGCGGTGTCGGCATCAGCGAGATCGAGGCGGAGACGCGGGCGCGGCACGCGTTTGCTTACCCGAAGCGCCAGATCGCCTCGAACCTCGATTTGCGCTCCGGTGGTTACTACCAGTGGCGCCGTGACGGCGAATACCACATGTGGAACCCGGACACGATCGCGCTGCTCCAGTACGCGACCAAGAGCGGCCGCTTCGACACGTTCGAGCAGTTCACCAACCTGATTGACGCCGAGAGCAAGCGCCTCAGCACGATCCGCGGCCTGCTCGAGTTCAAGTCAGGGTCCCCTGTTCCAATCGAAGAGGTGGAGCCTTCGAGCGAAATCGTCAAGCGCTTCGCCACCGGTGCGATGTCGCTCGGCTCGATCAGCCGCCAGGCGCACGAATCGCTCGCGATCGCGATGAACCGCATCGGCGCGCGCAGCAACACCGGAGAGGGCGGCGAAGACTACCACCGCTACAAGCCGGACCCGAACGGCGATTCGCGCAACAGCGCCGTGAAGCAGGTAGCCTCCGGCCGCTTCGGCGTGACGATCAACTACCTGGCCCACGCCACGGACCTGCAGATCAAGATGGCGCAGGGCTCCAAGCCCGGCGAGGGCGGCCAGCTGCCCGGTCACAAGGTCGACGAGTACATCGGCTGGGTGCGCCACACGATGCCCGGCGTCGAGCTGATCTCGCCGCCGCCGCACCACGACATCTACTCGATCGAAGACCTGGCGCAGCTGATCCACGACCTCAAGAACTCGAACCCGGAGGCGCGGATCCACGTGAAGCTTGTCTCCGAGTTCGGCGTCGGCACGATCGCCGCCGGCGTCTCGAAGGGCCACGGCGATGTCGTCCTGATCAGCGGCGACTCGGGTGGCACCGGCGCTTCGCCGGAGTCGTCGATCAAGAATGCCGGCCTGCCCTGGGAGCTCGGCGTCGCCGAGACGCAGCAGGTGCTCGTCGCCAACGACCTGCGCGGCCGCATCGTCGTCCAGACGGATGGTCAGCTAAAGACGGGACGTGACGTCGCGATCGCCTGCCTCCTCGGCGCCGAGGAGTTCGGCTTCGCGCAGGCGCCGCTCGTGGTCATGGGCTGCATCATGCTGCGCAAGTGCCACCTCAACACCTGCTCCGTCGGCATCGCGACGCAGGACCCGGAGCTGACGGCGCGCTTCGCCGGCCAGCCGGAGCACGTGATCCAGTACTTCTTCTTCATCGCCGACCAACTGCGCGCGATCATGGCCCAGCTCGGCTTCCGCACGATCAACGAGATGGTCGGCCGCGTCGACATGCTCGATGGCAAGAAGGCGGTTGAGCACTGGAAGGCGCGCGGGCTCGACTTCACGCCGCTGCTGCACCGCCCCAACGTCCCGGCAGGCGTCTCGACCTACTGCAACGAGCGCCAGGACCACGGCATCGAGAACGCGCTCGACCACAGCCTGATCGAGCAGAGCAAGGCGGCGATCGAGAGCGGCGTGCCGGTGCACATCAAGTCGCCGCTCCGCAACTCGAACCGGGTCGTCGGCGCCATGTTGAGCAACCGCATCGCCCGTCGCTACGGCGAAGAAGGCCTACCGGACGAGACGATCACGATCGACTTCAAGGGCTCCGGTGGTCAGAGCTTCGCCGCCTTCCTCGCGAAGGGTGTGCGCATGAACATCGAAGGTGACTCTAACGACTACTTCTGCAAGGGCCTCTCCGGCGGCATCGTCACGATCAAGCCGCCCGAGGATTCGCTCTTCGTGCCTGAGGAGAATATCCTCGTCGGCAACGTCGGGCTCTACGGCGCCACCGCCGGCAAGGCGTTCATCCGCGGCATCGCCGGCGAGCGCTTCGCGGTGCGCAACAGCGGCGCCGAGGCCGTCGTCGAAGGCGTCGGCGACCACGGCTGCGAGTACATGACCGGCGGTCGCGTCGTCGTCCTCGGGCCGACGGGGCGCAACTTCGCGGCCGGCATGAGCGGCGGCGAGGCCTACGTCCTCGACGAGGCAGGCGTCTTCCCGAGCCTCTGCAACACCGAGCTCGTCGACCTCGAACGCGTCGACAGCGATGAGGAGCAGATCATCCTGCGCCAGCTCCTCAGCGAGCACCTCGAGGCTACCGGCAGCGCCAACGCGGCGCGCGTGCTCGAGAACTGGGATGAGCTGCTGCCGAAGTTCGTCAGAGTCATGCCCCGCGATTACAAGCGCGTCCTCGGCGAGCGACGTGCCCGTGAAGAACGGGCCGCGCTCGAGGCCGTCGCCAACTAGGGGCGCACTTGGGCGAGCCAACCGGATTTAAGGACAGACCGCGTCAGCCGATACCACGCCGCGATTCGAAAGAGCGCATCGGCGACTACCGCGAATACCTGCTCGAGTACACCGAGGAAGAGGTCCGCGCCCAGGGCGCCCGCTGCATGGACTGCGGCCTGCCGTTCTGTCACAAGGGCTGCCCCCTCGGCAACCTGATCCCGGACTGGAACGACTACGTCTACAAGGGTCAGTGGGAGCGCGCCCTGGCGGCGCTGCATGCGACGAACAACTTCCCGGAGTTCACGGGGCGCATCTGCCCCGCCCCCTGCGAGGCGTCCTGCACCCTCTCGATCAACCAGGAGCCGGTGACGATCGAGTACATCGAAAAGTCTATCGCTGATCGCGGTTGGAAGGAGGGCTGGATCAAGCCCCAGCCGCCGGCGACGCGCACCGGCAAGAAGGTCGCCGTCATTGGTTCCGGGCCCTCCGGCCTCGCGACGGCGCAGCAGCTGAACCGCGCCGGCCACAGCGTCACCGTCTTCGAGCGCGATAACTACATCGGCGGCCTGCTGCGACTCGGCATCCCCGACTTCAAGCTCGACCAGGCCCTCGTCCAGCGGCGCGTCAACCAGATGCGCGACGAGGGCATCGACTTCCGCACCGGCGTCTACGTCGGCAGGAACCTCGCCGTCGACGTGCTGCGCAACGAATTCGACGCCATCGTCCTCTGCATCGGCTCGACGATCCCGCGCAACCTCGACGTGCCGGGGCGCGAGCTGACGGGCGTCCACTACGCGATGGAGTTTCTCACCCAGCAGAACAAGGTCAACGCCGGCGAGACCTTCCCGGACGACGAGCGGATCAGCGCCGAAGGCAAGCGCGTCGTGATCATCGGCGGGGGCGACACCGGCGCCGACTGCCTCGCGACGGTGCACCGCCAGGGCGCCGAGATCGTCAGGCAGTTCGAGCTTATCTCCCAGCCGCCGGACAAGCGCGCCGCCGGCAACCCGTGGCCGCAGTGGCCGCTGATCCTGCGCCGCTCCTACGCGCTCGAAGAGGGCGGCTCGATCGAGTACAGCATCAACGTCAAGCAGTTCACCGGCTCCGATGGCCACGTCGAGAAGCTCAGCGCCGTGAAGCTCGACTGGCAGCCGGACGAGAACGGCCGCATGCAGATGAAGGAGATCCCCGGCACGGAGCACGACGTCGACGCCGACCTCGTCCTCCTGGCGATGGGCTTCCTCCATCCCGAGAAGGCCGGCCTCGTCGAGGCGCTGGGCGTCGAGCTCGACGCGCGCGGCAACGTGAAGACGGACCCGGCGACGAAGATGAGCAGCGTCCCGGGCATCTTCGCCGCCGGCGACGCCTCGCGCGGCCAATCGCTCGTCGTCTGGGCGCTGGCGGAGGGCCGAGAGGCCGCCCGCGGCGTCGACCTCTATCTCATGGGCGAAACATCGCTACCAAGGTCGCTCTCTAACCTGTAGAGTCCGCCTCCACAAGTCGCTCACGAAGCTTTACACTGCGAGCGTGATAAGTCCGCGCGAATTTGCGAAGCGCTATCCGTCGCTGGCACTCCTCGCGGCGGCCATCGTCGGCTTCGTCCTGCTGTTCTCGATTCAGCTATTGCTGGACCAAATCTTCCCGCCGAAGGTCTACAAGCAGCCTCACCCGGAAGTTAGACAGTACGCAACGACGAACGAGGCTGCTGCAGCTGCGGGTTTCTACATACCTGAAGCGCGTGACGCTACGGGATGGTCACTGGAATCGGTCCAGTCATCTCGCGCGACTTTGTCAGATACGGAAGACACCGTCTTCATCTGGTATGCCTCCGCCGCGAACTCGGACAGCGTTGTTCTGATTGTGATGCACGATCCGTTCGGAAGGAAAGGACAGCCTAGCGCTTCGCCGTATCAACCGACAGAGATCGCGGGACAAAGGGCAGTCTGGATGGATTCGCGCTCGATCAATGGGAGCGGGAAGTTCGTCGAGGCTTGGTGGCGGCTAGGTGATGTCCTAATCAACGCCAAGTTGGTTGGTTACTTCGACGCCTCACCTGTATCTAGCATTGATGACATGCTCACCTTGCTCGAAACGGTTCGATGATCCCGGCCGACCACGCTGAGACAAGACGATGACAAACACGCCTGCGATGCATCTGTCACTGGGCAAGCAGGCCCGCTTCGATTTCGTCCTGAAGTAGCTAGTCTGCGGTGCTTTGGGCTGCTTCTTGGGGCTCCGGCTCGCTGTCGCGGAACATGCCGGTCGCGCGCAGGAAGAAGAACACCCAGACCGCCGCGACGATCAGCAGGCCCCACTCGAAGTAGCGGATCCACTGGTCCGAGTTCTCCAGGCTGAGGCCGGCCACGCCCAGCCCGTAGCCGATGAGGATGTAGGTCGAGACCCAGATCAGTGCGCCGCCGTGGTCCGCGATCGCCCAGCGGCGATACGGCATCTTCAGCAGCCCCGCGGCCGCCGGCCCGACGAGGCGTGTGTAGCCGAAGAAGTGGTAGAAGAGGACGAAGCTGGCGCCGCGATAGCGGATCGGCCCGCGCGCCTTCTCCTCCAGGTCTCGGATCAGCTTGAAGCGCTCGAGGTGGCGCCAGCCGTAGCGCCCCATCAGATAGCTCACCGTATCGCCGAGGGCCGTGCCGAGGACGCCGAGCGTGAGCGCGATCGGCAGGGAGAGGGCGCCATCGTGGGCGCTGAGGCCGGCGAGGAGGATTACGAGGACGCCGGGGACGATGAGGCCGACGAAGAGCGTGTTCTCCGAGAGCATGCCGATGAAGACGACCCAGTAGCCGTAGTCCTCAAACAGGGAGCGGGCGGAGTCGGCAGCCCAGCGGAGGAGCGAGCCGTAGGCCCGAAAGATCGCCACCGGCAGCTTCACCAGCCAGACGATGGCATCGGTCAGCCACTCGAGGACGTCGGTTGCCGACGTCGCCAACGGGGCGAGCAACGCTATCGCGGTGGGGATATCCATCGTTCGGGAGGGCAGCGGATCGCGGCGACCCGAAGCGGCTCATGGCGATTCTAGCATCCATTGTCGGCCCCTCAGCCTGCGGCGCCTGCTTAGGCGTCGTCGAGCAGGTCTGCCTCCACGAGCTGCCAGACAAGGTAGGCTCCGCACAGCACGACGGCGATAGCGATAATCAGCATTGTGGTTCCTCCGTACGTTTGTTCGCAGAACGTCTGTGCGTACAGTAGAACGCGCGTGCTACTCTGTCAACCCCCGTATCCGCAAAATGTAGCTGCAGGCCTTCAGGCCTGCGACGGGCGCCGCGTTCGGTTCGACGCATCGATCTTGCCCAGACGTAACGTCGTAAGCAGGCCTGAAGGCCTGCAGCTACACCTGTGTCTGCTTCTGGACATACGCCGCGCCGTCTGGCTATCATCGGGCCCACTCGCAAGCGCGTTGGGTGAGGAGAAGCAGATGCCACGCGTCAAAGTCGGCAACGTTGAGATCATCTCGATCGTCGACGTCGAGGGTGGCTTCCCGGCGGCGATGATGTACCCGGAGACGACAGCGGAGCAGTGGGCGCCCTACCACACCATCTACCCCCACATCCCGGACGGCGACAAGCTGAAGCTCGCCGTGTCTGTCTTCGCCGTCATCGGCGGTGGCCACACCGTCCTGGTCGATACCGGCCTCGGCCCTAAGACGGACCCAACCGCGCCGGGGCAGCTTGCGAACAACCTGCGCGCCAGCGGCATCGAACTCGACGCCGTCGATACGGTGATCCACACGCATCTTCACGTCGATCACGTCGGCTGGAACCTGCAGGACGGTAAGCCGACGTTCCCGAACGCGCGCCACGTCGCGCCGCAGATCGACTGGGACTACTTCGCGAAGCAGGATGACGCCGCCTTCAAGAACCAGGTGCAGCCGCTGTTCGACATGGGCCGCCTCGACCTCGTCTCCGGCGAGGCGAGCTTCACGCCCGAGCTAACGGCGCTGCCGACGCCCGGACACTCGCCCGGGCACCAGAGCATCCTCGTCGTCTCCGGCGGCGAGCGCGCCCTGATCACCGGCGACATCGCTCATCACCCGGCGCAGCTTCAGGAGATGGACTGGCCTGTCTTCTTCGACGTTGACACGAAAGCGGCGGCCGTGACGCGTCACAAGGTGTTTGCGGACATGGAGCGCGATGGGACGCTGGCGGCGTTTTGCCACTTCCCGGCGCCCGGTTTCGGCGTAATCGTCCAGGAGGGCGGTAGGCGCGTCTTTAGGGCGCGATAGCCTCTCGTAGCTCGACCAGCGTCTGGCCGATCTCGACGCGGTCGCGCGCGGCGATGTGGACGACGTCGGCGATACCGCTGACGCGTGCTCGCAGCTCGTTCAGCATCTTCATCGCCTCGACGACGACGAGGATGTCGCCCTCCGCGACCGTGTCGCCAACCGCGACGCGCACCTCAGAGACGACGCCGGTCAGCGGCGCTACGAGGCGCCAGCGGCCGGCCGTGAACTTGTCGCCCTCTTCGCGCCGTCGCGCGCCGTGCCGCCGCGACGTCGCGACCTCGTAGGCGCGGCCGGCGATCGTGACGTTGAACGCCAGCGGCTCCTCTTCGACGAGCACCTCGATGACGCGGTCGTCCAGCGTCAGCACGTAGCGCGGCGAATCGCCGATGCGTCGCAGGCCGGCGACGTAGGTCATGCCCTCCAGCGTCAGCTGCAGGCCGTCCGGTCGCTCCTCGATGTCGGCCTCGACCTCGCGGTCACCGAGCCTCAGGAAGTATCGCGCCAGCGCCCACCTCTCGATCTGTTGACCGCCGCCTCGCGCGCGGCTCTGCGCCAGGCGCCGGACAACGGCCGCTCGCTCTCGGGCGGGCGGCGCTCGTGCTTGAGCAGCGCCGCGACGGCAAGCGCCGTGTCGTCGTCGCTCCTCGACGGCTCGGGCGCCTTCTCGCGCCGGTCGATGTAGCGCGTATCGATCTCGCCGGCGATGAAGGCGGGGTCGTCCGCGAGCTGGCGGTGGAAGGGCAGCGTCGTCTTGACGCCGAGAACCTGGTATTCGCCGAGGGCGCGTCGCAGGCGGGCGAGCGCCTCGCCGCGGTTCTCGCCCCAGACGATCAGCTTGGCGAGCAGCGAGTCGTAGTAGGGCCCGACCTCGGCGCCGTTGAACATGGCGCTGTCGACGCGCACGCCGAGCCCCGAAGGCTCGGTCACGAGTTCGATGCGGCCGAGGCTGGGCAAGAAGTCGGCGTCCTCGGCGATGATCCGGCACTCGATCGCCCAACCGCGCAGGCGCACGTCGTCCTGCGCGAAGCTCAGCCGCTCGCCGGATGCGATGCGCAACTGCTCGCGCACGAGGTCGTAGCCGGTGACGAGCTCCGTCACCGGGTGTTCGACCTGCAAGCGCGCGTTCGCCTCGATGAAGTAGAAGGCGCCGTCCTTGTCCATGAGGAACTCGATCGTCCCGGCGTTGGCGTAGCCGGCCTCGCGCGCGATCGCGACGGCGGCGGCGCCGATGCGGGCGCGCGTCGCCTCATTCACCACCGTCGAGGGCGATTCTTCGACGAGCTTCTGGCTGCGCCGCTGGACGGAGCACTCGCGCTCGCCGAGGTGGACGATGTTGCCGTGCGTATCGGCCAGCACCTGCACCTCGATGTGGCGCACCGGGTCGAGGTACTTCTCGATGTACAGACCGTCGTCGCCGAAGCTCGCCAGCGCTTCAGCCGCCGCCGTCCGCAGCGACGTCTCGAGGTCCTCCGGCTTCTCGACGAGGCGAATGCCCTTACCGCCGCCGCCGGACGCCGCCTTGATCAGCAGCGGGTAGCCGACGCTCGGGGCGATCTTCAGCGCCTCGCTGAGGCTTACACGGCCGCCGCTGCCGGGCACGGTCGGCGCGCCGGCCGCCTCGGCGATGCGTCGCGCTTCGACCTTGTCGCCCAGCGCTCGCAGCGCCGATGGCGACGGACCGATGAAGACGATACCGGCGTCGGCGCAGGCCTCGGCGAAATCGGCACGCTCCGAGAGGAAGCCGTAGCCGGGGTGAATCGCGTCGGCGCCGCAGGCGAGGGCGGTCTCGATGATCTTCGCGGCGTTGAGGTAGCTCTCCGACGCCGGCCCTGGGCCGATCAGGTACGCCTCGTCGGCGTAGCGCGCGTGCATCGCCGTCGCGTCCGGCTCCGAGTAGACGGCGACGCTGCGGACGCCGAGATCGCGGCAGGCGCGCATGACGCGCACGGCGATCTCGCCGCGGTTGGCTACGAGGACCTTCTTGAGCACGCTCTCTCCTCAGCGCTTTGTAGCACAGGCGGAAGGGCGCGGCCAAGCACCAGACGAAAGTTGACAGGCCCTTTGCCCAGGACTACGATAAATTTGACGCCGGCAGAGGCTAGACCGCCCCAAACTGAGACAATATGCTCTGCCGGCATATGGAGAATTGTATGCCGGCAATATTACAACGACGCGTAAAGCCTACGGAGGGAGCGCCGGCGCATATTCAGAAGATAGCAGAGCGAATCGACAAGGCCCATGAGCGGTGTGAAGGATGGGAACATTTGCGCAAGCTGCTGATCGAACTCGTGCTGAGTCTGCATGCTGAAGGCCTTCCGGGAGCTTCGGACTGGGTACTGGAGATTCTAGACGACGAAGATTGGGAGGCGTTCAGATGATCTAGGTGCTCGATAGCCGGCACTAATCTGATGGGAAGAGGGAGAGAGAAATGTCTATACAACTTCTCGGAACCAAGTACTCGCTGGGCGGGCGCACTTTCTACGAAACCGCCCTTAAGTTCAGATCGCTTGCTAAATTGGCCGAATTGGATCAGATCGGGGGGCCTGATAACCGACCGACTGACCGAACACATGTACGTGGCATCCGCAACTACTTGCAGGTTGAGAAGCGCCCGATCCTAGGCAGTCTTCTGTTAGCTGCTCGCTCTGGTGACATCGAGTTCCAGTCTGCTGAAGAGGATGACGGAATTGAGATCGGCATACTACGAATCTCAGACGATGCGTCGTTCGAAGTAGCCGACGGGCAACACCGGACGCTAGCCTCGATAGAGGAGTGCAAGGAAGCGGATCGGCTCGCTGTATTGGCAGGCAACCGTCCAGATTTTCTGATCGGAGATCGAGTCGGCGTCACCATAGTGGTAGAGAACGACCGTGCGAAGCGACGTCAAGACTGGCACGACATAAACGACACGGCGAAGGCTCCCAACAAGAGTGTTGCCGTCTCGTTCGACACACGGTCACCAATCGGCAAGCTTGTGCGCGCCATCATGAATGATGTCCCTATCTTCGCGGACGATTTGGTGGAAGACCGTGCTAACACGGTACGGCGCAACGATCCTCGACGGCTCTACACCGCCAACAACGTTTCAAGCGCACTCACTGCGTTTGTGCTTGGCTCGACGCGAAAGGGCCGCACTCAAGCTGAAAGGGAGATGGAGGACAGGGCGGGCCCTCAGGACAAGTTTCTCCAGGTTGAGTCGTCCGCGGCAAGATACTTCGTCGCGCTTGGTGTCCTACCTGGCTGGAAGGAAGTCCTCGACCTCGGTGACCGGATAACACTAGAAGAGGTTCAGGCCGTGAGGGACAAGTATCTGCACCTTTCAGGGCTTGGTCTCAACATGCTCGGCCTCCTCGGTTGGCATTGCGAGCGAAACGACTGGGACATCAATGAATTCTCGCAGTGCCTAGCTCGAGACATCGATTGGAGACGGAGCAATCCGCTCTGGCACGGAGTGGTGCTCATTCCGAGAGAGGTAGAGGGCGATGATGGCGAGAAAGCCGTGAGCTATGGCGTTGCTCGTGGTGGCGACGTGATAGATGAAGGCGTTCGGTTGATACTGGATAAAGCCCAGCGAAAAGGTTTCGTCCAAAAAGTCGTGTAGCCTTCGGGCGCCGATCTAGTTGCTCAACACCGACCGGGGAGTCTTCTCTCCCGGTCGGTGTCTTTTATCGCCTGTAGCACAGGCTAGAATGGGGCGGCAAACCGGCTCGAGTTCGTTGGGGGACAGATGAAGCTAACTCTGCTCGGCACCGGCACGCCAACGCCGAACCCGCTGCGTCGCGGCCCCAGCCAGATCATCGAGTCCGGCGACGAGCTGATCCTGGTCGATTGCGGCGCCGGGGCACTGCATCGCTACGTCGAAGCGGGCTATCGCGGCCGCCGGATCAACCGCATCATCTTCACCCACTTGCACTCCGACCACATCACCGGCCTCGCCGACGTGCTGTGGGCGAGCTGGATCGGGCGCTGGAACAAGGACGGCGGTACGCCGCTCATCTCCGGCCCCCCCGGCACGACGCGCTTCGTCGAGCGCCTGATCGAGGCGCACGATTACGATATAGACGTGCGCACAAGGCCGGGCGAGGGCTTGCCGCGCGAGGAGCTCTTCCCGCGGGTTGAAGACGTGGACGAAGGCTGGCTGGCCGAGGGGCGCGACTACCGGATCAGCGCCTTTCGCGTCGATCATGCGCCGGTCGATAAGGCGTTGGGGTTCCGGATCGATGGCGCCGGCGCGAGCGTCGTCGTTTCGGGTGATACACGCTACTCGGAGAACTTGATCGCGCATTCGCAGGACGCCGACATACTCGTGCATGAGGTGTATGACCGGCGCGGCCTCGAAGCGGCAAGCGCGGCCGCCACAGACCCCGTTGAGCAGAGGCGTTTCAAGCTCGTGATGTCGTACCACACCGCCGCGGACGAGGTTGCCCGCGCCGCGACTGCAGCGAACGCGCATCACCTTGTCCTCAGCCACCTGATCACCCGCGGCGACGCCGACTGGGCCAGCCAAATCGAGCCCGGCTACAAGGGCAAGCTCACGGTGGGCGAAGACCTGCAGGTCTTCGAGGTCGGTAAGTAGTTCGCGCGAAGCAACGTAGCGTCCTTCGACAAGCTCAGGAAGAAGTTAGAGGCGTCTTGTTTCCTCTTCCTGAGCCTGTCGAAGGACGCTACGCCCCGTTCACGCGCCGAGGTGACGAGCTACGACAAGCGCGACTCGTCTCGTAATCGCGCGATCAGCGCGTCTACAGTGACGCCGCCGAGGTCCTCGCCCGTGCGCGTGCGCACCGACACGGCGCCGGCCTCGATGTCGCGGTCGCCGGCGATCAGCATGTACGGCACCTTCTGCAGCTGAGCGTCGCGGATCTTCGACTGCATGCGCTCGCCTCGCGAGTCGATGCTGACCCTGAAGCCTGCCTCGCGCAGGCGACCCGCGACGCCCTCGCAGTACTCGACGTGGCGGTCGGCGATCGGGATCAGCGTCGCCTGCACCGGCGCCAGCCATACAGGGAAGGCGCCGGCGTATAGCTCGATCAGGTAGGCCATCATCCGCTCCGTCGCTCCGATCACACCTCGATGCAAAATGACGGGCCGGTGCGGCTGGCCGTCCTCGCCGATGTACTCCAGCCCGAACTGCTCCGGCAGGTGGAAGTCGACCTGGATCGTCGACATCGTCTCCTCGCGCAGGAGGACGTCGCGCACCTGAATGTCGAGCTTCGGGCCGTAGAAGGCGGCCTCGCCCAGGGCTTCGTAGTAGGGCAGGCCAAGCTCATCCAGCGCCTCGCGCAGGACGCGCTCGCCCAGCTCCCACATCGCGTCGTTCTGGACGTACTTCTCCGTGTCGGCCGGGTCGCGCAGCGAGAGACGGTACGAGTACTCGGTGATGCCGAGGTCCTTGTAGACCTGCTCGACCAGTCGCATGACGCCGGCAAACTCCGACTTGATCTGCTCTGGCGTGCAGAAGATGTGTGCGTCGTTGAGGTTGATCGCCCGCACACGGCTGAGCCCGCCGACAACGCCCGACTTCTCGTAGCGGTACATCGTCCCCATCTCGCCGATGCGCACCGGCAGGTCGCGGTAGCTGTGGAGGTCGTTCTGGTAGATCAGGATGTGGTGCGGGCAGTTCATCGGCCGTAGCACCAGCTCCTCGTGCTCCAGCTGCATCGGCGGGTACATGAGGTCCTTGTAGTGCTCCCAGTGGCCGGACATCTTGTACAGCTCCACCTTGCCGAGGATGGGCGTGTAGACATGCTGGTAGCCCTGGGCGCGCTCCTTGCCCTGGATGTACTCCTCCAGCAGCCGACGGATCGTCGCGCCCTTCGGCAGCAGCGACGGCAGGCCGGAGCCGATCAGCTCGCTCGTCGTGAACAGCTCCAGCTCTTTGCCGAGACGGCGGTGGTCGCGCCGCTCCGCCTCTTCGAGGCGATGGAGGTAGTCTGCAAGCTCCGCGTCGGTCGGGAACATGACGCCGTAGATGCGCTGCAGCATCGGCCGGTGCTCATCGCCGCGCCAGTAAGCGCCGGCAACGTTGGTCAGCTTGAAGGCGCCGACCTTGCCGGTGCTCTCGACGTGGGGGTAGCCACAGAGGTCGGTGAAGGCGCCGTGACGGCAGATGCCGACGCGCTCGTCCGAGATGCCCTCGATCAGCTCGAGCTTGTACGGCTGGTCCGCGAAGACTCGCTTCGCCTCGTCCTTCGGCGCGTCTGAGCGTACGAAGGGCTTGTCGGCGGCGATGCTGCGGCGCATGAGGCCGTCGATGCGCTCGAGGTCCTCCGGCGTCAGCGGCCGCGGCAGGTCGAAGTCGTAGTAGAAGCCGTTGTCGATCGGCGGGCCGATGGCGTACTTCGCCTCCGGGAACATCTCGAGCACGGCTTCGGCCATGATGTGGGCGGCGGAGTGACGCTGGCGGTAGAGCAGCTCGTCCATGCCCTTGATCTGCGCTGAGGACTCTTCGTTCATGTCGTCTCCTTGCGTGGCGCGGGGCTTCGTATCTTCGCCTGCCGGCTCATCTGCTACGCCACGGAGTAAGGGGAGAGCTGAGGGGACACCCCTCAGACACCCCGCAAGGGGTTGTACCCCTAGACCCCGCTTGTGTCTCTGACATCGTTCTGTCGTCTCCGGCGTCAGCCGATCAAAAAAGCGACCACCGTCTCAGGGACGGTGGCCGCTCCGTGGTTCCACCCTGGTTCTCCTTCCTTGCGGAAGGACTCGTTCGCGCCGTTAACGCCGGCTTGCGGGGCTGTCTACTTGTCCTTCAGGCGAAGGACGTTCGAGGCCCGGCTCGGAGGGGGTGTTCGCGGTGGTTACGGCGCGGGAGTTCCAGCCTTGCTCCCTTCTCTGGTCGCCTCAGTGTCTCGCCGCTACTCGTCCTCGTCTCAGCCTGTTTCTTCGGTTTGTCTCAGTATAGACGTTGCGGCGCCGGGGAGACACGCGGCGAGATCACTTGTGTCGTCCTTGCGATGACGCCTGCTATTCGTCCTTGAGCACCGCCCGGATCTGCTGCCGAAACTCCGGCGAGTCGGTGTGGCCGTGGAAGTCGATCGCGTGCAACACGGCGGCGCGGACGACCTCTTCTTCCGTGCCGGCGATCGTCAGGCTGCAGCTCTTCTCGCTGGGGAAGTCGCGGCAATCGGCTACTTTGCGATTCATCGTTGCTCTCCTTCTCTATCGTCTCTATCGATTCTTGGGCCTACGGGGCCTTCGCGTAGTTGGTGGCGCCGTACCAGTCGACAACGACCACCGGTTCATCACCGACTACCCAGGCGTCGTGGCCCTTGGGCAGGGAGGTGACGTGGCCCGGTCCGGCGATGAACTCGGTGCCGTCGTCCATGCGGATGCCGAGGCGGCCGCTGACGTGGTACTGGAAGTGAGGCGCCTCGCAGCTGGCGGTCCCGGCGAGCGGCTTGACGTCGTTGGACCAGCGCCATCCCGGCTGCAAGACCAGCCTGCCCACCTCCACGTCATCGACGCTGAGGATCTCGGCGCGGCCGTTGGGAAACTCGCGCGTCTCGTCCGGTGTCCCAAAGCTCTTGTGCTGGGTCGATTGCATCCTATTCCTCCTCCTGGCTCATGTCGTACTGGCGAAGTTGCCGCCCGCATACTAATCTACTAGTAGATAAGTTACTAGACCCAATCCGGCCTCTTTCAGGCCGAACCAGATGCTAGGATGACGCGAATGGCAAGAACGCGGCAGCAAGGCGATACGGCGACGCGAATCCTCGACGTGGCGGAGAAGCTCGTGCAGCGTCGCGGCTATAACGGCTTCAGCTACGCCGATGTCGCCACCGAGCTCAAGGTGACGACCGCCAGCCTCCACTACCACTTCGCCACCAAGGCTGCGCTCGGTCAGGCGCTGGTCGGCCGCTACTCGGCGCGCTTCCTCGATGCGCTTGCGGCGATCGATTTGCGCCTGCCGGAGGCCAGCGCCCGGCTGGACGCCTATTCGGACCTCTACGGCGCCGTCCTGAAGGAGAAGCGATTGTGCCTCTGCGGCATGCTCGCCGCCGAATACCAGACGCTACCGAAGCCGATGCGCCAAGCGGTGGTCGAGTTCTTCGATGGAAACGAGCGTTGGCTGGCTCAGGCGCTGGAGCTGGGCCGCGAACAGGGCACGCTGCGCTTCAGCGGTTCAGCCGAGGAAGCGGCGCGGATGATCATCGCCGGCCTCGAGGGCGCTATGCTCGTCGCCCGTCCTTACGGCGACGTCGGCCGCTTCGAAACAGCGGCCAGCCAGCTCATCGCGAGCCTCACAGACAAGTCGCCTGCTGGCTGAACTTCGAACGCCAGACTCCAGCTTTGTCGGGTGAATGGTGGGCGGTACTGGACTCGAACCAGTGACCTCAGCGATGTCAACGCTGCGCTCTAGCCAGCTGAGCTAACCGCCCCAGAGGAACAGATGCTAGCAAGCTGTCTCTCCGAGCGTCAAACGACCGCCTAAGAACGGGTTACTTGCGTCGCGTCAGCCGGCGCC
Organism: Dehalococcoidia bacterium; assembly: GCA_035292965.1. Lineage (GTDB taxonomy): Bacteria > Chloroflexota > Dehalococcoidia > DSTF01 > WHTK01 > WHTK01. The sequence continues at coordinate 5,354 of DATDPC010000046.1, read as the reverse complement.
ACCAGCCGCCGGCCGGATTTTCGTTGACGCCCAGACGCTCGGTCATGCGCTCGACCAGCGTATTGAACTCGGCTTCAAGGCGCTCCACATCACGGGCCCGTTCTTCGGCGGCGGCGCGGATCGCGGCGGCTTCGGTGCGAATCGCTGCGGCGTCGTGGGTGGCGCGCTCGAAGACCGATTCCGATTCGGTCTTCGCGTTCTCACGAATGCGCTCCGCTTCGATCTCGGCGGTTCGGATCAGCGACTCGAGCTCTGTTTCCGTGTTGCGACGCATCGTCTGCAGCGCGTCGCCGAGGCCGGCGAACTCGCGCTCGCGCGTGGCGCGCGCGTCCGACAACGCCTGCAGCCGGATCGTGCGCGCTTCTTCGAGGGCCTGGGTCAGTGCGTCGCGCGCCCGTCTGTAGGCCAGCTCTGAGAGGCTGCCGGGCGAATCGGGGCTTTCGAGCGCTCTGAGGCGTTCGAGGAGCTCGCTGCGGATGGAGCCGTTCAGCTCTTCTTCTTGCATCCCTGCAATCCGATCAACGAGCGGGGCCCGCTGATCATAACAGCTCCCTCTGGTCATGCATGCGCCAGGAGCTTTGTCGACGGGTTGATTTGGGATGCTTTGAGGTCTCGCCCTTCCGGACCGGGTTAACGTTTTTCGCCTTGTTTCCCGATTCGACAAAGAGGACAATGCCAGCCGTGGACGAGGCCCGCGAAGAGCCCAGACTGAACTTCTTTTCGCTCACGTTCCTCGTCGCGTTTGGGCTCGGTAGCTTCGTGGGCGTTGCTCTCGCGCTCCTGGCCATCGTCCTCGCCGACCCACAATCGACAAAGAAAGAGACGACCACCGTCTTCATCGGCGGCAGCACCGACACGCCGGCGCCCGGGTCAACCTCGACGCCGGCGGTGCGCCCGAAGACGAAGAGCGCGCTGGAGGTACGTATCGGCCCCGGTGAGGCCTACGCCGTCATCGGCCAGCTCGGCAAAGGCGACAACGTCGAGGTCGTCGGCCGCGATAGCGAGTCGAAGTGGGCGGCGATCCGCTTCCCCCAGGGCTCGGCGGCGCGCGGCTGGGTGCCCGTGAGCGAGCTCGACGGCCTGACCTCCCCCTCTAGCCTTGCGATCGTTGTGGCGACACCGCTGCCGCGCTCGAACGCCACGCTGCCGCCGGGCACGCGCGGCTTCGGCCAGAGCGAAGGCGACAGCGGTCTCGAGGAAGATGGCGGGTCTTCCGGCCAGGCAACTCGCGTGCCGACCTCGGCCTTCAACACGGGCCCGGTCGATCTGCGCGTCGTGAACGTGACCGTCCTCTCGGACGGGCACATTCAGATCGTCATCGGCAATCTCGGCCCCGGCGATCTGCACGACATCGATGTCGCCGTCTCGGTCCGCAGCCTGCAGACGGGCGGCGAGACGTTCAGCATCGGAGCGCGAACCGTGAAGGCAGGCGCGACGGTGACGGTGCGCACACCCGCCTACGTCGTCCTCAACGAGGGCCTCTACGAGATCGTCGTCGATCCGAACTTCGCCGTGAACGACCCGGACAGGAACAACAACCGCCAGGGCCTCTCGCTGGCGCCACCAGCGCCGCCGCCCACGCCAACGCCCATCGCGACGGCCGCGAACTTCTGAGTTCAACCGCGCCGTCGCCGCCGGAAGCCAAAGGGTATAATGACCTTGCCGCCTAACTGGTGCGCATCACAGACAGTGCCCCCGCCTGGGGCATCGGGGAGGGATTGAGGGACCGTGGCAGCAAGACCCCAGACACTCGGTGAGCTGCGCAGCTCTGGCTACAAGGTTCAGCCGGTTAAGCAAGAGATGCGCCGCAACCTGATCGAGAAGATGCGCAAAGGGGAGAACATGTTCCCCGGCATCTTCGGATTCGAAGAGACCGTTATCCCCCAGCTCGAGAACGCGATCCTCTCCGGCCAGGACATCATCTTCCTCGGCGAGCGCGGTCAGGCGAAGTCGCGCCTCATCCGCTCGCTTGTGAACCTGCTCGACGCGGAGATACCGATCGTCGCCGGCAGCGAAGTCAACGACGACCCGTTCAACCCGATCTCGAAGTACGCGCAGGACCTGATCGCCGATCAGGGTGACGCGACGCCGATCGAGTGGATCGGCCGCGACGCGCGCTACGGCGAGAAGCTCGCGACGCCCGACATCACGATCGCCGACCTCATCGGCGAGGTCGACCCGATTCGCGTCGCCGAGGGGCGCTATCTCTCGGACGAGCTGACGATTCACTACGGCCTGATCCCGCGCACCAACCGCGGCATCTTCGCGATCAACGAACTGCCCGACCTTGCCGAGCGCATCCAGGTCGGCCTGTTCAACATCATGGAAGAGCGCGACATCCAGATTCGCGGCTACCGTATCCGCCTTGCGCTCGACGTGTTCCTCGTCGCCAGCGCCAACCCGGAGGACTACACCAACCGCGGCCGGATCATCACGCCGCTGAAGGACCGCTACGGCGTCCAGCTCCGCACCCACTACCCGAAGGCTGTCGAGCACGAGATCGGGATCATGGACCAGGAGCGGATGGTCTTCGAGGACGACGACTACAAGATCTTCGTCCCGCAGTACATGAAAGAGATCGTCGCCGAGATCAGCCGCCTCGCGCGCCGCAGCCCGGACATCAACCAGCGCTCCGGCGTCAGCGTCCGCGCCTCGATCGCGAACTACGAGAGCCTGCTGGCCAACGCCCAGCGCCGCGCGATCAGCGTCGGCGAATCGGACGTCGTGCCACGCGTCAGCGACCTGATGTACGTCATCCCGGCGATCGCCGGCAAGGTCGAGTTCGAGACCGTGGAGGACGGCAAAGAGGACCAGATCCTCGACAAGCTGATCCAGGGCGCCGTGCTCGCCGTCTTCAACCGCTACTTCAGCGTCTCGGACTTCGAGGACGTGGTGACAAAGTTCAAGTCGGGCATCTCCGTCGAAGTCGGCGACATGATGCCGTCTGAAAACTACGAGAAGGTCGTCAAGCAGGTCGAAGGTCTTAACAAACACGTAGCCAAAGTCGAACCGAAGGCATCGGCAGCGGTCACGGCTTCTGTCGTAGAGTTCATTCTCGAAGGGCTCCACCTGAACAAGCGCCTGAACAAGGACAGGGTGGGCCAGAAGCTACAGTACAGAGGCTAAGGAGCGGCTCCCGCCAAACGACTATGGTTTCACGCTTTCGCTACACAGAGTGGGACGGCTCGCAAGAGATCCCACCGCTTGACCCAGACGACGTCCTGAACGCGCTCACAGACGACCTGATGAACTTCGGGGACCTGCAGCACGCGCTGCGGAACCTGCTGCAGCGCGGCATGCGCAACAACCAGGGCGACCGTACCCAGGGCCTGCGCGACCTGCTGCAGCAGCTGCGCCAGCAGCGGCGCCAGTCGCTGGACCGGTTCAACCTCTCATCCGCGTTTGAGGACATCCAGAAGCGCCTCGAAGACATCCTCGAGAAGGAGCGCGGCACCCTCGAAGAACGCCTCGGCGACGCCCTCGGTGACAACCAGCAGGGCGAGTCGGGCGAAGACGGCGAGAGCGGCGAAGGCGCCGACGGCGACCAGGGCGACTCAGGCGAAGGTGAATCCGGTGAGCAAGGCGGCCAGCAGGCGCGCTCGGGCGCCGGTCAGCGTGGCCAGCAGGGCGGCGGCCAGCGCTCCCAGCAGGGTCAGAAGGGCGGCCAGCAAGGCCAGAGCGGCGCCGGCGACGACCAACAGCAGTTCGCCGAGATGCTGAAGAACATCGTCGAGCGCAAGCGCAACTTCCTCGAAGGCCTGCCGGAAGACCTCGGCGGTCAGATGAAGGAGCTGCAGAACTACGAGTTCATGGACCCGGACGCCGCCGCCGAGTTCCAGGAGCTCATGGAGATGCTGAAGAAGGCGATGATGGACACCTTCTTCAAGAACATGCAGAACCAGATCGCCAACATGACGCCGGAAGACATGGCGCGCATGAAAGAGATGATGCGCGACCTCAACAAGATGCTGCAGGAGAAGATGCAGGGCGGCGAGCCCGACTTCGATTCGTTCATGCAGCAGTACGGCGATCTGTTCGGCCCCAACCCGCCGCAGAACCTCGAAGAGCTGATCGAGCAGATGCAGCGCCAGGTGGCGCAGATGCAGAACCTGCTCGATTCGCTGCCGTCGGAGATGCGCCAGCAGCTACAAGACCTGCTCATGGACAAGATCGCCGACCCTGAGCTGCGCGACGAGATGGCAGACCTGGCCGCGAACCTCGAATACCTCTACCCGCAGCGCGACATGCGCAACCAGTACCCCTTCCGCGGCGACGAGGAGGTCGATCTCACCGAAGCGATGCAGCTCATGGAGCGCATGGGTGACATGGACGACCTCGAGCGCCAGCTGGAGCGCACGCAGTACGGCGGCGACATCGACGAGATCGACGAGGAGAAGCTGCGCGAGCTCCTGGGCGAAGAGGCCGCCGAAACGCTGGATGAGCTAAAGCAGTTCCTCGAGATCCTCGAGAAGGCCGGCTACATCCGCAAGCGCGGCAACACCTGGGAGCTGACGCCGCGCGGCACGAAGAAGATCGGCCAGAACGCGCTCGGCGAGATCTACTCGCAGCTCAAGAAAGAGCAGCCGGGCCAGCACAAGATGGTCGACCCCGGCCGCGGCATTGAGCGCGCCGACGACACGAAGCCGTATGAGTTCGGCGATCCGTTCCACCTCCACCTCGAGCGCACGATCATGAACGCGCTGCGGCGCGACGGCGCCCAGATGCCAGTGCAGCTCCAGAAGGAAGACTTCGAGGTGTGGAAGTCGGAGCAGCTGACCCAGACGGCGACCGTGATGATGGTCGACCTCTCGTGGTCGATGGCGCTGCGTGGTTCGTTCCAGGCGGCGAAGAAAGTCGCGCTGGCGTTGCAGAACCTGATCAGCACCCAGTTCGCCCGCGACAAGCTCTACATCATCGGCTTCTCCGCCTACGCCCGCGAGCTAAAGGCGGACCAGCTGCCCTACGTGCGCTGGGATGAGTCCGTGCTCGGCACGAACATGCACCACGCGCTGATGCTGGCGCAGAACCTGCTCGCGAAGCACAAGGTCGGCACGCGCCAGATCATCATGATCAGCGACGGCGAGCCGACGGCCCACCTCGAGCGCGGCCGCTCCTACTTCGCCTACCCGCCGAGCCCGATCACGATTCGCGAGACGCTCAAAGAGGTCAAGCGCTGCACCCAGAAGAAGATCACGATCAACACCTTCATGCTCGACCGCAACTACTACCTCAAAGAGTTCGTCAACCAGATGGCGAAGATGAACAAGGGCCGCGTCTTCTACACGACGCCGGACCACCTCGGCGAGTACATCCTCGTCGACTACGTGCGCAACAAGCGCAAGAGCATCCAGGGC
>DATDPC010000045.1:0-4225 GCA_035292965.1 Dehalococcoidia bacterium | reverse complement strand
AGGACGCCAGGGCAGAGGCAGGAGACGCCGATCTTCGCCTCGGCGGCCTTGAGCTGGAAGTAGAGCATCTGCGAGAGCGCGACGACGGCGTGCTTCGTCACACCGTAGATCGTCGAGGCGAAGGCGATGCCGGCGGCGGAGGCTGTGTTGACCACGTGCCCCTCCTCGCCGTGGGCGAGCATCAGCGGCAGGAAGACGCGGTTGCCGTGGACGACGCTCCAGTAGTTGACGCCCATCATCCACTCCCAGTCCTGAGTCGTCGTCTCCCAGAAGGGCACGGTCAGCGGGCCGAGGACGCCGGCGTTGTTGTGCAGCACGTGCACCTTGCCGTAGGCCGCGACGGCCGCGTCCGCCAGCGCCTGCACCGATTCGAGCTTCGAGACGTTGGTACGGACGCCGGTTACGTCGGCGCCGGTGGCGCGCAGCGTCGCGACGGCGGCGTCGAGGGCGGGGGCGTCGAGGTCGGCGAGGACGAGCTTCATGCCTTCGGCCGCGAAGCGGGTGGCGACGGCGTTGCCGATGCCGCTGGCGGCGCCGGTGACGACGGCGGTTTTGCCTGCTAGATCACGCATTTCTCACCCCGTAAGCTGTTTCGATGTCGCCGAATGATAGCAGGCCCTGGCACGCCTTCGACCGTATCCGCCGGCGGTTGCTGCGTGGCCGCAAGCAGGCGGAGCGCACGCTGCGGTCGGGCCTGAGGCGCGTCAACCGCGGCTGGGGCCGCATCAGCACGGTCGCGATTACGCAGGACGATTCGATCGATGTCGCGACCGCGGCGGCGCTGCGTCACTTCGACCTGCGGCGCATCGTCGAGGGCAAACGCGTCGCGATCAAGCCGAACGAGACGTGGGTGACGGACCATGACCTGACCGCGGTGACGCAGCCGGACACGCTGCAGGCGCTGGTGCGCCAGCTGAAGCAGGCCGGCCCGCGCGAGATCGTCGTTACGGGCGGCGCCGGCCAGGACACGGAGGACGTGCTGCGGCGCTCCGGGATGATGGCCGTGATCGAGGCGGAGGGGCTGAGCTTCATCGACCACAACAAGGCGCCGTTCGTCGAGGTGGCGTTGCAGCACGGGGCGGTGGCGTCGGTGATGGTGAACCCGGCGGTGCTCGAGTACGACGCGCTGATCGCGCTGAGCCAGCTCAAGGTGCACCAGAGCGCGACCGTGACGCTGGCGCTGAAGAACGTGGCGATGTCCTACCCGGCGGCGGACTACTACGGCCACCCGCGCCAGTTCTCTGCCGATGGCGGGCACCTGATGGACAACCTGCACGCCTTCATCGCGGCGATGGTGCAGGCCTTCCCGATCGACCTGGCGGTGACGGTGGGCAACCCGGCGATGGTGGGCAAGGGGCCGATCGGCGGCCACGCGGCCGAGACCGGGCTCGTGATCGCGAGCGAGGACGCGCTCGCCGCCGACGTGGTCGGCGCGAAGCTGCTCGGGTTCAACATCGAGGCGGTGAGGCATCTGCAGGATGCGGCGGCGCTCGGCCTCGGCGAACCAGACCTCGATAAGCTGCGCTTCCCGGAGCTGAGCCTGAACGAGGCCTGCGCGCGGTTCATGGAGCGCGTCTACGGCCGTCGCGACTAGCCGAGGCCGGTGAGGATCGCCTCGAGCTCGCGCAGGTCGCCGATTACGTAATCAGCGCCGGCGTCGCGCAGGCCGGCGCCGTTGTCGGCCCCTCCTGAGCCTGCCGAAGGGGCGGTGAGGCGGCCGATCGCGACGATGCCCGCCTCGCGCGCCAGCTGCATGTCGGAGACGCCATCGCCGACGGAGACGGCGGCACGGCAGAAGGCCTCCAGCGTCATCCCGAGCTCGCGCGCGGCGATCGCGAAGTGGTCGGCGCCTTTGAGGAGACCCGCGGCGGGGTCTGCGCCCAGGCGCAGCGGGAAGTAGTCGATGATGTCCGCCTCCAGCAGACGCAACTCGATGGCGTCGGGGCGCATCGTCGCGCTGAGGACGAGTGTGTAGCCGCGCCGCTTCAGGCGATCGAGCACCTCGCGAGTCTCCGGGAACGCCACGGCCGGGCGCAGGACGAAGCGGTCGTTGACCAGCTGAAAGACGCGCGGCCCTTCGCCGGCGCCGCGACCGGTTAGCTCAGCGATTGTCGGGGCCAACTCCTGCATCGGCCGCGAGGCCATGCCAGCCATGATGGGGCGTGAGATCGACTCGTCGACGCCGTACTCGTCGCGCAGGACGCCGACGACGTCATCAATCAGGCCCGGCATCGAGTCGATCAGCGTGCCGTTGAGGTCGAAGATGACGATCGTGCGCGCCAAGGCGGGATGCGCTCCTAGAGGCCGGTGATGCCGTAGGCGCGCTTCACCTCTAACTGGTAGATCAGGCGACCGTCCCGGACCATCATCTCGCGAAACTCGTCGTAGGTATTGGGCTGGCCGAACCAGTTGAGCTTGCCGGGCGGGGCGTCCGGCTGCATCAGCTTGAAGAGGCGCAGGTTGAGGTCGGGCGCATCCGGGCCGTCGAGGATCGTTACCTCCGTCTCGAGGCCAAGGAAGCCGGCGTTGCCGTCCTCGAAGACGAAGAGGCTGCAGCGCGGGTCGCGGCGCAGGTGCTTCGTGCGCAGCCGGGCGTGCGTGCCCGAGCTCCAGATCTTGCCATCGACAAGGATGATAGCGACGCGGGCGACGTGCGGCGTGCCGTCCTTGCGCAGCGTGATCATGGCGGCGGAGCGGTTGCGTTCGAGGAAGGCCTGGGCTTTGTCGTCCATTGGTTCTCTTTCCTAACTAGGCGTCCGATACGTTGGTAGCCTGTCGCACGCGGCGGCTGGTAGCAAGAGCAAGCGTGCGAGATACTGAGCGGAGGAGGACTCTAAATGCCACTGTTCCTGATTGAACATCACCATACAGCCGAGACGTGCCCGCGGCAGAACCCGGATATGGTGCGCGCGCTGCGCAGCCATGTCTCCGACGAGAACGCGGAGCGTATGGGCCTGAAGCTGCTCTCCGACTGGGTCAACGAGTTGAACCACGAGGTCTTCATCGTTGTTGATACGGACTCGTTCGCGAAGGCTGAGAGCTTCGCGGCGCCGTTCGGCATGAACGGCAGCGTCGAGGTCAAGCTGGGCCAGACCTGCGAAGAGGTCGCGAAGGAGTGCCTGGGGGAGTAGACGTCGCCTCGGGTTTCTAGAAGCTGGCGTTGAAGGCCTGTTCGTTGCTGAGGCCGATAGACGCGTGGATGTGGACGGCCTTCCAGTTGCCGTCTTCCTGACGAAACACGCCGGTCCAGCGCGGCGAAACGTGGCCGCCGTTGGGCAGCATGATCGTGAAGCTGGCGCAGCCCCAGGCGACGTTGCCGTCGCGATAGGCTTCGGTCTCGCCGACGTCGAACTTGACGGTTCCGCCCAGCACTTCCAGATCGGTGTGCAGCAGGTTGGCGGCGGCTTCGCCCTTTAGCCACTCGTGCGGGTCGGTGCCGATGATCCGCAGGTCGGGGCCGGCCGATAGGTGACGGTCGATCCAGGAGGCGTCCTTGTTGGAGACGGCCTCGAACCAGTTGCGGATGATGGTTTCGAGCTCTGGGAAACGATCCACCTGAGTACCTCGCGTGACTTTGGGCAGCGTTGCCGGTCTTGATTCGCAGGGGATGTTAGCGGGATCGCGGCGGCGGTGAAAGGAGAAGGGCCTCGAGAAATTCTCGAGGCCCTTCGTTTTGGCTTGGTGGCGGGAGTGGGATTCGAACCCACGACCTTCGGGTTATGAGCCCGACGAGCTACCGCTGCTCCATCCCGCGATGCTACCGAACAGAGTTTATGTTAACGAGCTGGCACTTGTCGAATCGATATATCGATTGTGCGTGCCTTTTAATGTAGGTCAAGCCCTCGGCCATTAGTACGACTTAGCTGAAGACATTGCTGTCCTTACACCTGTCGCCTATCAAACGGGTGGTCTACCCGTGGCCTTACTCCTTTCGGATGGGAGACCTAATCTTGAGGTGGGCTTCGCACTTAGATGCTTTCAGCGCTTATCCCAGCCGAACTTGGCTACCCGGCAATGCTCCTGGCGGAACAACCGGTACACCAGCGGTTCGTCCATCCCGGTCCTCTCGTACTAGGGACAGCTCCTCTCAAGTCTCCTGCGCCCACACCGGATAGAGGCCGAACTGTCTCACGACGTTCTGAACCCAGCTCGCGTGCCGCTTTAACCGGCGAACAGCCGGACCCTTGGGACCTGCTCCAGCCCCAGGATGCGACGAGCCGACATC
>DATDPC010000044.1:0-5110 GCA_035292965.1 Dehalococcoidia bacterium | reverse complement strand
CGGCGTATCGGCGCGCGCGACGGCGGCGCCAAAGCCGGCGTTCGCGTACTGCGTGCTGCCCTTCGCCAGCGCCGGAAGCGTCTCGGTGAGGTAGCTGTCGTACGTATCGCTGCCGGTGTAGACGAACGAGACGAGAAGCAGCGCCAGCCCGGCGCCGGCGCCCCAGGCGACGACCCTGTACTCGCGCTTCCAGAGGAAGTAGAGCAGCAGCAGCGCCGGGATCAGCTTGATCGCCGCCGCTAGCGCGATCGCGACCCCCGTTACGCCGGGCTTGCGGCGCGTGTAGCCCCAAAGCGCAACGACGAGCAGCAGCGTCACGGTCGCGTCCACCTGCCCGAGCGCAAAAGAGGCGTTGATCTGGCTGTACAGCAGCAGGATCACGCTTGTCCCCGCGATCCCCCAGCGCCACGGCAGCGACGGCCGGATCGTCGCGATGCTCAGCGCGATCGCGGCGAAGAGGAAGACGTGGTTCAGGACGAGGTAGATATGCGTCGCGTCGCGCCAGTCGAACACGGTCAGCGGCAGCAGCGACAGCGCCGAGGTTGGCGGCTGGATGTAGGACGTAAACAGCTGCGTGTAGATCAGGTTCGTGGGGCTATGCAACGCCTCGGCGCGGTCGCGCAGCGTCGTCGCGCCGTAGGGGTCTTCGCCGTCGCGCAGCGCGTGCGCCGCCGTCAGGTTGATCGAGAGGTCGACGTGCAGCGCATCCCAGGCGCTGACAAAGCTGCCGTTGATGAACAACGCCAGCGCCACGGCGGTGATCAGCAGCGCGCCCAGTCGCTCGACGAGGAGCCTCTGCGACGCCTGCACGCGCTTAGATCGGCTTGGCGTTGGCCAGGCGCTCGCCGTACTGCTGCTCGTAGTAGGCCTCGTACTCGCCCGACTTGGCCCGCGTCCACCAGATGCGGTTCTGCTGGTACCAGTTCACGGTGCGCGCCATCGCCTCGCCGTAGTCATGCTTCGGCGCCCAACCGAGGCCGCGGATCTTCGACGTGTCGAGCGAGTACCGCGGGTCGTGGCCGGCGCGGTCCTCGACGAAGCGAATCAGGTCGCGCGGCTTGCCGAGCAGACGCAGGATCGTCTCGGCAACATCGAGGTTCGTACGCTCGTTCTTCGCGCCGATGTTGTAAGCCTCGCCGACGTGCCCCTTGTGCAGCACGAGGTCGATCGCCTCGCAGTTGTCGTCGACATAGAGGCGGTCGCGGATCTGCTTGCCTTCGCCGTACACCGGCAGCGGCTTGTCCTCGAGCGCGTTGGTGATGAACAGCGGCAACTGCTTCTCCGGATGCTGCCTCGGCCCGACGTTGTTCGCGCTGCGCGTCACCATTACCGGCAGGCGGTAGGTGTGGTAGAAGGCCTGGCACTGCATCTCCGCGCCCGCCTTGCTCGCCGCGTACGGGTTATGAGGCGCGAAGGCGTCGTCCTCCTTCGCCGGATCGTTGGCGAAGCGCGGGCCGTATACCTCATCCGTCGAGATCTGGACGAAGCGCTCGACGCCCGCCTTGCGCGCCGCTTCCAGCAGGACGAAGACGCCATAAACGTCGGTCTGGATGAAAGCGCCGGCGTCGGTCAAGGAGCGGTCGACGTGGGTCTCGGCGGCGAAGTTGACGACGGCGTCGCAGCCCGCAAGCGCCGTTTCGACGGCCGCGGCGTCGCAGATGTCGCCGTTCACGAAGCTGTAGCGCGGCTCTGTCTCGCACTCGGCGACGTTGTCCGGGTTGCCCGCGTAGGTGAGCTTGTCGAAGTTGACGACCTCGTAGTCCGGGTGGTGCGAGAGCAGGTGCCGGATGAAGGCGCTGCCGATGAAGCCGCAGCCGCCGGTGATGAGTACTCGTTTCACGAAAGCTCCATCTGGCTATGGTCGCCGATGACCAACCGGAGCGCCTTGCCGCCGCCCTCCAGCGTCACGTCGCGGCCGATCAGGCTGTCCTGGATCTTCGCCCCCGGCCGGTCGATCACGGAGCGCTCGAGCACGATGCTCGACTCGATCTCGGCGCCGTTGACGCGGCAGTGGTGGTAGATCGAAACGAACGGCCCGATGCGTGAATCGACCACCTCGGTGTTCTCGCCGACGATCGCCGGCCCGACGATCGTGCTGTTGACGATGCGCGCCCCCGCCTGCAGGACGACCCGCCCCTCGATCTTCGAGCGCTCGTCAACGTAGGCGCCGTCCAGCGTCGGTTCGACGTCGCTGAGGACGATGCGGTTGGCGGCGAGGATATCGCCCATCCGCCCCGTGTCGATCCAGTCGCCGTCGATCACGGTCGCGCGCACGTCGCCGCCGAGGTCGACGAGCTTCTGGATCGCGTCCGTAATCTCGAGCTCGCCGCGGGCGCTCGGTGTGATCTGGCCCGCCGCTTCGAAGAAGCGCGGGCTGAACATGTAGAGGCCGATCACGGCGAGGTCGGTTGGCGGTTCGACAGGCTTCTCGATCAAGCGCGTCAGCTTCCCTTCGCCGTCGAGCACGGCGACGCCGAAGTCGCGCGGATTGGCGACGTGGGCGAGCAGCACCATCGCGTCCGCGTGCGACTCACGAAACGCCTCGACGTGGCGCTCGATGCCGCCGCGGAGGAAGTTATCGCCGAGGAAGACGACGAACGGCGCGTCGCCCATGAACGGCTGCGCGATCTTCACCGCGTGGGCCACGCCCAACGGCGCTTCCTGCGGGATAAACGTGAACCGGCAGCCGAACCGCGAGCCGTCGCCCAGCGCTTCGCGCACTTCAGCGCCCGTATCGCCGGTGATGATGCCGATCTCGTCGATGCCGCTGGCGACCAGCTGCTCGATCGCGTAGAACAGCACCGGCTTGTTCGCCACCGGCACGAGCTGCTTTGCGCCGGTGTAGGTAAAGGGACGCAGTCGGCTGCCCTTACCGCCGCTCAGCACCAGCCCCTTGAGCTTCGCGCCGCCCATCTGAGCCGCATTGTAAGCCATCGGATCGCCGCAATCGGGTCGTATAGTTGCGTCGATGCGAGCGCTCGCCGCGATCTTCGCCCTCGCCCTCGTCCTGCGCCTCGTCTGGGTGACGGCGGTGCCGTCGGAGCCGATCCCGACGCACGACTCGGAAATCTACCGCACGATGGCGATTGCGCTCGCAAACGGCGACGGCTTCATGATGGAGCGCTATACGCTCCCGGACGGCCAAGCGGCACTAACCCCAGGCCTGGCACACCCACCGGGCTATCCCGCCTTCCTCGGCGGCCTCTACGCCATTTTCGGCAGCTCCCTCGCCGTCGGGCGGCTGGCGAACGCTGTCCTCGGCGCGCTTACCGTGTTCCCCGTCTTCTGGGCGGCCCGGCGCCTCGCATCGCAGCGCGTCGCCTTGATCGCCGCGGCGATCGTTGCGGTGACGCCGAGCCTCATCGTCTGGTCCTCGACGCTGTACTCAGAGACGATGTTCACGCTCGTCTTTACGACGGCGCTCGCGGCGCTGCTGTGGTCGCGCAAAGACGCCTCGATCGACCTCCGTCTCGTGGCGCTTGCCGGCGCCCTGCTGGCCCTTTCGCTGCAAATCCGCACCCCTACCGTCGTCGCGATTCCGGCGGGACTGCTCTGGCTCGCCCTGCCGGGGCTGCGAACGCCCCGTCTCCCGGCGGCGGCGTTGTTGGTCGTGGCGCTGCCGGGGCTCGCCGCTGCAGCCTGGGGGCTGCGCAACGTTGTCGAGTACGACAGCTTTACGCCGTTCACCAGCTGTGGAGGGATCAACTTCCGCAAGGGCCATGCTCCGAACTCAACGGGCCGCGACGTCCCGGCGCAGGACCTGCCGTCACGAACGCCGCCGTCAGCCGACGTGCGACGGGCCGACCTGGAGCTGGCAGCGTCCAGCCTGGGCTGGGACCTCGGCTTCGACTACCTGGTCAGCCATCCCGGCCGCGAGCTCTCACTCAGCCTGCGAAAGGTCGTCTGGCTGTGGCGCCCCGCCGCCGGTGGCGTCCACGAAGCCGACGCCGATGGCAAGATATCGATACCGTTGGGACGCTGGCCGGCGAAGATCGCGGTTGTGACCTTCCATTGCGGCTTCGGCGTGCTCGTGATCGCCGGCCTCTGGCTCGCCCGCCGCGATCGAGACGCTATCTTGCCGCCCGTGGCCCTGGTCGTCTTCTGGACGGCGCTGCACGTCGTGTTCTTCGGCCAGGCACGCTACGCTCTGCCGCTGCTACCGATCCTCAGCCTGCCGGCGGCAATCGCCCTCGTGTATCTAATAGACCGCATCGGGCTCTCAACCCGGGTCCCGGCGGGCGTCGGCTCAGCCTAGAAAGGGATAGTCATGTACGTGACCAGACGCGAGGTCAGGGTCGTCGGCGGGCGGGAGCGCGACTTCCGGCGCATGAACGAGGCGATGCAGACGGGCATGAAAGACGCGGGCGGCCTTCGCTGGGCGATGCTGCTGCGCTCGATCGGCTACCCGAGCAAGCTCGCCTCGCTGGCGATGTGGGATGACTACGCCGCCGCCCAGGCCTGGAGCGACAGCGACGCCTCGGCCGCCGTCTTCGCCGAGCAGCCGGTGCAGGGCATGGTCTCGCCCCTGGGCCCGGCGCACGCCTACGAGGTGGCGACGGCGCGCGGCGCGATGTCGCCCGCAAGCTACGCCGCGATCGTCGACTGGGAGGTCGAGGCCGGGCAGGCGGCGGGGTTCACGCAGCGCTGGAACGCGCAGTTCCACGCCGTCGAGGAGGGGCTCGGCAGCCGTCTCCTGCGCCACGCCGGCCAGCCGACGCTGTTCGCGGGGCTCCACGTTGCCATCGACGAAGCGGCCCTGAAGACGGAGCTACTCTGGCAGGCGGTCGGCATCTCCGAAGACGAGACGATCGTCCCGATGGCGATGGACCGCTTCGAGGTCCTGCTGCAGACGCTGCCTTAGTCGGGCTTCGCGGCGGCGTCGATCTCGAGCAGAAACCGCAGCGCGATGGCGTTGAACTCCGACGCCTTCTCCCAGTAGGCCGAGTGGCCGGAGTCTTTCACCAGGTGGTAGCGCGAGCCCGGCAGCAGCCCGTGGCACATCGCGATCAGGTCCGGCGGCGTGATCATGTCGAACTCGCCGACGATGTACTGCACCGGCGTGGCGGTGGCCAGGAGGCGCTCGTGCATGGGGATGCGCGGCGGCGCGCCC
>DATDPC010000043.1:0-9889 GCA_035292965.1 Dehalococcoidia bacterium | reverse complement strand
GACGATGACGACGCCCTCGGTTCGTGACCGCGCCTGAAGAGATACCGCGCAGGCGCCGCTGGCTGCCGCCACGGCCGCTCGTCGTTTCGAAGCGCCTGCATGACCTCGGCAGCGTCCCGGAGCCTCGTCGCGGCGGCATGGAGCGCGTCATCGGCATCGACGCCCATGACACGACCGAGATACTGCTGATCCGCCACGGCCACATCCCCGCGTCTAACGCCCAACAGGACGCTTCACTGACCGAGACGGGTCGCGAGCAGGCCGCCGTCCTCGCGGCCTACCTCGCGCGCGAGAAGCCGCTGCACGCCGTATTCTCCAGCCCGCTGCGCCGTTGCCTCGAGACAGCCGAGGCGATCGCTGAGGCGCAGTCGCTTAGCGTCACGACGGACCCGGACCTGCGAGAGCTCGATATCTCGCTGCCGCCCGAGACGTCGCTGCGCGAGGCGATGGGCGACCACGCCTGGACGAAGTACCGCGAGAAGACGCAGCACACGCGCCGCTGGGATGACGAGAACCCGTATTACGAGAAGAGCGCCTCGATCCGCGCCCGCGCCCGTCGCGCCGTCGACGCCGCGATCGCCGGCCACCGCGGCGGCCGCGTCGCCGTCGTCACCCACTCGCCCGTCCTCAACGCCTACATCGCCGAGGTCCTCGGCTGCGAGATCGACATCGTCTACCAGCCCCGCGTCGCCTCGATCAGCATCGTCTGGGCCCGCGACGAGCTGCGCACCCTCCGCGTCCTCAACAGCACCGCCCCCTTCGGCACCCTGTAGCCGCTCGACCTCTCCCCTGGCTGCCGCCATCCCCTCTCCGCACGCAGAGAGGGGATCGAATCGATACAGGAGTGGTGGCTGACGAGATCTGTACGTCATTCTGATGAACGCGTGGATCTGGCGAATCGCACAAACGCCTACATTTCGGCAGCTGCGACGTCGCTCCCTCACCCCAACCCTCTCCCGGAGGGAGAGGGAGCCTGACGACGAGGCCTTAACACCAGGCGTCAACGAGCCTCGATTACGCCAGCAGGGGTAGCGGGGGCGCAGCCCATGCGCGGGGGGATATGGGGGGTGTCCCCCCAACCTCCTCTCCCTCCTACAACAACGAGCGGAGCAGCCGAGGCCCTGCGCCAGCAGAGCCGAAGGATGCGCAGCGCCGAGCCGAAAATTTCGTCCCGGGACATGGTTGACATTTCCTTATGGTCATTCGTACACTTGTGCTCCAGAACAGGCGTTTTAGCAGACCTGTTATTGGAGCGCCCCGCCGGCGCCGCAAGGAGTCGCTCAATGACCGCCCAGAAGTCACTCTCGATGAAGCAGCAGGCCATCCTCCGCTTCATCCGCCACTTTATCGAGGACAAGGACTACCCACCCTCGATCCGCGATATCCAGGAAGGCTGCAGCATCAGCTCAACCTCCGTCGTCGATTACAACCTCAAGGCGCTCGAGCGCATGGGGCACATCAAGCGCGACCGTGAAGTCTCCCGCGCCATCGAGCTCGTCGGCCGCAAGCGCAGCCACAGCGTCCCCGTCATTGGCCAGATCGCCGCCGGCCAGCCGATCCCTGTGCCGTCCGCCGACACGTGGTCGCAGCAGGAGTTCGAAGAAGCGATCGAGGTCACCGACGACATGACCGGCGGCAAGGAAAACGTCTTCGCCCTGCGCGTCAAGGGCACCTCGATGATCGACGCCCTCGTCAACGACGGCGACCTCGTCCTCATGGAGCAGACCGCCTCCGCCGACAACGGCGACATGGTCGCCGTCTGGCTCAAGGACCGCGAAGAGACGACCCTCAAGAAGATCTACTACGAGGGCGACCGCGTCCGCCTCCAGCCCGCCAACTCGACCATGGAGCCGATCTACGCCAAGCCCGCCGACGTCGAAGTGCAGGGCAAGGTGCTCTATCGCCTCGGCCGCGGCTTCTAGCAACGTGTCCCCTCTCCCTCTGGGAGAGGGTTAGGGTGAGGGCGGACGCTGGTTGCTCGATTCCCACCTCGGCGGGTCCCCTGACGTTTAAGTCAGACTGATATCATGATCGAGAGCCTGTTCAGTTCCCGTTTGTGATATGCCCGAGACGATCCTAGAGGTCCAGGACCTTCGCACCCAGTTCCACGACCGCCATCAGACGCTCAAGGCGCTCGATGGCGTCAGCCTCACGCTCAACAGCGGCGAGGTGCTCGGCGTCGTCGGTGAGAGCGGCTGCGGCAAGACGACGCTGGCGCTTTCGATCCTCAACCTGATCCCGCACCCCGGCTCGATCGAGTCCGGCCGGATCCTCTTCCGGGGCAAGAACATCCTCACGATGTCATCGAACGAGCTGCGGGAGCTTCGCGGCAACCAGATATCGATGATCTTCCAGGACCCCGTCGCCGGCCTGAACCCGATCCTCTCCGTCGGCGATCAGGTGCAGGAGATCATCACCGCCCACCTCGGCATCAGCCGCGAGAGGGCGCGCGACATGGCCGTCGACCTGCTGACGAATATGGGCCTGCCGGACGCGGAGCGGATCATTAGCCGCTTCCCCTTCCAGCTCTCCGGCGGCATGGCCCAGCGCGTCATGATTGCGATCGCGATGGCGCTCAAGCCGGCCGTCCTCATTGCCGACGAGGCGACGTCCGCCCTCGACATGACGGTGCAGGCGCAGATCCTCGAGGAGCTGCGGAAGCTCCGCGATGGCGGCGTCTCGATCCTCCTGATCACGCACGACTTCGGCGTCATCGCCCAGATGGCCGACCGCGTCGCCGTCATGTACTCCGGCCGCATCGCCGAGACGGGCGACCCGGAGGCGCTCTACCACCGGCCGCGCCACCCCTACACCGCCGCGCTGCTCGACTCGCTGCCGCGGCTCGATTCCGGAACGAAGGGCCGCCTGCGCCAGGTCGCCGGCCGTCCGCCGGACCCGACGAAGCTGCCCGACCAGTGCGCCTTCCTCGCCCGCTGCCCCAAGGCGATCCTCGCCTGCCGTAACGAGGACACGCCGCCGCTCAGCGAGATTGAGCCCGGCCACTACGTCGCTTGCTACAACCCGGTCTTCCAGCCGGAACCGGAGCCAGACGCCGTCTAAAACGCCTCAGCCAGGCAGACACGCCCCACGTCTTTGGTTCCCTCTCCCCCTGGGAGAGGGTTAGGCCCCGCCCTGAGCCTGTCGAAGGGGTGAGGGGCGCCATCCCGTCGTGCAAAGTTCGCACCGCAAGCACGCTGAGATGTCATCATCATCCGGGGCGTTCGGGGAACCTCGTGAGATTGCTTCGCCGCGCTCGCAAAGACGTTTCTACCCGTCTTTGCGAGCCAGTCGCAGACGGCGAAGCAATCTCACAGAGTTAGAGACGCTACGTTCTACCCGCGACCGCGCTGCATCGGAGCGGCGGCGCGTCCGCCGCGGCGCCCCAACTCCGCAAGCTCCGCCACCAGCATCTCCAGCGCCACCGAAACGTCGAGCACGCCCGTCTTCACCGCGACGTCTGTCTCGAACAGACGCCTGTACGCGGCCTCGAGCTTGTCGGCGGCGTAACGGCTCGCCTGGTCGATCGTCTTCTTCAGCGGGTAGCCCGCCAGCCCAAGCTGCGCGCCGATCTGGTCGGCCCCCATGCCCTCGCGCAGCAGCGATTGCGCCAGGAGCAGCTGGCGGTACTGGCGCGTCAGCATGAAGATCAGCAGCTGCGGTGCGTAATCGCGCTCGCCCATCGCCTGCAGCACCGCCATCGCCCGGTCGCCGCGTCCCTCGATCACCGCGTCCGTCAGGTCCCACGTCTGAAACTGCACCGCGCCGCTCACCAGCTCGTCGACGTCCGCCGTCTCGATCGCCCGGTCGCCGGCGTAGGTCACGAGCTTGTCGATCTCCTGCGCCAGCTCGCCGAGGTGGCTCCCGTCGATCAACGACGCCAGCCGGTCAAGCGCCGCCGGCGCCAGCCGCGCCCCCTGCGCCTTCGCCCGCTCCGCCGTCCAGCGCCGCACCTCGTCGCCCTTGAGGATGCGGAACTCGCGCGCCGTCACCTTGTCGCCCAGCGCCTCGACGAAGCCGCCGGCCTGCTCGTCCAGCATCGCCACCGTCGTCGAGGGCGGCAGATCGCTCAGCACCTCGACGAACGCGTCGAAGTCAGACGTCGCCGCCTCTGTCGACCGCGCTCGCCGCGCCCCGCGTCGCCGCGAGCCGGCGAAGCGCGACATCAACCCCTCGATGATCACGAGACGGCTCTCGGCGAAGAACGACGCCGTATGGCAGGCCGCCCGCAGCTCCCCAGGCGTCACCGTCTTGCCTTCGATGCGCTCCGTGTTCATCGCCAGCGCGCCGTCTGTGTCCAGCTCGGCGCGCAGCGTCTGCAGCGCGTCTCGGGCGCGGAACTGGTCGGGGCCGTAGAAGGCGTAGATCATCTCAACTCACCGCTCATCCTGAGGTACTCGAAGGATCATCCTGAGGCTCTCGAAGGACTACTCGAGGTCGATCTTCCAGCCGCCCCAGAGCACGGCCAGCGTCGCCGCGTAGAGGCCAATGCCCGGCCAGAAGAACGCCACAACCGTCTTCTCAACCACGTCAGAGTCAACCGAGACCGCCCTCCACGCCGCAAACAGCAACGGCGCCAGCAGCGCGATCACGGGCATCCACCAGAGGATCAGCGGTTCCCGTTCGTCCGTTCGTCCTGAGGCTCTCGAAGGACGAGGCTTCGTCTGATTTGCCTTCGGGTCGTTGTCTGCCGTCATCTGAAGGCATCTTAAGTCGTACCGCCCGCTACAGCGACACCGCCGGTCAGGAATGGACTAGTGTAATTCGTCGAGCCGGCGTCTACGCTCGTTGTATGAGCAGTCGCGGTCGGCCGAAGACGCCGGACATCCTCACGGACCGAGAGTGGCAGGTCCTCGACTTGATCCGTCGCGGCCTCTCCAACCGTGAGATCGCCGAGGCGCTCGGCATCAGCCTCGCCGGCGCCAAGTTCCACGTCTCGGAGATCATCTCAAAGCTCGCCGTCGAAAGTCGCGAGGAGGCCGCCGCCTGGCGTCCAGCCGGAAGGCGTTTCTTCGCGCTGCTGCCCGCCCTCGGACAACCGCTGTCTGTCTCGATTACCTGGAAGCTTGTCTTTGCGATCGTCGTGGTGCCTGTCGCCGTCGCAGGCATCGCGTTCGCCGGCGAGCGTGCGCTGGATGGTTCGTCATCGGGCGGCGCGAGTGCGTCCTCAACGCCGGATCCATACTGTCCGGTGCCCAACTGCATCCGCATCCAACCGCAACGCCTGACAACCGTTCAGGAAGCCGCGACGCTCGCGTCCTTCAATCCAAGCGTCCCGGACTACGTCCCCGCCGGCTTCCACCGTTACGCTGTGACGTTCTACCGCTTCGCCGACCCGCCGATCGACAAGAGCGTCCACAACGACTGGATTGATATCTTCTACAAGGACGCGTCCGGCCACATCCTCCACGTCTCTCAGGGCTTCCCCGCCTTCCCGCCCGTCTACGCCGACCTCGATTTGTATAAGGCGGCTGCACCGGACAAGCATGGCGTCCTCAGCATCGCTGGCCGGACCGGCTACTGGCTTTCGGCGCCGAACTGGTTCGTCCTGGCTACCTCGGGTAACGATCTTCCCGTGGGCGTCGATCGCTTCAGTGAAGGTACCCTCGTCGGCTGGGAGGTCGGCAGGTTCGGTACCGGCTGGGAGCTGTCGCCCGACCGCAGCAGCCTCTACAGCGGCAGCCCGTTCACGGTGAGTATTGGCAGCGATTCCCTGCCGCTCGAAGAGCTGACCAAAGTAGCCGAGTCTATGCGTTTCGACCCTTAGCACTTCGGCCACGCGCGGCCCGTTGCTACACTTGTCACCGTGACCAAGTACGACGTTGCCGTTGTCGGCGCCGGGCCCTCCGGCAGCACCACCGCCTACCACCTTGCGAAGGCAGGCGCGAAGGTCATCCTCATCGACCGCGCTAAGTTCCCGCGCGACAAGCCCTGCGGCGGCGGCGTCACAGTTCGCGCCTTCCTCGAGGCGCCGGTCGATCTGACGCCGGTCGTCGAGCAGTTCGTCAGCCGCGTGCGCTTCAGCTTCCGCCTCGGCCGCAGCTTCGATTACGCCTACCCGAAGACGCTCGTCTACATGACCCAGCGCCACCGCCTCGACGCCTTCCTCGCCGAGAACGCCGCCTCCGCCGGCGCCGTTTTCCGCGACGGCAGCATCGTCCGCGGCGTCGAGTTTGACGACGCTGGCGTGCGCATCGACCTCGATGGCGAGACGATAGAAGCCGGCCTCGTCGTCGGCGCCGACGGCTCGAACGGCGCCGTCGCCAGGGCCGCCGGCCTCAAGCCCGTGCACGACCCCCCCGTCGCGCTAGAGGCCAACTTCCCCTACACGAACGGCGAGGCGCCGCCACAGTGGCGAGACCTCCTCGCGATCGAGCTGGGCAGCATGCACGGCGGCTACGGCTGGTCCTTCCCCAAATCAGACCACTTCAACGTCGGCTGCGGTGGCTTCCCGGACGCCGGCGGCAAGCTGCGCGGACATCTGAAAGCCCTGCAGGCGCACTACGGCCTCGACGCCGTCGAGATGGAGAACGTTCGCGGCCATCACCTGCCGACGCGCACCGAGGGCGCGCCGATCGTCAGCGGCCGCGCCCTCCTCGTCGGCGACGCCGCCGGCCTCGTCGACCCGATGTCGGGCGAGGGCATCTACTCAGCCTTCGTCAGCGGCCGTCTCGCCGCCGACGCCGCGCAGCGCTACCTCGACGGTCGCGAGACCAGCCTCGCCTCGTACGAGCGCGCCATCGAGCGCGAGCTGATGCCCGACATCCGCGCCGCGACCCTCCTGCGCGACGCCTACCACTACACGCCACGCCCCTGCTACTGGGCGATCGAGCGCAGCAGCGTCCTCCGCCGCTCCCTCTGCCAGCTGATCACCGGCGAGAAGACCTACGACGGCTTCGTCCGCCAGCTCTGGCCCGTCGTGCCCTTCCTGCGCTTCTGGGCCGCCCGCGGACGCGCCGCCCAGGCGTCTGCCTAGACGCACAAACGAAGAGGCCGGTCATCTGACCGGCCTCTTGCATTACCTACGGGGCGGGATTTAGACCTCGGCTTCGCCCTCGTCGGCGACAGCGGCGGCCTCTGCGAGAACGACGTCAACTTCGTCGTCTTTGATGATGAGTTCCTCGTCCTCGTCGTCCTCGATGTCGAGGTCGTCTTCGGCGAGCAGCACGTCATCGATGTCCGGGTCGAAGCCCTCTTCGCCCTCGAGCAGGTGCCGCGGCGCCCGCAGCTCCTCGACGATCGGCCGCGGCGGCAGGTCGATCACGGCGCGGGCCGGGATCAGCTTGCCGATGATCACGTTCTCCTTCAGACCCATCAGGTGGTCCGTCTTGCCGGAGATCGCCGCTTCGGTCAGCACCCGCGTCGTCTCCTGGAAGGAGGCGGCGGCGAGGAAGCTGCTCGTGTTCAGCGATGCCTTGGTCACGCCCAGGAGCACCGGCACGGCCGTAGCCGGGTCGCCGCCCTCGGCGAAGACCTTGGCGTTGAACCCCTCGTACTCGAAGCGGTCGATGTACTCGCCCGGCAGCATCTGCGTGTCGCCCGGCGAGTCGATGATTACCTTGCGCATCATCTGCCGCACGATCACTTCGATGTGCTTGTCGTTGATGTTCACGCCCTGGTTGCGGTACACACGCTGCACCTCTTCGACGAGGTAGAGCTGCACCGCTTCCGGACCCTGGATGCGCAGGATGTCCTGCGGGTCCATGGGACCGTCCGTCAGCTGCTGGCCTGCGTGGACGTAATCACCGACCTCGACGCGAACGCGCGCCGTTGCCGGCACCAGGTACTCGCGCTCCTCCCGCTCCTCGTAAAGGATCGAGATGCGGTTCTTGCGGTCGATCGTCACGCGACCGGGCAGCCGGGCGATGACCTGCACCGCCGGTACCTCTGCGCCTTCGGCCGCCGCTGCTGCCTTCGCCGCCTTGCCCTTGCCCTTCGCAGGCTTGGCTACGGGGGCCTCCACAGCCTTTGCCGTGGCCTTCGGCTTGGCGGCCTTCGACTGTGCCAGCACGTCGCCGGCCTCGACCTGCTGACCTTCCTTGACCAGCGTCTCGACGCTGTCCGGCAGGTCGTAGCGGTCTGAATAGAGCTCGCTGGAGACGATGCGGATGTGCCGCGATTCGCCGGCGCGCGTCACTTCGATGACGCCGTCGATCTCGGTGATGATCGCCTTGTTCTTCGGCACGCGCGCCTCGAACAGCTCCGTGACGCGCGGCAGACCGGTTGTGATCTCACCACCCGCCATGTAAACACCACCGGTGTGGAACGTACGCATCGTCAGCTGCGTGCCCGGCTCACCAATCGACTGAGCGGCGACGATGCCGACGGCTTCGAGCTGGCCAACCAGCTCGCCGGTTGCCGGACTGATGCCGTAGCAGAGGGCGCAGATGCCGCGCTTCAAGGCGCAGGTCAGCGCCGATCGCACGTGCACCCGCGGCAGGTTCGCCGCCATCAGCCGGTCGGCGATCTCCGCCGTGATCACGTTGTTGCGCTCGACCAGAACTTCGCCCGTCTCCGGGTTCGCCTGGTCTGAAGCGGCGTAGCGGCCGATAATCCGCTCTCGCAGCGATTCCAGCACCGCCTTGTCGTGTGGCTCCGTTAGCCACACGCCGGCCAGCGTCTCGCAGTCGCCATCGAGCGTGATCACGTCCTGTGCGACGTCGATCAGACGGCGCGTCAGGTAGCCAGAGTCCGCCGTGCGCAGCGCCGTGTCAGCCAGACCCTTGCGCGCGCCGTGCGTCGAGATGAAGTACTCGAGGACAGAAAGGCCCTCGCGGAAGTTCGAGCGAATCGGCAGGTCGATAATCCGGCCGGACGGGTCGGACATCAGGCCGCGCATACCCGCCATCTGGCGAATCTGGGCGATGTTACCCTTGGCGCCCGAGGTGGCCATCAGGAAGACGGAGCCGTACTCCGGCAGCCGCCGCTGGATAACCGCCGTCACCTGCTCGGTGGCGCCGTTCCACACGTCGACAGTCGCGTCGTAGCGCTCCTGCTCCGTGATCAGACCCGTCTGGTACTGCTCCGTGATCTCCTGGACGCGGCCTTCGGCGACCGCCAGGATCTCCTTCTTCTCCTCCGGCACCTTGATCTCGCTCACCGACATCGTCACACCCGATTGCGTCGCGTAGTGGAAGCCGATGTTCTTGATCCGGTCGACGACCTCGCTGGTCATCTCCATGCCCAGGTTGTGGTAGCAGTCCTGCACGACGAGCTTCAGCGCCTTGCTATCCAGCGTCGCGTTGACGAACGGGATCTCCTCCGGCAGCGCCTCGTTGAACAGGATGCGACCGACGGTCGTCTCGATCAGCTTGTTGTCGGTGCGGCGGTCGCGCACCTTGATCATTGCCTGCAGCTCGACGATACCGAGGTCTCGCGCCAGGATCGCCTCCTGGAAGCTGCCGTAGACGCCGGCGCCGGGGTGCTTCTCGTCGTACGAACCCTTCGCGTTCAGGCGCACGTCCGTCATGTAATAGCAACCGAGGACGATGTCCAGCCGCGGCGCCACCATCGGGTCACCCGAGGACGGGCTCAGAAGGTTCTTCGTCGACATCATGATCTGGCGCGCCTCGGCCACTGCCTCACGCGACAGCGGCACGTGCACGGCCATCTGGTCGCCGTCGAAGTCTGCGTTGAACGCCAGACACACCAGCGGGTGGATCTGGATCGCGCTGCCCTCGACGAGCACAGGCTCGAACGCCTGGATGCCGAGGCGGTGCAGCGTCGGCGCCCGGTTCAGCAGGACGGGACGCGTCTTGATCACGTCATCGAGCACGTCCCAGACCTCGGGGCGCGCCCGCTCGACGATGCGCTTGGCGCTCTTGATGTTGTGCGCCAGCCCTCGGTCGACGAGGGCGTGCATGACGAAGGGCTTGAACAGCTCCAGCGCCAT